>SHYD01000023.1 GCA_009692945.1 Dehalococcoidia bacterium | reverse complement strand
GCCCTTGGCCCGGTCCCAGAGTGAGCGGGCTTGCCCCAGCAGTGCCGCAGTCTGCTGCCGGGATTGTTCGCTCATGCCCTGGGCCATCGCCTGGACTCCCAACGCCAACCCACCCAGGATGAACAGGGTGAGCACCGCGGCCAGCAGTTTCGGCGTCAGCAATTGGGTGGCCCATTTGCTGACGCGCCGGGGTGGCGGGCGCATGGAGATATCGAGGTCGAGGCCCGGCAGCAGCGGGTAGCTATCGGGCTGGTGATCCGGGGGGCTGTTCACGGGCCGGGCGCCGCCGGGGGCCGTCAGTTGACTGCGATAGCGGTAGGGAGCTTCCTCCCGGCCGGCGCCCGGTTCCCCGTCTTCATCAGCCGCCTCGGGGGCACGGAGGGCCACCGCCAGCGCCCCGAACGCGCGCTGCGTCCGGGTTTTGCGATACACTTCCGCCATGCCGGCTTCGATGCGGTCCTGGAACGCTGCCAGCACTCCGGCGGGGGATGCGCCCAGCTCGGAACCCGCCAGCAACAGGATCTCCCCCGGTTCCATGCGGTGGTGGCGGACCCAGATGTTGGGAACCTGCGATTCGCCCAGCCAGTTGCCGTCGTGTCCGGCGGTGGGGGCCAGCGGCCGGACCCCGGCGGGCCCGATGACGTAGCCCAACGCGGGCCCGACATGGGCCAGGTAGAGGTCCTGCCCCCGGAGGTAACCGCATACCAGGCTGAGGAAGGTCCGCTCATTGCTGAACACGAGGGAGTTGTCCTTGGCAAGGGCATCATGGATCCCCTTGAGGGCTTCCTGGAGGCGCCCGGTTGCCGAACGGTGGCGGGCGCCGAATTCGGCGTAGACCCGGTCCATGGCCCAACTGCTGGCGTCCTCGGGGTCCGGACCTCGGGCTTCCGCCACCAGGATCAGGTAGGCGCGCTGTTCACCGTCCCTGAGGGGGTGCACCCGCGTGAACGGACCGTCCTCGTGGGCGACGCCCGATTGGATGTTGAGGCGCAGGGAAAGGGGTTCGGCCACCTGAGTCCTGGAAGAATGGGGAGTTCCCGGGTGTCGGGATGGGAGGAGTCCCGAAGGTGATGGGGCCATTATACAGAGTTCATGGCGGTGCCGGGGCTGGGGCCACACCAACCGAGGGGGTCTTCAATTGAGCGCCCACCCAACGGTGACGATTTCAGTCCGGGTCCAACCCGGGGCAAGCAGCACCGAGGTGGTGGGCTGGAGCGGCGGAGTGCTGTGGCTGCGGGTCCAGGCGCCGGCGTTGGACGGCCGCGCCAATTGGGCGGTGATCGAACTCCTGGCCGCTGTGTTGGGATTGCCTCGGTCCGCGTTATCGGTCCAGCGGGGGGTGAAAACCAGGAACAAGGTGCTGCAGGTGGAGACCAGCGCTCCCGAGACGGTCCTGGAACGCCTCGGCACGCCGGGGGCTAAAGCACCCTGATGATCATCTCTCCCACCACTTGCAGCAGCAGCAGCGCCACCAGCGGGGTGATGTCGATCATGCCGACCCGTGGGATCACCCGGCGCAGGGGGGCCAGCACCGGCTCCGTCATCTGGTGCACCAACTGCACGATGGGGTTGTCGGCCGGGATCGGGAACCAGGAGAGGATGGCCCGGAAAAAGATGGCATAGGTGAGCACCGTTGTCAGGATCTCGACGAAGCGGACCAGGAAGATCGTCAATGGGTCTCCGCGCGGCCCAATTCCTGGGCCCGGTGATACGCGGCGGCCACCGCTTTGGTGAACACCGCCCGCAGCGCGCCTGCTTCCAGTTCCAGCAGCGCCGCCGCCGTGGTGCCGCCGGGGGAGGTGACCAGGTTTCGCAGGTGCGCCGGGTGGGCGCCGGTTTCTGCGGCGTAAATGGCCGACCCCTGCAGCGTCTGCAGGGCCAGCAACCCGGCCATGTCCCGGGGCAGCCCGATATGGACGCCGGCGTCGATCAGCGCCTCCAGCACTAGGAACACATAGGCGGGCCCGCTGCCGCTGACCGCGGTGGCCATATCGAGGTAGTGCTCGGCGGAAACGTAGATCTCCCGGCCCAGCGCACCGAGCAGAGCCCTGGCATTGGCCTTCTGGGCGTCCGTGACCGCCGGTGCGGCGGTCCACACGCTCATACCCTGGCCTATCTGGGCGGGGGTGTTGGGCATCACCCGGACCACGGCCTCGTGGGACGTGCCCAGGCTGATGGCGCTGATGGTGGCGCCGGCCACAATGGACAGCAGCAGTTGGTCCGGGGTCAACCGTCCCTTGAGGTCCGACAAGGCCTCCGCCAGGTTCTGCGGCTTCACCGCGACCACCACTGTTTCGGCCCCGGCGGCTGCGATGGCCGGTTCGGCGGCGGCCGATACCCCATAGGTCGCCTGCAGGAACTCGCGGCGGCCGGGCACCACCTCGGCCACCCGGACCTGACGGGCTTCGACCAGGCCCGCCGCTATCAGCCGTTTGAGGATCGCCTCACCCATCACGCCGCCGCCGATGACGGCCAGGCTGTTTAGCATAGCCAAAAGATCATCCTCAACCGGCCGCCACGACGGCGGGCCGCGCCCCGAAAATCGCCCGCCCCAGCCGTACCAAAGTGGCGCCCTCTTGGATGGCCACCTCGAAGTCCCCGGTCATGCCCATGGATAACTCGGCCAGGCCCAGTTCATCCCGCAGTCGGCGCAGTTCCCGGAACACGGGGCGCGCCTGCTCGGGGTCATCGACCTCCGGGGCCACCGTCATCAGCCCGCGCACCTCGAGTTGAGGCAGTTGCCGCAGGGTGGCGCAGGCGGTGGCCACTTCGGCTGGCCGAAAGCCGTGCTTGCTGGGTTCCCCGCCCACGTTCACCTCGAGCAGCACCGGAATACTCCGATCACCGGCGCGGTGGGCGATGGCCTCTCCCAGGTGGGTCGAATCCACGCTTTCGATGAGGTCGAAAAGCTCCAGGGCCTGCTTTACCTTGTTGGTCTGGAGGTGTCCGATCATGTGCCACACCGGGCGGGGCGAGAGGCCGGCCAGGGCCGGCAGTTTGCCCGCCGCCTCCTGGATCCAGTTCTCGCCGAAGTGGCGCAAGCCCGCCTGATGGGCCGCGGCGACGTGGGCGGCGCTGAAGGTCTTGCTCACCGCCACCAGCGTCACCACATCCGGCGGCCGCCCCGCCCGTTCCGCCGCGTGAGCGATGCGCCGCATAACGCCGGCCACATTCGCGGTGATCTGGCCGTCAGGGGTTTCGGTGGGGGCGGAGGAAGGCGATTGGATCATGGGAGGTACCGCTGTGCGACGCCCCATTATACACCCCATGCCTCGGCATCTTGTTCCTGCGGCGCTCTGCCCCTACAATCAGGTACAGCCTGCGTCACGTTTGGAGACCCCTTCGATGAACCCAGACCGTATCATTGCCCTCTTATCGGGCTTCCCGTCCAAGGTGTACGCCCAGGTGATACCCCTTTCGGAGGCGGAAGCCCTGTGGCGGCCCGCTCCAGGGCAATGGAACATCAAAGAGATTGTTTGCCACCTCCGGGATTCAGCCGAGCGGCTGGGCGAACGGCTGCAACTGATTGCCACCCAGGACAACCCGTTCCTGCCTGCGTTTAACGAGAACGCCCTGGTCGTGGAGAAGAGCTACGCGGAGGATATCCTCCCCGCCGTCCTCATGCGCTACGTCGAATTCCGGCAACGGGATATCGAACTGCTGCGCAGGCTCCCGGCAGAGGGATGGGCCCGGACCGGGGTGCATGAGGAACGGGGCCCCCGGACCTTCCAGCAGATCGCCGAGACCATCGTGGGCCATGAATCCGAGCACCTTGAGGAGGTCCGGCGCCTCAGAGTAGCCGCTCGGGGTTCACCCTGAGGTGCGGGCGGCGCCCCTTCGAGGCGCGCCCTCGAGCCAATAGCACAGACGCCGCCACCGGCGTTCACCCCTGCCTTGTTTATCTCCCCTTGAGAGGAGTTCCTCCACTGTAAAACGATTGTTCATCTCCGGACTCGTCCTCCTAACCCCAGCGAGGCCGCGCCTCCTGCGGCCCCCACCGCGAGCGCTCCGGCCCCCACCAGCACACCGGCTCCGACCGCCACGCCCGCCGGGCTGAACTTGGCTGCGCTGTTCACTACGGCCAGAACCGCCAGCTTCAAGGTGACCTATAAGGTCTCCGGCAACGCGGGCGGCCAGGGATTGTCGGGCGAACAGACCGTGTATGTCAAACCGCCCAAGACCCGGGTCGACATTTCCGCGGCGGTGGGGGGGGGGGGGGCAGACCGGGTTGATGTCGATGTATTCGGTGCCTGAAGGTGTCTACATGTGCATCAGCGGTGGGCAGGCGATGTGCATGCTGTCGCCCGGTTCCCAGCCATCGGTGGCAGACATGCTCAAGAAGAACCTCTCCCCCGACCTGGCCGGCACCACGTCCCAGGGAACCCGGCAGGTGGCGGGGCAGTCGACCTTCTGCTTCCGGACCGCCGTGGAAGGGCAGACGGCCCTCATGTGCATGACCAGTGGTGGCGTTCCGCTCTATGTGGAGTCGGCGGGAGCGGTGATGGAGGCGACGTCTTTCTCGACCACCGTCTTGGATGCCGATTTCAACCTACCTTCGCAGCCCGTGACCATTCCCGGCGCCGGCGCACCCGGCGGCGTTCCCAACATCCCGGGGCTTCCGGGTGGCATCCCCAACATTCCTGGAGTGCCCCGGACGCCGTAAGGCCGAACCAGCACGGAGGGCAGGGCGGCCGCCGTTTGGCAGCCGCTCCTGCAGTGCCGGTCGCGGGAGTGGAGAGGGCGGAGCCCTTTCCCAAAGGGTGCGGGGGATGTGCCCCCGCAGTTCAATTCGATTGATCACCCCGAAGGGGTTCTTCTTACTCCGGCCAGGCGCGGCCCAACGCCATCTGCTCGCTGACCGGCTCCAGCGTCCAGGGCGACAACCGGGCGGCGGCGCCGCAGGAGCGGCAGGCGACGCCCTCCAACAGGTGGTTGCCGTCCATTGCCCGGCGGACCGCCTGGAGCGAGGGCAGCGCCGCTTCGGAGTAAACGTGGCATGCAGGGCATTCCACCGTCACCCGGCCATCGAACACTTCGAAGTCGACCCGCAGCAGCCAGAGCAGGTGACCGATGGCCAGCTCGGGGTGGCGGACGTCCAGCAGCACCGGCTGTTGGACGTCGGTGAACCCCGGTGATTGCACGGCGTCCACCTGCACCACCGGCAGCAACGGCTTGCCCAGCGCGATGGCGGCGCCCAACTCCTGCTGCAGCCAGGGCGACCTGACCCCGGCGGCGGTGAGGAACGGCACCACCTGGGCGGAATCCTCGATGGCGCCCAGCACCGCGTCGCAGGGAGTGCGGCCGGGGTGGGGGAAGTGTTCGTACATGAAGGAGCGGATCCCGATGTGGTCGAGGATGCGCCACACCCGCTCCACCAGCAGGAAATCCTCGTGGGCGTGGGACAGGTAGACCTGGAACGGCAGTTGCCGCCAGTTGTTCAGAGCGGCCGGACTGCGTGTCACGCCAGTCCCGGCAGGCCCACCGGCGCCGGGTACTCCGGGCGCCGGTGGGCCTGCCGATCGGTCCTGCGGCCCCAAACCACGGGTATCTGTTCAGACATGAGGGAGGCTGCCCTTCGATCGTTTGCTCCACCCCCCAAGAAAGGAGACGGTTTTGTTTCTGGGGGAACACCCCCAGGCCCCCGGACCTTCGACAAGCTCAGGACAAACAGGGGCTTCGCCCCCTGCACCCCCGTGCCTGAACCCCGAGTCTGAACTCGTACCACCACGGAACCGGCGGGCAGCGCGGGTTGAGATACCACCGGAGTAATGCGTTGCCGCCGCCTTCCGGCACATCGCCCCACGACGCTCCCTTCCTGCTAGCACTGGCTCCATCCGCACTCCTGACACGTCATGCACCCTTCGGCCATGTACACCGACGCCTGCCCGCAGTCCGAGCAGATGGCGCCCAGGTGCGGCACGTACGCCCTGTCCGGTTTGAGCAGGTCGCCGAGGGCGGCCTGTCCCGAGGAGCGGCGCAGCGGCATCGTCTTGTCGTGGACCGCCACCTCGAGTTCCGAGAAGTTCTCCCCCAGATAGCGCCGCAGCGCCTTGGCGATGGCGTCCGGAATCGAGCGCACCCGCGCGCTGCCGAAGCCGGTGGTGGCGTAGCCCCCGATCCCTTCGAACTGTTCGATCATCAGCATCAGCCGCTCGCGGCGGGATAGCGGAGAGGAGAGCCGCAGCATCTGCGATATCGCCCGGCAGGCGGCCTCGGTCATGGCCTGCACGTCGGACCCCGCCTTGCCGATGGTGGCGAACACCTCGAAGGGGTCGCCCGCCTCCCACTCGGATACGGTGACGTACAGGTTGCCGAAGGGCGAGGCCTGCTTGATCGTTTTCGAGTTGAGCACGTCGGGCCGGGGCGCCACGGCATCCTCCCAGTGGACCAGCGCCCGCTGGCTGCTCTCCACCAGCCTGGTCTCGGTCTCGGCCGGCGCCTGGGACCCGGAGCCGCTGCCCGCGGTCAGCACCTGGCCGGCCCGGCTGCTGTCCCGATAGATGGTGATGCCCTTGCAGCCCTCGCGGTAGGCCAGCTTATAGGCGTTGGCCACGTCGTCTTCGGTGGCCGAGGCGGGGAAGTTGATGGTCTTGCTGACGGCGTTGTCGGTGTGGCGCTGGAAGGCCGCCTGCATCCGCACATGGTACAGAGGGTCCACATCGTGGGCGGTGACGAACACCCGCTGCACATCCTCCGGAATGCCCGCCACCCCGTGGCACGAGCCGTGGGCGGCCACCGCATCCATGACGTCGTCGATGTAGAAGCCCCGTTCCTTGGCCACCTGTTCAAAGATGGGGTTGACGAACCGCTCTTTGATGGCGCCCTCCAGGCCGTGGTGCTGGAAGCACAGGGCGAAGATGGGCTCGATGCCGCTGGAAGCCCCTGCGATCAACGAGATGGTGCCGGTGGGCGCGATGGTGGTGCGGGTGGAGTTGCGGTAACGGGGGCCGCCCGGGTAGTCGTAGATACTGTGTTCCCAGGAGGGGAAGGCGCCCCGCTCCCGCCCCAGTTCCAGCGAGGCTTCGTTGGCCTTCTGGTTGATGTACTCCATCACCCGCTCGCCCAGCCGCAGCGCCGCTTCCGAGTTGTAGGGGATTCCGAACTGGAGCAACATGTCGGCCCAGCCCATGACCCCCAGCCCGATCTTGCGGGTGGCCCTGGTCACCACCTCGATCTCGGGGACGATGTAGTGGTTCATATCGATAACGTTGTCCAGGAACCGCACCGCGAGCCGGATCACGGCGCCCAGCTTGTCCCAATCGACCCGTTCCTGCGGGTTGGAGCCCCAGCCGGAGGATACGCTGCCGCCGGCGGTGGGACGGACCATGCGGGCCAGGTTCAACGAACCAAGATTGCACGATTCGTAGGGCATCAGCGGCTGCTCGCCGCAGGGATTGGTGCTCTCCACCGGCGAAATGTGGGGGGTCGGATGGTCCCGGTTCACCCGGTCGATGAACACGATGCCGGGGTCGCCATTCTTCCAGGCGTTGTCCACCATCTTCTGGAACACGGCCCGGGCGCGCAGCCGCCCGCTGGGTTGGCCGGTGCGGGGGTTAATGAGGTCGTACTCCCCGTCCCGTTCCACGGCCTGCATGAACTCCTCGGTGACCGTCACCGAGATGTTGAAGTTGGTGATGGACACCATGTCGGCTTTGCAGGTGATGAAGTCCATGATGTCCGGGTGGGTCACCGGCAGGATGCCCATGTTGGCGCCCCTCCGCATGCCGCCCTGCTTGATGGCCTCGGTGGCGGCGTCGAACACCCGCATGAAGGAAACCGGGCCGCTGGCCACCTGTCCCGTCGAAGCCACGATGTCGTTGGTGGGGCGCAGCCGGCCGAAGGAGAAGCCGGTGCCGCCGCCGGTTTTATGGATCAGGGCAGCCTGCTTGACGGAGTCGAAGATGCGGTCCAGTGCGTCCTCCACCGGGAGGACAAAGCAGGCGGAGAGTTGCTGCAACTCCCGCCCGGCGTTGGCCAGGGCCGGAGAGTTGGGCAGGAAATCCAGGCTGGCCATCATGTGGTAGAACTCGGTGGACCAGGCATCCACATCGGCGTGAGGGTTGTAGAAGCGCTCGTTCTGAGCGAGGTTCTGCGCGACCCGCCGGAACATCTCGGCCGGGCGTTCCACCAGCCGTCCCTGGGTGTCCTTCTTCATGTAGCGCTTTTCCAGGACGGTGGTGGCCTGGGGCGTCAGCCGGGGGTCGCCGCTGACGCGGGACGGAGCTACTGGTATCGCGGCGCCGGCCTCCGCCTGAGCGCCGGGCGCCGGGGCCACCGAGACGCCGGCCCGCTTGGCAGCCACCTCTGCTGCGATGCGTTCGACGGCGCCGCCCAGGATGTGGACCCGGGCGGCGAGGTCGGCCACCGACCAGGTATTCTCCTGGGACCGGCCGGCGCCTTCGGTCCCCACGCTGGTTTCGCTGTGCTCTTTGATGGTCATCTTGCCCTCTCCGTGTTGGCGTTACCATTACCCAAAATAGATGAATGAATCCGGTGATGTCTCGCCGGTCCCCCTGGCCGGGGTCCGGGCCGGCCTTCAGCCCAACTCAAGTTCCATGACGGCGCGGTTAGACAATTGAAAGGTCTTTCCCCTGCTGTCGGCGACCTGAGTGAGGAAGCCCTCCTTGGCCCAATAGACGGCCCAGCCCATGGTGGTGGCGTGGGCTCCCAGCAACTGTTCCAGTTCATTCTCGTTCTTGCCCCCGGCCCGGAACAGCTCGGTGAAGATCGCCTTCGCCGCCACATGGGGCTCGGCCCACACCCGGTCGTCCGGTTGCCCGGCCGGCGTCACTCCATCGCCGGCAGCGGCCTGCCCGGGATCCGATGGCACATTCCCGCTGGTGGTGGGCTCCTCGCCCTCTCCTGTGAACTGGGATTGCATGGCCTCTACCTCCTGCTAACGGCATCTATTCAGAACTGAATGCTCCTTCTCAGCGGTTGCCCCCAGCCCCCAGGCCCCCGGCCCCCGGCCCTTCGACTCGCTCAGGTCAAGCAGGATGGCTTCGCTTCCTGCACTCCAGTGTCCGACCCCCAATGCTGAACGCCTCCTCGCAGGGTTCAAGGCTGACCTGCCGGCCGTCGTCGCCGCCGGCCCAGGGCCAGCGGTTCGGGCGGCAACAGGGGGAGTTGATTGGGTGCCGAGGGGCGCTCCCGGCCCGAGGCCAGTGTCTCGACCTCCCGCCGCAACGTTTCGAGGTCGGTGAACTCCCGGTAGACGCTGGCAAACCGTACATAGGCGATGTGGTCGAGCACTTTGAGCCTCTCCATCACCATCTCGCCCACCATTGTGCTGGCCACTTCGGTGCGCCCCAGGCGCCGCAGGTCCGACTCCACGTCGTTGACCAACCGCTCCACCGTCCCGATGGGCAAGGGCCGTTTGGCGCAGGCGATGCGGAGCCCCGACAGCAGCTTGGTCCGGTCGAATTCCTCCCGCCGCCCGTCCTTTTTGATGACGTAGAGCGCCTGCGCTTCGATCCGCTCGTACGTGGTGAAGCGCGACTTGCACTCCACGCATTCGCGGCGCCGCCGGATGCCGGTGTCGACATCTCTGGAGTCGATGACCCTGGAGTCTGGGTGATGGCAATACGGACACCTCATGACCCCTGCTCCTTCGGACCTCCTGAGTCTGGGCCGAGCGGAGAGGCCTGGCCGGTCCCCTGCATGCCCATCGCCGGGACGCTACCGGCCACAATGGAATATGGGCGTACGCTACACCATATATTGCGCTTTGTCAAGCACCGAAAGCACATGTTGTGGATAACTCGGGGATGAGCGCCCCGCCTGGAGGATAAGCGGCCGTCAATTGCCTGACGTGGTGAAGCTGGCCCGTTGACTCCATGCCACCGGGACGCCGTCGCCCTGGATCCGGGGACGGACCCGCCAGTGGTAGGTGGTGCTGGGCGTAAGAACGGGCGTGGTCCAACTGTTGTGCGGCGTGGCGATGGCCCCATGCACCAAGTTGGACCAGACGAAGGTGACCGCTTTGGCGGGCTCGGTTTCAAAATTGGGGTCCGGACTCATCTGCACCTCGTAATAGAACACATCTCGGTCCGCGTTTTCCCATCGCAGCGTTTGGGGCGCTGCGGTGGTGGAGGACTCGTTCGTTGGCGCTGCCGGCGTGATGCGGGACGCGTCTCGCAGCGGAGTCCGGAAAGAACGCGTTTCCGACCATGCGTCCCACCCGGTGTCGTGCTCGCCCAGTCCCATGGGTGAGGCAGACACCCTCACCCGCCAGGTGTAACTCATCGCCGGGAGCAGGATATACGGACCCCGGTCCATATCCGGCGCCTCGACCACGAAACTGGATTCCCGGTTGCGTATCAGATTGAGGGCCGGACCATCATTGTTCGCCGGGATGACCTGGAGTTGGTACTGGGTGAACACCTTTGGGCTCGACCAGGCGAGGGTGGCGGTCAGGGTGGGCAGGGAGCTGCCGTGAGATGGCCCGCCCAGGAACGGGCCCTGGGGCCAGTTGCTCTGGGTGGCGGCGCTGATCCGGTTGCGGTCGGGCCACGCGTCCGAGCAGTCGCCTGGCGGGAGTTCGTTGACGGCGTCCAGGTCCTCCGCCAGTTGAGGCTCGAAATCGGAACCGGCCTCGGAGGCCTGGGTCCCGGTGAGATGCGCGCCGCTGGCGGCCGGAGTGGCCGGCACGAACACCCGGCTTTCGGCGGCGGAGCGGCCGAAGATGGCCCGCATGATGAGTTGTTCGGAACCGCCGGACCCACCCAGGCCCCTGTAGGCGGGGGACGAGATAACCGCGAAGATGCGGCCTTTGGTGAACGACGCTGAGTAGGTGACGGCCGATCGCACCAACGTGGTCTTTCCATCAAGGATTCGGACGGTCCCGTCGCTCATGACTTCGAATTGGTAGTCTCCCGGCGCCAGGCAGCGCGGGGTGCGGAACCGTGATCCTGTGGGGACGTCGCCATAGAGGGTGTCGAAGAAGATCGTCGTTTGGGCGGTGACGCCCGCCGGATCGAGATGGACCGTGACCGGCACAGGAGGGGAGGGTGCGGCTGCGAAAGGTCTGGCGGCCGAAAGGAACTCCTGCTCAAACGTTTCCATGGACAACCCGGTGACCTGTTGCAGTGCGGTGCCGAGCTGCCCGGCCGTCTTGGGCTGCTTGACCATCTTGACCAGTGAGGCAAGCCCAAAGCGCTGTTCCCAATAGGACACCGCCACCTGCCCTTGGGCATATTGGAGCGACCACTTGGCGGGGTCCGACGCGTTGGCCAGCCACTGACTGCGCGTTTCGATGCCGGTCAACGGCAGGTAGCGGCTTTCCTTGAGGGCGTTCATGGCGCCGGTCCATCGGCTCAAACGGAACCTTTCGCCCTCACAGCGGCCATCGGCGAAGCTTTCCCCGACGCGGAGACCCAGCAGATCCGCCATCCCGTCCCAGAACCACCCGGATCCCTGGTTGCCGGAGGCCAACGCTGCAAAGCGGTTTTCTGCGTATTCGTGGCCGATAGTCAACCGGGACCGCTGGCTGGGTGCTGGTCCCCAAGTACAAGATCATGGCGTTCAATGAAGCTGAGTTGAGCCCCCCGGTCTGGGCCTTAAGCGCCGCCGCCTGGTCCGGCAGGACGTTGAAGAACCCGATCATCCCCTGTTCATAAACATCACGGTCACCGGCGAGGTAGATGAGGTATGTTTTGTCGTTGAACGAGTCAAACAGCGCCCGATCTGCTTCCAAGCCGCCTCGTAGCCCTCAGCGTAGCTCGTGGCTAGGGCTGGCGCGATGCCCGGAGGAGCATACACCTTAACGTTGAAGCCGCTCGCGAGTTCGTCCATCACCACGTATGGCCTCAGATCGAGGCTTGCCAGCGGCTGATCTGGAGGGCCCAGGACGGCCTTCAATGACAGCCAGCGCAGGCCGGGCTTGGCGGTGTAGCCGCTGGTAACCGTGATTCCTCCGGATCCGGTGTGAGTTCCACTGGACACCGTCGACGGCGACCCCAGGGGGATTCCGGGCACTGCCCCGTCTTCGTAACCGAGCGGTTGCAACGGCGCACTGGCGGCCGAGGAAAGGGTGACGTCGAAGGTGGACGATAGGCTGAGGCTACCCCCGCTTCCCACCGGCGTCGTAGGTACAAACCGCCTCGCCGGCAGCACGATACTGTCAGCTGCACCAGCACTTGGGAGCGCCGGCGGCAACCATGCGGTCGCACCCACAATCAATGCTGCCAAGATGGAGAACAGGCGGGGTATCGCCATTCCTCCAAATCCGGGGCTGGAGTGGAATGCCAGAATGGAACGGGCAAACAGGAGCCGGTGCAAAACCTGCTCCTGTGCCTGGAGTCGACCATTCCCCCAATCTGGGGTTGCCGGTCAGCTGTTGATGGAGCGGGCTCGTCGCAAGAAAGGCGGGATGTCCAGGTCGTCGGCCGCCGGCGTTTCCTCGGGGCGGGGGGCAATGCGCCGGACATTGGTCTCGTCGCGCAGCGGCTCGGGGGCCACCATGCGGGCGCCCATGGTCTGGCCCTTGAAGCCGGTGGCGATGAGGGTGATCTTGAGCTTGCCTTCCATTCGGGGGTCGGTCACGGTGCCGAAGATGAAGTTGGCGTTGGGGTCCACCGCCTGCGCGATGATCTCCGCCGCGGTATTCACCTCGTGGAGAGTCATGGTCTCGTCACCGGTGATGTTGAGCAGCACGCCCGATGCGCCGTCGATGGCCACGTCCAGCAGCGGACTCGAGATGGCGGCCCGCGCCGCTTCGGAGGCCCGGTCCTCGCCGCTGCCCCAGCCAACCGCCATCAGCGCATGTCCGGCGTTCTGCATCACCGACTTCACGTCGGCGAAGTCGACGTTGATGTCGCCAGGAATGGTGATGATGTCGGAGATGCCCTGGATACCTTGGCGCAGCACGTCGTCGGCGATCTTGAAGGCCTCGGCCAGGGGGAGGCGCTTGTCGGTGATGGCGAGCAGCCGGTCGTTCGGGATGACGATCAGGGTGTCGACGTGCTCCTGAAGCCGCTGGATGCCGTCGTCAGCGGTGGCACGCCGTTTGTTCCCCTCGAAGCTGAAGGGACGGGTGACCACCGCCACCGAGAGCGCTCCGAGTTCTTTCGCGACCTCCGCCACGATGGGAGCCGCGCCCGTGCCGGTGCCGCCACCCATCCCGGCGGTGATGAACACCATGTCCGCGTCCCGCAGGGCTTCCACCAGTTCGTCACGGCTTTCTCGTGCCGACTTTTCGCCCTTGGCCGGGTCACCGCCGGAGCCAAGGCCGCGGGTCAGGTTCTCCCCGATCCGGATCTTGATGGGCGCTTGCGAGCGCATCAGCGCCTGGGAGTCGGTGTTCAGGGCGATGAATTCAACCCCCTGGATGCGCTCCTCGATCATGCGGTTGATAGCATTGCAGCCGCCGCCGCCCACCCCCAGGACCTTGATGTTGGCCTGGCGGTCGTCTGCGGCGCCGGTTTCTCGTCGTGTTGCCATCGGTTGTCCTTCCTTCCCCGCTCAAGCGGGCACTCCAAGAATGCTACCACGCTGCCGAGTTGTGCAGCCGATCCCGGCCTTGCCTGTACCTGTTTGGACCAGCGTGACGAGGCGGCGTTGAGTACCAACTTTCGCCCCCTCTCCCAGCAAAGGGCTGCTGCCCTCTGCACGCCTGCCCCAGAATTCCACCGCCCCCGACATGTGCGCAATTACCCCTTTCCTGTCAGCTAATTCCTACTCCGCAGCAACGTCAGGAGGTTTTGGATCCATTCAGTGAGGGAGAACCCGCTCTGGGCACGCCCCTCCTGATCGCCGAAACGCGCCGCCCACAACAGCAGTCCGACGCTGGTGGCGAAGGCGGGGGCGCTGATGGAGTCGGTTAGGCCCGAAACGCCGGTAGGGCGGCCGATCCGGGCGGGCATGTTGAACAAGTGCTCGGCCACTTCAGTCAGATGTCCCAGGCCGGAGGAGCCGCCGGTCAACACCGCGCCGGCGGGGAGCAGGCCCAGATACCCGGCTTTCCGTACCTCAGCCTGCACCAACTCCACCAGTTCGTCGAACCGCGCCCGCAGGATGTCCGCCATCAAACGCCGGGAAACCGGGCGTTTTGCGGTATCGCCAAACGCGCTCAGTTCCACCATCTCGTCCTCGCCCACGCCATCAGGTTCAACCGTCCCGTGCGCGATCTTGGCGGCCTCTGCCGCCGCATAGGGCGCCCGCAGGCCGATGACGAGGTCGTGCGTAAATTGGTGTCCGCCGATGGGGATGATGGAGGTATGGGCCACGCTGCCCTGCTGGAACACGGCGATATCGGTGGTTCCGCCGCCAATGTCCACCAGCAGGGTCCCGTTCTCTCGCTCGTCGTCGGTCAGCACGGCTTCCCCGCTGGCCAGCGGTTCGAGCACGAGGTCGTCCACGGTGACACCGAGTTGTTCGACGCACTTGGTGAGGTTCTGGATAGACGTCAGTGCCCCCATGATGATGTGAGCATCCACGTCAAGGCGAAACCCGTGCAGGCCGATGGGGTTGCGGATTCCCTCCTGCCCGTCAAGGGTGTAGCCCCTCGGCAACACGTGGATGACCTCCCGGTTGTTGGGAACGCCGACGGTAGCGCGGGCCGCTTCCATGACCCGTGAGACGTCGTCCCCAGCCACCAGGCGGTCAGGGCGGACCATCGTCACCGTCCCCCGGTTGTTCACCGAGGTGAGGTGGCTGCCGGTGATCCCGAGGTAGGCGTGGCGGATCTGCCCGCCGCTGGAATGGGCCGCTCGCTGGATCGAGGCCCGGATGGCGTCGGTGGCCTCGTCGATGTTGACCACCATCCCCTTCTGGAGACCGCGGGATGGAACGACTCCGACCCCGACGACCTCCACCCCGCCGGACGCGTTGGTCTGGCCCACCAAAGTACAGACCTTGGTGGTTCCGACATCTATCGCTGCATATTGCGCGGCTTTGGCCACCGGGAGATCTCCGTGGAGCTCGATCTAGGAACAGGCTTTGATTCGGTTTTTTCTGATCAGGAACGGAAGAACGGACGGTCGCCGAAGCGCAGGTCGATGTGGGTGGCCTTCATCTGCTGGGCGTCCGCTTCCTTAAGGACCGCTTTCCAGATTGCCAGCTTCCACTGGAAGTCTGAGGCGTCCCCGAAACGTGCCCGGTGGCCTCTATCTGTCTCCACCACCAGGCCCCCATAACTCAAATACTCGAAGTCGACGGCCTTTTCGCCCAGCTCATTGGGGACCACCTCCATCAGGGTGCGGGCCAGCGCAACCGTTTCGGCACTGCGCGTTTCACCGGGCGTGGGTAGCGAGCCGTCCTGGTCCCTGATGACTGGAAGCCCGGTCCGGTTGCGTGTCTCCTCCAGGATGGTGCCATCCCGGTCGATCAGAAACTGCCTTCCCTGCACCTGCCATACGGCCGCCGCTTCCCGCTCTGTGACGGCAACGGAAAGTTTCCCGGGGAGCCGCCGCTGCACTCCCACCGACCGTACCCACGGGTCTTTCAACGCAGCGGTTCGCAGGTCGTCAGTCTGCAGCGCCAGGATGTTGGCGCCGTGGACATCGAACCGTTCGCTGATGCGAGATTGAGGCAGTTGGTGGAGCCCGGTGATCTCAATCTCGGAAACGGCGAACACCGGGGAGCGGAAGACGCTGACGCCGATGGTGAGGCCACCCATAACGGCGGCAACCTTCAGGATCAGGCTCAACCAGCCCCGATAGCGCCATGGCTTGGGCAGCCGGGCCGCAACGATGCCCGCTTGATTGATCACGGGCGACGGGATGGGGGACGAATGTTTTCGGTTGAACATTGCTTAAACCGGCGCCTCCGCGCGACGGACAGCCTCGATATCGCTGCGCGATCGTTTGCGGTCTTCGTGCCGCTGCAGCGCGAGATCGATGAGACGGTCCAGCAGGGCGGGGTAGGGCAGGCCCGCCGCCTCCCACATCCGTGGGTACATGCTCATGGGAGTGAATCCCGGGATCGTGTTGATCTCGTTGACCAGCACCGCGCCATCGGAGGACCGGTAGAAACAGTCGACCCGGGCCATTCCGGCGCAGTCGATGGCCTGGAACGCCCGGACCGCGAGCTCCCGGACCCGGTTGGCCACCTCTGCCGGAACGGCCGCGGGTACCTCCAGCCGGGTGGAGTTGTCGCGGTACTTGGCGTCGTAGTCGTAAAAATCGTGGCTCGTAATGATCTCGCCCACGGCCGAAGCCTCGGGCCGGTCGTTGCCCAGGACGCTGCACTCCAACTCCCTGCCTGTGATCGCCTCTTCCACCAGCACCTTGCGGTCCAGCCGGAACGCCAACCCGAGTGATTCCAGAAGTGCGGCGCTGGTCCGTGCGTGGCTGACGCCCACGCTGCTGCCGCCATTGGCAGGTTTCACGAAGCAGGGCAGTCCGATGCCGCCACGGATGCGCAGGGCGGTTTCGGCAGCGGCGGCCTCAAAGTCTGCTCTCAACACCACCTCGTGCCGGGCGATGGGGATACCAGCGTCGCGGAACAGGCTCTTCATGAGGGCCTTGTCCATGCCCACCGCGCTCGCCGCCACGCCGGCTCCCACGTAGGGGACTCCCGCCAGTTCCAGCAGTCCCTGCAATGTGCCATCCTCCCCGTTCGTGCCATGCACCACGGGGAACACCACATCTAGGGCGGGCAGCAGCCCTCGTGGCTGGTTTGTCGCCGCAACCGCTTTCGGCCCGGGCAGCTCGAGCCCGGTTGAGCCGAAACTCGGACCACCTGAGGGCAGCAGTGCGGCGGCATCCCGGCTCGCCAGCCATCTGCCGTCTTTGGTGATGGCAAGGGGAACCACCTCGTATTTAGCGGTGTCGAGGGCGTTGAGGATGGAGCCCGCAGAGATCAGCGAAACTTCGTGCTCCACCGATTGCCCGCCGAACAGCACCCCGACCTTGAGTCGAGCCAAGACAGCCTCCTAGAATCCCTTCCCCACCGGTTGAATCTCCAATTCGAGCCGGATGCCGAACTCCGCCAAGACCCGCTGTTGGGTGAGGTTGATGAGTTCGAGCACCTCGGCCGCCCGAGCGTGGCCACGATTGACAATAAAATTGGCGTGCTTCGGTGAGATCTCGGCGTCGCCGATGCGGGTTCCCTTCATTCCCGCCTCCTCCAGCAGGCGCCCGGCCGAGGCTCCCGGGGGGTTCTTGAAGATCGAGCCGACGCTGCGCTGGCTGGGTTGGGTGGCCCGGCGGTATGCGGTGTACTCGGCGATGCGGCCCTCGATGGCGGCTGGTTCGTCCGGTCGAAATACGAGGCGGGCGGCCAGCACCACGGTGGACGGGTCGAATCCTCCGGTTCTGAACCGGCTGGTCCGATAACCGTACCCAAGTTCGCCTGCCCGCAACTCCCGGTCGCCCTGCGGAGTCCACACTGAGACGGCTGACACGGCCTCGGCCATGCTGGAGCCATGGGCCCCGGCGTTGTTCACCACGCCGCCGCCGACGGTGCCCGGGATTCCGGCGGCCCATTCCATGCCGCTCAGACCCCGGCGCGCCGCCATTGTGGCCAGTCTCGGCAGCGGAACGCCGCTGAACACCCACAACGACACGGTACCGTCGCCTCCGGGCGCCAGGTCGACCCCTTCGAAGGGGTCCCGATTGGTCCAGGTCTCGACGACCAGCCCGCCAGCACCGGCGTCGGAGACGAGGAGATTGCTGCCGCCGCCAACGTACAGGACATCCAGCGAAGCCTCTGCGGCGATTGCGGCTGCCGTCCTCAGCGTCTCTCGGGAGTCAACGCGCACAAATACTTCTGCGGGGCCGCCGATCCGAAAACTGGTATGGCGGGACATCGGTTCGTCCCGCCGGATGGGGAACGCCCGCTCCAGTCCAGCAACGCCCCTGCCGGGATGCGTGGCGGTCACCGTCCCCTCAGTTCCCCGAGCACCCGCTCGCCAACCTGGTACACGTCGCCGGCGCCCATCACCACTAGGACATCGCCGGGCCGCAGTGACCGGGTCTCATGGGCGACCGCCTCATCGAGTCCGGGGGTAAAGGTCACCAAGGGGTGCTCCAGGGAATTGGCGAGGGCGGCGCCACTGGCGCCCCAGGTGTTCTCCTCCCTTGCCGCATAGACTTCCGTGATGCTGACCGCGTCTGCGTCACGAAAGGCGGTCCGGTACTCGGCTTCCAGCAGTTTGGTGCGGCTGTAGGTGTGGGGTTGGAACACACACCGCACTAGGCGCGTGCCGAAACGGCCGCGGGCCGCGGCCAGAGTGGCGCGTACTTCGGAGGGGTGGTGGGCGTAGTCGTCGATGACGGTCACGCCCATCGCCTCACCCAGCAACTGAAATCTCCGTTTGACGCCTCCGAACTCGCTCAGCATCCGCTGCAACACCCCAAGCTCAACCCCAATCGACCGGGCGGCAGCGATGACACCCAGCGCATTGCTCACGTTATGGCGTCCGGGAATCCGCAGGCTGAACTCTCCCGCCGGCGCCCCACCATCCATGACCGTGAAGTCGGAGCCTCCTTGGGTGTTGGGACGCACCTGTTCTGCCCGCCAACGAGCGCCTGGATGGAACCCGAAACTGATCCTGGATTCCACCTGCACTGCACCCGAGAGCAAGGCTCCAAGCGACGCTTGTTCTGTGTCGTTTAGCTTAGCGCGAATCCACCCGTTTCGGTCTGATTGTAGACTCGCCAAGATGGGGTCGTCAAGGCAGAAGACGATGTGTCCGTGGACGGGGACCCCCTGGAGGAACATGCCGAAGGCCTTCACGACGTGAGCAAGGTCACCGTAATAGTCCAGGTGTTCGGCCTCGATATTGGTGACCACCGCGACCTCGGGGTGGAGTTGAAGGAAGGACGCGTCGAACTCGTCGGCCTCGGCCACGAAAAAGGCGCCCCTGCCACTGCGGGCATTGCCCCCCAATTCAGGAACCTCGCCGCCCACCACCACCGTGGGGTCGAACCCACCCTCAACTAACGCGCAAGCGAGCATGGCGGTGGTGGTGGTCTTGCCGTGGGACCCTGCCACCCCCACGCCGCGTTTGCCCCGCATCAACCGGCCCAGCAGTTCGGCCCGTTTGATGATGCGGACGCCCCGCGCCAGCGCCGCCGCGACCTCCGGGTTATCCTGGTTCGCCGCCGAAGTGATCACCACGAGTTCGGCGTCGCCAACGTGAGCCGGTTCATGGCCGCGATGCACGGTGGCGCCTTTCAGGGCCAGTTCGCGGGTGATCGCGCTTTCCTGGAGGTCCGAACCCGAGACCTGGCATCCCTCGTTCAAAAGGAGATGGGCGAGCGCGCTCATCCCGATCCCACCGATCCCGATGAAGTGGACTCGCATCGGAACCTGCATAATTAGACCTGCCCAGGGGAAAGCGTTTGAGGTTTAGGAAAGCCGGAAACCCGGGTGATGAGCGCAGCGACTTGCCGTGCCGACTCGGGCCGGGCCAAACTCCGCGCCGCTGCTGCCATTCCGGTCAGCTTGTCACGGTCGCGCATCAGCGCGAGGACGGTTGGTATGAGGTCGGGCAGCGATGTCTCCGGCAGCACTTCTGCTGCGCCGTTTTGGGCTAAGTATTGGGCGTTGCGGAGTTGATGGTCACCGGCGTGGGGGTAGGGGACAAGGATCGAAGGCACCCCCATCACCGTGAATTCACCGATAACGGAGGCACCGGAACGGGAAACCGCCAGATCGGCAGCCGCCATGGCGTCCCGAACACCTTCATGCAGGTAGGGGAACAGCAGGTAGCGCAATTGCAACAGATCGGGTAGTTCTTTGCGCCGGGCCTCCAACGCAGCGGCGTCCTGCTCGCCGCAGATGTGGATGACCTGGCATCTGCCCAGCAGCAGTTCGATGCTCTCGGCTATCCGGCGATTGATCGACCGGGCGCCCAGGCTGCCGCCCAGCACTAGCAAGACTGAATCAGACGGGTCCAACCCCCACCTTGAGCAGGCCACGTCGCGTGGGGTGGGCACGAACTCCGGCCGGACCGGATACCCGGTCACGATGGTGCTGCCGGGCGGGAACTGGGCAACGCTTGGCGGCGCGGAGACGGCGATGTTGGTGGCCAGCCGGGCGAGTGCCCGCACCGCCAGTCCCGGATCGATGTCCGGCAGATAGAGGACGATCGGGATCCTGCGCAGCCACGCGGCCAGGGCCACGGGGAAGCAGACGTAACCTCCGGTGACGAACACTGCGGCCGGCTTGATGTGCTGAAGCAGCACCCACGCCTCGGCAACCCCTCGCAGCACGTTGAGGGTGCTTCGGATCAGTTCGATCGGGCCCCGGCCCCGGATTGCGCCTGCCGCGATGGCGTAGAACGCCAGACCGGCCTGAGGCGCCAGCCGCGCCTCGGCACGTTCTGCGGTCCCCACGTAGAGGATATCGGCCTTGTCGATGGAGAAGGGCGCTTGCTGTAAAGCGTCTATCACCGCGAGCGCGGGATACACGTGCCCTCCGGTTCCGCCTCCGCTAACCACCAGCTTCATGTCAAGTCAGACTCGTTCCATCCATGAGGGCGGGACGTGACGGGCTACCGGTCGCACCGCAGCCGCGTGGGTCTGCCGGTAACGGGAAATGTTCAGGAGTATCCCAATCGCCGCCATGGTGGCGGCGAGGGACGATCCGCCGTAGGAAATGAAGGGGAGCGGGATTCCTGTGAGGGGGATGGAGCGGGTGATGCCCCCGATGTTGATGAGGGCTTGGAACGCGATCCAGCTCACGATGCCCGCAGCCAGCAGTGAGCCGAACCGATCGGGAGCGTCCTGCATGATGCGAGCGCCGCGGTAGACCACCCCGGCGAACAGCAGGATGACCGCCAGGCACCCCACGAACCCCAGTTCCTCCCCGATAATCGCGAAGATGCCGTCGGTGTGGGCGCCCGGGACATAGAAGAACTTCTGGCGGCTGGCTCCGACCCCGAGCCCAAACAACCCTCCGCTGCCCAGGGCAATCAGCAGCTGGATGATATGGAACCCGAGGCCCGACGGGTCCTTCCAGGGGTCAATATACGATTGCAGCCGTTCGGAGCGGTACCCGGCCGCCATGATGAGGGCCATACCCGCACCAAAGCCTGCCACGACCATCGAGCCAAGCGCGACCAGGTCCGCGCCCGCCAGAAAGTACATGGTGAGGGCGATCAGGACCATCACGAGCGCCGTTCCCATGTCGGGCTGCTTCATGATAAGGAACCCGAATACGAGAATGAACGCCAGAACCGGAAGCATGCCCGTCTTGAAATGTTTCGCCCGGTCGCCCGGGCCCGAGAGCCAGGTGGCGAGTCCGAGGATCACGCCAAGCTTGACGAACTCGCTCGGCTGAACCGGCGGCAGCGGACCCAGCCGGAGCCACCGTTGGGCGCCGTACTGGTCCACCCCCAGGGCAGGGACCAAGACCAGCACGAGCATCACCGCAGCCAGGATCACAAAAAATGGGCTCAGGGCGCCCCAGAAATGGTAGTTGATCCTCAGGCAGATCAGCAGCAGCACTGCTCCCACGGCCGCCCAGATGGCCTGCCGCACCAGGAAGTAGACCACGCTGTCGTACTCCGTGATCGCAAGGGCGAAAGTCGCACTGTAAACCACATGCAGGCCCAACAGGATCAGCCCCCCCACGAATACCAGGAGCACGTAGTCGGGAGGCTTCGGAGCTTGCCGTGTCTGGGGAGTTCGTACGGTCATGACTTCCGCCTCCTGGGGTGCAGTTCCTCGGTCAGGTCGTTGACCAGTGCTTTAAAGTGCCTGCCACGCGCCTCAAAATTGGGGTACCGGTCAAAGCTGGTGCAGGCGGGAGAGAGCAAGACGATGTCGCCTGGGTAAGCGAGCCGGGCTGCCGCCGCAACCGCTTCAGGGAGTTCCGCCTGATACACGTGGTCTGGCGCCCCGGCGTTCTGCTCCAGTGCCCGCTGCAACATTGGGCCCGCCTCTCCGAAACACACCACGGCCCGGCAGCGTGCGGCGACTTCGGAGGCCCAGCCGTCCAGCGGAAGGTGCTTCTCCCGGCCCCCGGCCAGCAGCACGATGGGCCGGTTGAAGCAGCGCAGTCCGGCGATGGTCCGCTCCGGCGTGGTTGCGATGCTGTCGTTGTAGTAATCGACCTGGTTCAGGGCCCGGACCCACTCCAGCCGGTGCTCGACACCCCGGAAGCCCTCCACCGCCCGCCGCTGGGCTTCGAAGGGGATGCCGGTGGCCGTCGCCGCGGCGCAGGCGGCCAGGACATTGGCTCTGTTGTGGGCTCCCATCAGGGGGATAGACTCCACAGGGATGACGTCTTGGGTTGCCCCCTGCCAGCGCACCACCAACCTACCCTCCGCTACGAATGCGGCATCGCCGGGGAGGGACGCTGCGGTGCTGAAAAACACCGGTTTGGCAACCGCCGTGGCGGCCATTTCCCTGGTCACCGGGTCGTCCCAGTTCAGCACCAGGAAGTCCTGGCTGCACTGGAATTCGTAAATGCGCCGCTTCAGGGCGATGTAATCATCCATGGCCGGATAGTGGTCGGCGTGGCTGGGTGAGATGTTGGTGACCAGGGCGATGTGAGGGCTTCGGTTGGTCAACTCCAGTTGAGTGTGGCTCATCTCCAGCACCACCCAGTCCTCGCTGGTGATGGTGTCCAGACGGTCAAGCAGCACCACCCCGATGTTGCCGCCTACGTGAACCCGCTGTCCGGCGGCCTCGAACATGGCGCCGAGCAGCGAGGTGGTGGTGGTCTTCCCCGCGCTCCCTGTCACGCCTGCGATGGGGGCACGGCAGCGTTCCATGAAGAGCTGGGTTGCGGAACCCAGCGGGGTGTGCCGCTCCCGCGCCGCCTGGAGCGCCGGGAGGTCTAGGGGGACACCCTGGCTCACGAACACGAGGTCCGCTTCGGCGCAATCCTCCGGCCGGTTCGCACCCAGCGATAACGTCACGGGCAACCCTTCGATCTGGGCCAATCGCTCGGTGAGGCTGGCCGCCGGCTTCGCGTCGGTAACGGTCACCGAGGCGCCCTGGGCAGTCAGGTAGCGGGTCAGGGCAACCCCTTCGATGCCGAGGCCAACCACCGTGACCCGCTTCCCGCGCAGGCCGCCGGAGCCGGTCATGCCAACGCCAAGGCCACGCCGAGCATGGCTGCGACGAACCCGGCGAGCCAGAACCTCATGGTCACCTGTGGCTCCGACCAACCCGACAGTTCAAAGTGGTGATGCAGCGGGCTCATCTTGAGCAGCCGGCGGCCCCCGGACAGCTTGAAGTAGGCGACTTGGAGCAGGACGGAGAGCGCCTCAACCACGAACACCGCTCCGATGAGCGGCAACAGCATCCAGTGGCCGGTCATCATGGCGACCACGGCCAGCGTGGCGCCGAGCGCCAGCGACCCGGTATCGCCCATGAACACCTGGGCAGGATGGGCGTTGAACCAGAGAAACCCCAGGGTGGCGCCTACGATGGTGAAGCAGAAGGTGGCCAGCAGGCTCTGTTCCTGCAGGAACGCCACGATCCCGTAGGCGCCGAAGGCCATGGCCGCTGTCCCTCCGGCCAGGGTGTCCAGGCCATCGGTCAAGTTCACCGCGTTGGCGGTCCCCACGATGGTGATAATCGCGATCGGGATGTACCACAGCCCAATGGGGATCTTGCCGACAAATGGCAGGTACACGCTTTCGAGCCGCAGCACGTAGTAGAGGATGAGCGCGATTCCTGTCGCTGCCGCCACCAGGATGACGAGCTTGACCCGTGTGGAGAACCCGTTGCCTCGGGAACCCACCAGACTCTGGAAATCGTCGGCCATCCCCAACAAACCGTGGATGCCCAACGTGATCAGCGGCACCAGCATCGACCGCCCGGAGAAATTGAGCAGGAGCGTGGCCACGATGGTGGGTGCAATGATGATGATGCCGCCCATGGTGGGCGTCCCGGTTTTGACGGCGTGGCTCTCCGGACCCAATTCTCGGATGCTCTTGCCCAGCTTGCGGGCCCTCAGGTAGCGGATGACCGCTGGTCCCAGCGTTACCGCAAGCAGAAAGGCCACCGCCGAGACCATCAGGGAGTACTCCATCAGGCCTCGCTCAAGTCGTCGGCCAGCAGGTCCAGGGCCATGCCGCGGGAACCCTTGATCAATACGTGTTGACGGGGGCCCAGCCGGGACCGCAGGGAGGCTCGAGCCTCGTTGCGGCTCAGGAAGTGGCGAACGCACGTCATCCCGGCTGCTCGTGCGGCCTCGGCGATCCACGCCGCCCGTTCACCGACGGCCACCAGACAATCGGCCCGCCGCGCCGCATGCCGGCCGACCTCGCGATGCCCTGGCTCTTCCTCGGACCCCAGTTCGAGCATGTCGCCCAGCACGGCGATGTGCCGGCCGGGGGTTTCCGAAAGGAGGTCGAGGGCCGCCTTCATGGACGCCGGACTGGCGTTGTAGGAGTCGTCCAGCAGTGCCGCTCCGTTCATGCCCCGCCGTACCCGGAGCCGGTTGACGGACGTCAGTCCCTTCAGCCCCGAGGCGACCTCGGCCACCGAAAGCCCCTCACCGAAGCCCACGGCCGCGGCGGCCAGCGCAGTCCAGACGTGGTGTCTGCCTTGGAGCGGTGTCTGCACCGCGATCGTCTCGCCTCTCCAGGACAGGGTGAAGCGGAGGCCATCCAGTCCAGCGGACTCGATTCCGGTGGCCCGGCAATGGGCCGTGGCCGCGAGGCCGTAGGTCACGACCGAGGCAGCGGTGCGTTCGCTGAACCGGGCAACCACGGGGTCGTCGATGTTGAGCACGGCAGTGCCGTCGGAAGGGAGGCACTCCACCATTTCCGCCTTGGCCGCCGCGATGCGCTCGATGGAGCCGAGGCGGGCCAGATGGGTCGGTCCGACGTTGGTTACCACACCAACCTGGGGGTGGGCGATACCGCACAATTGGGCGATGTCTCCGATCTGGTACATCCCCATTTCAAGCACGGCGCGCTCGTGTTCGGCTTCGATCTCCAGCAGTGTCAACGGCAGGCCGATCTCGGTGTTGCGGTTGCCGTCGCTTTTCAATACACGGTAGCGGCGGCCCAGCACCCCAGCCACGGCATCTTTGGTCGAGGTTTTGCCGACACTGCCGGTGACGGCGATCAATCGGAGCGCTGATTCATCGCGGTGTCGCCGCGCCAGCTGTTGCAACGCCGCCAGGGGATCGCCAACGGGGAAAAGGACCGCCGTCCGGTGTTCGAGGGGCACGTCGGACGGCCAGTCCCTGGCCAAGATACCGGTCGCCCCCCGGGCGATGGCATCTGCAATGAAACGATGGCCGTCGGTGCGCGCTCCCGGCAGAGCCACAAAAAGGACGCCGGGAGCCGCCTCCCTGGAATCGACCACGACCCGGGAGAACCTCAGTGCTTGAGGGAAGCCAATTGCCGGGCCCAATACCGTGGACCCCAAGGCTAAGGCGACGCCGGCCGCGGTCAACATCGTCGATGCCTATTGACGCCGGCTGCTAACCATGGCGCTGGCCGTGGGTGCGATGCGCCAGTAGACCATCAGTTCGCGGACCACGTTGCTGAACATGGGTCCCGCTACCACGCTGCCCCACGGCGAATCCTTCGGGGCGTCCAGTTTCACCAGGACCACGGCCCGTGGCGTTTCGTAAGGAGCGAAACCGACGATCGAAGCGATGGTGGAATCCGTTTTGTAGCCCCCCTCCCCCGGAATGGTAGCTGTCCCCGTTTTGACGCCGATACGGAAACCTGGGACCGCATAGGAGGTGGTCCCCCCCTGTTCGGCTATCATGTTCATCATAGTGCGCATGGTGCGGGACGCCTCCTCGGAGATGACCCGGCGTACCGGTGTGGGTTGGAAGGTTCGCGTGGCGTCAGGGGTTTCGATCCGCTGCACCAGGTAGGGTCGCATCAGCGTGCCGCCGTTGATGACGGAACTGACGGCCGTCACCATCTGCAATGGGGTCACGCTCAGCCCTTGGCCGAAGGTGTTCGTAGCGAGGTCGATGGGCCACCAATTGTCTTTGTCGGAGGGTGTCCTCAACTGGCCCGCGGCCTCACCCGACAAACCAAGGCTGGTCGGTTGTCCGATGCCAAACTTGTTCGCATACTCGTAAAACCGTTTGACGCCGACTTTCTCTCCCACCCAAACCGCACCCACGTTGTTGCTGGTCATCAGGAGCTGATTCATCGTCTGGGTGCCATGGTGGCGGAAGTCCCAGGTCTCCAGCGGTATGCCGTATTTGGTTACGGGACCGCTATCCATGTAGGTCGTCTCGGGAGTGACGAGGCCTTCATTTATCGCCATGGCCATGGTCAGTACCTTGAAGGTCGAACCTGGTTCGTAGAGGTCGGTGATGGCCCGGTTGCGCATCAGGTCGACGGACTTGGGGTCGGACAGGTTCGGATTGCGCAGGTCGAACGTTGGCCGGCTGGCCATGCCGAGAATTGCGCCGGTGTTGGGCTCCATCACGATAATGGTACCGCCGGTAGCCTTGTGCCGCTCCATCGCCGCCTGCAACTCTCGCTCAATAGTACGCTGGACGAACCGGTCGACCGTCAGGACCAGATCGCCGCCCGGCTTGGACTGCACCTCGGACCGGAAGCCAAGGGGGATGGGATTGCCCAGGCTATCGCGTTCGTACACCAGCGTCCCGGGGGCGCCGGCCAGTTCCCGATCGTAATCCATCTCGGTGCCACTGAGTCCGGACTGGTCTCTCCCCAGCAGACCCAGCAGTTGCGAAGCCAGGCCGCCCTCGGGATAGTTGCGGTCTGATCGCTCCTGGATGATGATGCCGGGGATGCCCTTTGCAGCGAGGGATTTCCCCTGTTGATAATCAAGGGTTCCGCTGATAACCACGGGGCCTGCGCTGGCGGTGAGCCCGGTTACCGGCAGCGGAACATCCTGGGCCGACTGGATCCGAGCCACTGCCGGCGCAGGCTGCATCAGAAGCTTGCCTTCGACCTCCAACGGTGAAACCCCCATCGCAGCCGCCACCGCTGCGATGGCGCGCTCCCTGAGCAGCGGGGATTTCAGTTTGGAGGGGTCGATTGACACCTCCCACCGGCTGGTGGACACGGCGAGGGGGTTGCCGTCCCGGTCCAAGATGGCGCCACGGTGGGCCTGTACCGTCTGTTTAGCCCAGTGGTTCCCGTCCGCCTGCTGGGCAAAGTCCTGGTATTGGACGATCTGCAGAAATCCGATGCGCCCGACCAGTGCGAGCGAGCATCCCGCGAGAAGGATCAGGATAAAGCTGAACCGGATTGGGCTGATGCCATTGGGAGGATTCATGCGGGCTCCTATCGACGGAACAAGTCCATGGTCAACGATTCCCACCACGACTTCTGCCGGGGTGGCGCCACCTCTTCCGGCGGCTTCAAGCTCTTCTGCAACAGGGGGGTTGGCGTCTCGGGCAGGCGGTCTACGGTCACATACAAGTAGCGATCCGGGGTGACCATCTTCATCTCGTTTCGAGCCCGGCCCTCGATGCGTTCGAGCGACCGAAGCCCGCCGACTTCGGCCTGGAGTTGGGCGATCTGCCGGTGGAGCGTGGTCTTCTGTTGCTCCAGCCGTTCGACTCGGTAGCCCTCGGCGGCCGCCATGCTGGCCTCAGCCAGCAACAGCGTTGTGCCCGCCAGGAACAATGTGCCGCAGGCCAGCAGCAAGGCCCCGATCCCAGGGATGCGAAAACCGGGTGCGTGGGTTCCGATGGCGGTAAGTTGGTTCATGGGCACTCCTCCGCAGCATGAGCGGTCACAGCCGCTCGACCACTCTCAACTTGGCGCTCCTGCTGGCAGCGTTCTGCCGCACTTCGACATCGCCGGGCCGGACCGCCTTGCGACCAACCAGGCGGACCTGGGCGGTATGGCCGCAAGCACACACCGGCAGTCCCGGGGGGCAGACGCAGTCACGGGATTCGGCCTGGAAGTAGGTCTTCACGATCCGGTCCTCAAGGCTGTGGAAGCTGATGACCGCAAGCCGGCCACCGGGCCGCAACAGCGAAACCGCCACCGGCAGAACCTCAGTCAGGACGGCTAACTCCTGATTCACCTCGATCCGGATCGCTTGAAGCGTGCGTGTGGCGGGGTGGATGCGGCCGCGTTTGCCCGCAGCGGCGGCGGTGATAGCCGCCAAATGTGCGGCGCTGGTGATGGGGCGATGGGCGGCGATGGCCCTGGCGATCCGGCGGGCCGCGGGCTCTTCGCCGTAGCGGTAGATGACATCCGCCAGCGCCTCCTCGGGCCATTCGTTGACGACCACCGATGCCGGGGTGCCGTCGCCATCTTCATCGAACCGCATATCGAGCGATTGGGCATCGTGCAGGCTGAATCCCCTGCCGTGATGGGCCAACTGCATGGTCGAAAGACCCAGGTCAATCAGGATGCCGTGGGCCTGCCGGATCCCCAGCGTCACGGCAACTTGAGCAAGGTGTCGAAAGTTGCGGTGAACCAACTGGACCGACGCTCCGAAGTGCCGAAGCACGTCGCGAGCAATCTCCAGCGCCCGTTGGTCGGCGTCGAGTCCGGCGAGGGTGGCGTCCGGACCGGCCGCCGCCAAGATCGCCGCGGCGTGGCCCCCCGCGCCCACGGTGCAGTCGATGAACGCTCCCTCCGGCCCCTTCACCAGGGCCGCGACCACCTCGGCGAGCAGCACCGGGAAATGGCGCAGGTGCGGGGCCACGGGTTCTGCTGCCATGTTCGTCACTGTGACCGTCCCAGGATTTCGGGGACCCGGGTGCGGAGTTGAGGGCGTTGCATGGCCCACATCACGGGGCTCCAGATGCGGATGTGACTGCCGTTCCCGGTCAGCATCACCGCCTGCTGGATCTCGGCGTGGCTCTTCATCTCACTGGTCAAGAGAATCCGTCCCTGCTTGTCGAGCTCGACGTCGTAGGACTGGCTGTTGAAGAATTCCTCGATTTCAAGGCGATCCATGGTGTTGGTTGCTTTCGCCATCGCCGCGGCGACGTGATTGTCTAGGCCCTCCTGGGTGAACAGTGCGAGGGAGGGATTGAACCACATCACCACCACGGCCCCGGCATGAAAGGCGTCTCGAAAACGGGCGGGGACCACCAACCGGCCGCGGTCGTCCAAGTTGTAGGGGTACTCGCCTCTGAACCGGCTCTCCGTCACGTTCGAAACCCTCGCCTTCAGAACCATTGCAAGAAATCTAGGTGGATGCCCCCAGACTATGCGTTATATGTTTTAAGATTTCCCATTTTTTCCCCCATAGCAGGTATTCTCAGGGCATCGAGCGCGCCTGTCAATCGGAACAATCGTTCGAAATTAGGTCTGGGATGATGGGTTTCGCCGGCTGGAAAACTCATGGCCGGTGTCGAGAGTTCAGCGGACACAACCCATGGTGTTGGCAGAGGCAAGATCAGGCCGGTGCCGAGGATCTTGGCGAGGCAGCGAACCCACAAAAAAATGGGTGGGCCTCCCCGATGCTATACTGGCGGGCGTCGAACGATAGAAGAAAGGCAGCGCGTGTTGTTGATGGATCAGCCCCTTCCCCCGGTGGTGGAACCCTCCCCCGGAGCCCTCGCTCAAGCGGTGCTGATACTGCGTTCAGGTGGGGTGGTGGTGTTCCCCACCGAAACGGTGTATGGGATCGGCGCTGACCCCTGGTCGGAATCGGCGGTCCAGGATTTGTATGCCGCCAAGGGGCGCGACGACGGCAAGCCGCTGCAACTGCTGTTGGGCAGCGCTGACGCGATCGAACAGGTGGCCATGGTTGCACCGGACGTGTTGGAGGCCGCCCGGCGGTTCATGCCGGGGGGCCTCACCCTGGTGCTCCGGGCCGGGCCCCGGTGTCCCTTGAGCGTACGGGCCGGAGGTGCTACTGTGGGGGTGCGCGTGCCTGATCACCCGGTGGCCCTGGAATTGATCAAGCAGTTCGGCCGTCCGCTGGCGGCTACCAGCGCCAACCGCTCCGGTCATCCCAGCCCCACGACGGCTGCTGGGGCGGTCGCTCAATTGGGCTCACTCGCGGGGTTGGTTATCGATGGCGGCCCTTGCTCCGTGGGGAAGGACTCTACGGTACTGGACCTGAGCGGCGCCCGGCCGTTGGTGCTGCGTGAGGGCGCCGTTACGAGAGAGGCGTTGGCACGGGCCTTCGGACCGCTGGGCGCGAGGGCGTAGTGCCGCCGGACCGGTTTTGATGATGGTGGGCGCACGAAACGTAGTTGTCAGGAAGGAGCATTGGTAATGGTCATCGCAATCGGAAGCGACCAGGCCGGGTTCTCCCTGAAACGGGCACTCCTTGATGCTCTCTCCGAACTCGGGTATGAATACCACGATTTCGGCTGTCACAGCGCGGAGTCGGTGGACTATCCAGATATCGCCCATGCCGTGTCTGAAGCGGTGGCGGCCGGGCGTTTCGAGCGGGCGATCCTGGTGTGCGGCACCGGCGCCGGGATGGCGGTGGCTGCAAATAAGACCCCTGGTGTGCGGGCGGTGGTGGCTAACGATACTTTCACCGCGCATCAGGCGCGGGAACACCTGGACGCTCAGGTGTTGTGCTTGGGGGAACGGATCGTCGGGCCAGGCCTGGCCCGGGACATCGTCAAGACGTACCTGACCGCCTCATTTGAGGGCGGCCGGCATGAGCGACGGGTCAATAAGATCGAAAAAATCGAAGCGGTTCCCAGTCGGCCGGCTCCGGCGAGTTAGCCGCTAACTGGGCCGTCGAGTCCCAGATGCCATGTGCGCCATGCCGCGAGTTCCGGCGATGACCGCCAGTCCTCCTGCCGTCCTCGATCGCTTCACGGCGCCGGTCCAGATCGAGATGCGGCAGGTCTTCGCGGCGCTGGTCTCGCCTTTCTATCAAATGGCGCGGTATCACCTTGGTTGGGTGGACCAACACGGCGCCACCGCGGCCGGTGATGGCGGCAAGGGCCTGCGGTCCACCCTCTGCCTGTTGTCCTCCGAAGCAGTGGGCGGAACCGTGGAACGCGTGCTGCCCGCGGCCGCCGCTCTGGAGCTGGTCCACAATTTCTCGTTGGTCCACGACGACGTCCAGGATGACAGCGTCAGCCGGAGGCACCGCCCCACGGTGTGGAGCCTGTGGGGCAAACCCCAGGCGATCAACGTGGGCGACAGCCTGTTCTCCCTGGCGCGGATGGCGCTGCTTCGCTTGAGCGCCCATGCGGTGCCTGCGGACCACGTGGTCCATCTGGCCGTCAGGTTGGATGAGACCTGCCTCCGCCTGTGCGAAGGGCAGTACTTGGACATGGACTTCCAGCAGCGTCCTGAAGTGACGCTTGACCAGTACCTGGAGATGATCGATGGGAAGACTGCCGCGCTCATGGCATGCGCCTGCTACTTCGGCGCCTTCCTGGGGGGCGGGTACGAGCCGGCGGTGGCCGGCCACTTCAGTGAAATCGGACGGAACCTCGGTTTGGCGTTTCAAATCAAGGACGATGTGCTCGGCGTTTGGGGGGCCAGCGGGACCACCGGCAAACCGGTGGCCGATGACATCCTGAGCCGCAAGAAGGCGTTTCCCGCAGTGTACGCGTCGACCAAAGCCGGCCCCAGGGTCCGTGCCCGGCTCGCTGAGATCTACGCCCAACCTGAACTGTGCCAGCAGGATGTGGCCAGGGTGCTGGAGTTGTTCGACGAGGCTGGGGCGAGAGAGGCTGCCGAGGCGGCGGCGCGACATTATGCTGGGATGAGCATCGGAGGGCTGGCGGGGTTGGGTCTCGAAAACGCGGCAGCGGCGGGTCTGCGAGACGTGATCTCCTTCGCGGTCGAACGGGAGCGTTGAACCAATGGCGAAGCAATCCATCCGCGACGTCGATGTCCGCAGCAAGCGGATCCTGGTCCGCGTCGATTTCAATGTGCCGCTCGATAAGGCGACGGGCGAGGTGGCCGATGACACGCGCATTCGGGCCGTCCTGCCCACCATCAGGTTGCTGCAGGAGCAAAGCGCCCGGATCGTCCTGTGCTCGCACCTGGGACGTCCTGACGGCCGGGTGGTGGAAGCGCTACGGCTCGCTCCGGTCGCACGCCGCCTGGCCGCGCTGTTGGGTGCGGCGGTTGTGACGGCGGACGACTGCGTGGGCGGCGATGCGGAGGCTGCGGCAGCCGCGCTTCCCTCCGGGGGGGTACTGCTGCTCGAGAACCTCCGTTTTCACCCGGAGGAAGAGCGGAATGACACCGCATTTGCCCGGCAGCTCGCTCGACTCGGTGATATCTTTGTGAACGATGCGTTTGGCACGGCGCACCGGGCGCATGCCTCCACCTCAGGGGTGGCGGCGTTTCTCCCCGCAGTGGCGGGGTTGCTGTTAGAAAAAGAACTGGCGTTCATCGGAGGTGCCCTCGATCGGCCGCAAAGGCCCTTTGTCGCCGTCCTGGGTGGCGCCAAGGTGAGCGACAAGATCAGAGTGGTGGAAAACCTGCTGGCCAAAGTGGACACATTGGTCATCGGGGGGGGCATGGCCAACGCGTTCCTGGTGGCCCAGGGCAGAGACGTGGGCGGATCTCGCGTCGACTCGGGCGACCCGGGCCACGCCCGCCGGGCGCTGGACCGCGCCAAAGAGTTGGATGTGAGGGTGCTGCTGCCGGTGGACGCCGTGGTCGCGGCCCGTTTTGAGCGAGATGCCGAATGTGCCATAGTGCCGGTGGACAAGGTGCCCGTCGGCTGGGCGATCCTGGACATCGGCCCCCAGTCCCAGACGATGTATGGCGCTGCAGTGCGAGCGGCCAAACTCGTGATCTGGAATGGGCCGATGGGCGTATTTGAGTGGCCGGCCTTCGCCGCCGGTACCCGGTCGCTGGCCGAAGCGATGGGCGCTACCTCCGCCACTACCATCGTGGGTGGGGGCGAGACCACCCAGGCGGTGGAGGAGATGGGCGTCGCTGACCGCATCAGCTACGTATCCACCGGTGGCGGCGCCACCTTGGAGTTCCTGGAGGGCCGGGTGCTTCCGGGGGTCGCCGCATTGATGGATGGGTAACCAACATAGTCCGAGGAGCGAAGATGGCAAACCTGGAACTGATGCGAGAGTTGTCGGTCGAGACCCCGAGCAAGATCGTCATGCTGGTCGCCGATGGCTTGGGGGGCCTGCCGGGGCCGGACGGCCTTTCGGAACTCGAAACTGCCCACCTCCCCAATCTCCACCAGTTGGCGGCCGAGAGCATCACGGGATTGATCCAGCACGTTCCCGCCGGGCTGACCCCCGGCAGTGGTCCGGGGCATCTTGCGCTGTTCGGTTACGACCCTCTCGTATTCGATATCGGGCGGGGGGTGCTGGAGGCGCTGGGCATAGACTTCGATCTTCAGCCGGGAGATCTGGCAGCCCGGGGAAATTTCTGCACCGTGGATGAGGCCGGGCGCATCACCGACCGGCGGGCCGGGCGCATCCCCACCGCGCTGAATGTTGAGCTGTGTGCTGAGTTGCGAGCGAAGGTGCGCCTGGACGGGGTGGAGACGTTCATCGAACCGGTGGAGGGCTACCGCTTTGCGCTGGTGCTGCGGGGTCCCGGGCTGGCGGAAGGTCTCACCGAAACCGACCCCCAGCGGGAGGGAGTGGTCCCGTTTGAGGTCGCAGCCCGCCGGCCCGAAGCGCAGCAGGCAGCGCGCCTGGCCAACCATTTCATCGCCCAGGCCAGGGCTGTGCTCAAGGACAAGCGGCCCGCCAATATGGTGATGCTGCGCGGGTTCGCCAACAAGCCGCCGATTCCGCCGATGCATGAGGTGTACCGCTTGCGCACCGCCGCGGTGGCGGTGTATCCGATGTACCGTGGACTGGCGAAGCTGGCCGGCATGGACGTGTTCGAAGGTGGCAAAACGTTCTCGGACGAGTTGGAAGTCACCAGGAAGATCTGGCAGGACTACGATTTCATCTACCTCCATTACAAGTGGGCCGATTCGGCGGGGGAGGATGGAGACTTTGCGGGAAAGGTTGTGCGCCTGGAAGAATTGGATGCGGCTATCCCGGCCGTCCGGGCTATGAAACCGGATGTTCTCATGGTGACCGGCGACCATGCGACGCCCGCCGTGCTGAAAGCGCACAGTTGGCATCCAGTCCCCTTTCTGCTCAACGCTCCGTGGCGCTACCCCGACGACGTCCGGGCGTTCACCGAACGCGACTGTCGAAATGGGGAACTCGGGCGCTTCCCGGCCACCGATGTGATGCCGCTGGCCATGGCTCATGCAATGAAACTGACCAAGTTCGGGGCCTAGCCTCCGGAATACAACCGAGTGAGAAGGAAAAAACGAACATGCCACGCACCCCGCTGATAGCGGCTAACTGGAAGATGAACACCACCCTCGCCGAGGCAAAGGAACTGGCTCGCAACGTGGTCGGTTTCATCGCTGACGTGACAGGGGTGGACAAGGTCCTCTGCCCTCCCTTCATCTCCATTGGCGCCGTGGCGAAGGCCGCGGCGGGCACCTCGGTGATGGTGGGCGCCCAGAACATGTACTTCGAAGAGCAGGGCTCCTTCACCGGCGAGGTGTCGGCGCTCATGCTCAAAGACCTGTGCCGCTACGTCATCTTGGGCCACTCCGAACGCCGCTCCTTCTTTCGTGAGACCGACGAGGCGGTGGCCCGGAAAGCGCTGGTTGCTCAGGTGAATGGAATTCAACCCATCATTTGCGTGGGCGAGACCGCCCATGAACGGCAGAGCGATCGTGCGGTTGGGGTGGTGGCGGCCCAGGTCCGCCAGGGAATCTCCCGCATCAGCTTTGACCCCGGCATGGTGGTGGCCTATGAACCGGTTTGGGCCGTCGGCTCCGGCCTCCCGGCCTCGCCGGAGATTGCGAACGAGATGTGCGGGCTGATCCGGAAAGAGCTGGGTGCGAAGTTCGGATCGGAGAACGCCGAAGCCGTGCGGATCCTGTATGGCGGATCGGTGACGTCCAAGAATATCGGGGACTTCGTGAGCCGCCGCCAGATCGATGGTGCGCTGGTCGGCGGCGCAAGTCTCCAGGCCGAGGAGTTCGCCGCCATCGTGCGCAACACCGCCTCGGCTGCGAGGGCTGTTTGACGTGCCGCTTCGACCGGTGGTGCTGGCGGTTGTAGGGCCCACGGCGTCGGGCAAGAGCCGGTTGGCGCTAGAGGTGGCCCGGGCGCTGGGGGGCGAAATCATCTCCGCCGACAGCCGACAGGTGTACCGGCACATGGATATCGGTACCGCCAAGGCCGGCATCGATGAACGCTCCGAGGTGCCCCATCATCTCCTGGACGTGGTGGACCCGGACCAGCCGTACTCCATCGCCGAGTTCCGCCAGCAGGCGGGCGCGGTTATCAGCGACATGTGTACACGTGGGCGTGTTCCCGTCATCACCGGTGGGAGTGGACTCTACGTCCGGTCTCTGACTGACGGCCTCGACGTGCCGGCCGTCCCCCCGGACGATGCGTTTCGGCTCGCAATGTTTGCCCGTGCCGAGATCGACGGGGTGAATGCCCTGCACCAGGAACTGGCAGCGATCGACCCGTCCGCCGCCGCCCGAATTAACCCCCGCAATGTTCGAAGGACCATCAGGGCGTTGGAGGTTTGGCGGCACACCGGAGAACTTCCGTCCGATGCGCTGCGAAGGAAACACGACCTTCCCTTCCGGGTCGTGAAAGTCGGCATTGCCCTCGACCGCCAACGGCTTTACGCCGCCATCGATGAGCGTGTCGATCGGATGGTTGAAGCTGGACTCGTGGGTGAGGTGGAGTCGCTGCGTGATCGTGGTTACGGGTGGGGTCTGCCCTCCATGAGCGGGATCGGTTACCGGCAGATCGGGGCAGTGCTGCGTGGCGAGTCTACCCTGAGTGAGGCGATCGATGCCATCAAGTTCGCCACCCACCGTTTCGCTCGCCAGCAGAGGACCTGGTTCCGGCCCGATGATGAGGGGATTAACTGGCTTGAACCCGCCGCAATTGTTGGCAGGATGGTCGATCGGGTCTTGAGCTGCTACCGGGCATCGGCAACCGCGCCGCCTGTTGCGGCAAACTGACCGCCGGGGGCGGTCCGTGCCCAGGGGAGCCGCTGCGTTGAGGGCTGCCCGACTGGTTGCTCCACCGGTGGGGGTGGCCGGAACCCCCACTGTCAGCGGCGCACGCCGCTGCCGATGGTGGTATTCAGTGGACCACGATTGAACTGGGTGACGATGCCACACGCCGATAGGGGAATGGCCGCAGGGCCGGACGAACTCCACCACATGCGTATCCTCCTCGTTGAGGATGATGAGCCTGTGGGCGCTGAGGTGCGCGCCATCCTGGAGCAAGACGGGTACCGCTAGGTAACCGCGGTGGCGTCGGCGGAAGAAGCGCGGGCCGTGTTGGGCCTGGGACAGGCGAGAAAACCAGTATCCGAACTCGCCGATCTGATCCTCATCGATCTGGACCGCCCTGGACGGGGCGCCACCGTCCGGCGGATCCGCCGGTCTTCCGCCCTCCGTGATATCCCCATTATCGGCGTGACTGGTAGTGAGGAAGAACATTACCTGGCCAGCGCTCTTGAGTCGGGAGTCGTCGACTACATCCGCAAGCCGTTCCGCAAGTCCGAACTCTCGGCTCGGGTACGATTTTCCCTCGCGCTCAAGAAAGAGATGGACCGCCGCAAAGCACGGGAACAGGAGTTGCTGAAGATCACACGGGACCTGCAGCGGGCAAACCGGAAGCTCGAGTTGCTCTCAACGGTGGACCAGGTGACCGGGTTGGCAAACCGGCGCCGGTTCGATGATACGCTCAACAACGAATGGCGGCGGGGCGTACGCTTCAGGGCGCCACTGTCGTTGGTGATGATAGACGTCGACTTTTTCAAGGCGTTCAACGACAACTATGGACATCAGACCGGGGACCTCTGCCTGCGGTCGGTCTGCGCTGCGATCCGGCGGGTGGTGCGCCGCCCCGGGGACCTGGTGGCCCGCTATGGTGGTGACGAGATTGTCGCAGTGCTTCCGAACA
>SHYD01000002.1 GCA_009692945.1 Dehalococcoidia bacterium | reverse complement strand
GAGTAAACCGTGGAAGAACTCGCGATCAGTGCCCGCCGGACCCCCGGAAGCTGCGACGCGCCGAGCACGTTCATCAGGCCATTCAGTTGCATGTTGGTTTCACCAGGCGCGGTGGGGCCGCCCCGCACCGGAGGCGCGGCCAGGTAGAGTATCCCGGTGACGCCAAACCGCCGTACCGTGTCGTAATAGTCGTGGGTGTTGGCGACGTCGAGGCGCACAGCGTTGACACGCTTCCCCATCTCGGCGGCCAGCAGCGGCGACTGGCGCTGGGTGTTGTGGTACGTGAGCACCACGTCCTCACCAGCATCGAGGAAGCGGCGGGCGGCATTCATGCCAATGAAGCCCATGCCGCCGTTGATGAGGATCATGGGAGCGCTCCGGGGGGAGAGATGCCTGAAACAGAGGTGGCCTTACGTATATTAGGCGGTGGCCGCGATGAGCGTCAATCACGCCCGGCCCGCCCGGCCCGCCCGCTCTCACCCGAAGTAATCCACAGATTGACACAGATTGTCGCAGATTCAAGAGACTAGGAAACCGGGAGGGGGAATGCGGATCAACCCATGATCACCGGGACAATGTTAGGATTCGGCCGCGGCAGAACTGCGGTGGCGCTTCAGATCGTCCAACACCTCCTTCGGGTCTTGGTCGAAGCGCTCCATGAGGCGGTCCAGCGCCAGCCGGACGAACTCGCTCTTGTTCAACCGTTCGCGGTGGTCCAGCTTCGAGCGCACCCACAGGTTGTCCAGCCGCCGCAACTGTTCCGGCAGGAAGTAGAAGGTGAACTTCACAGGCGGTTGAGAAATGGGAATCGGGGGCTGGACCGGCTTTGGCCCCACGGGATTAGCCGGAACGACCGGATGAACCGCAACCGCCACAGCGGGTGGTTGCAATGGTTGTACATTCAACAGATGCGGCTGGCTCGCCGGGTTCTCGTTACCCGCGTCAGTGCGCCGCAGCAGCGGGTTGATGTAGTTACTCCTGGCCATGGGTCATCACCTCCTGTACCAAGGCTTGGAAGGCCTGGGCTCCGGCGCCGTTCGGTTCGTACTCGTAGATGGTCTTCAGACGGTTGTTCGCTTCCTCAAGTTTGACCGTGCGGGGAATCATCGTCTTGAACAGAATGGACCCGAAGCGTTCCTCCAGTGCCGCCATGGTGTTGCGGGCGACGTTGGTACGGTCGTGGAACGTGCCGACCGCACCGAGGATGTGGAGGTTTTCGATGTCCAGGTTCTCCTTGATCTGGTTGATGGTGTCTTCCAACAACCCCAGGCCGATGAGGGCGAAGGTGCTCATCCCCACCGGCACCAGCACCTCGCCCGAGGCCACCAGCGCGTTCACCGTCAGTATCCCCAAGCTCGGCGGGGTGTCGATGATGACGAAATCGTAGCCGGTCAGCGCCCGTAGCTTGCGGGACAGGATGCGTTCCCGCCCAGGAACGCTGGAGAGGACGATGTCGGCGGCGCTGAGCAGGATATTCGATGGGCAGAGGTCCAAGGCCAGACGGCAACTGACCGCCACCTCGGGGAGTGTGGCGCTGTTGGTCACCATCACCTCGTATAACGATGGCTGCAGGAGTTGGTCGCCGGTCAGCACATAGGTTGAATTGGCCTGGGGGTCGGCATCGATGAGGAGCGTCCGGTGCCCCTCCAGGGCCAGGCCGGCCGCCAGGTTGACCGCCAGGGTCGATTTTCCGGTGCCGCCCTTCTGGGTGGCGATGGTGATGACTCGCACAGGTCCCTGTCGGTGAAGATTCCGCCAGAACCACATGCACGCGAGTAGCCATGTACACACGTGTACGGGTTGCGGTAGCGCCTACTCTACCAATCAGTGAACCCGCCCGTCAAGAGATTGACTGGCTCACCGGGGCCTTGCTATAATCTCGCTTGCAGATACGGCGGAGGAGTGTAGCTCAGTTGGAAGAGCAGCGGTCTCCAAAACCGCCGGTCGGGGGTTCGAGTCCCTCCACTCCTGCCAGTGCACCGGCCAGCGCAGGGAGGGCAGGATACGCCGAGGTGGTGGAATCGGTAGACACGCTGTCTTGAGGGGGCAGTGGGGGTAACCCCGTAGGAGTTCAAATCTCCTTCTCGGCACCAACGCCTCGGCGGCGGCAGCACTCGGATGCAGCATCGGGGCTCCCCAAACGCGGAAGTGGCTCAGCGGTAGAGCATCACCTTGCCAAGGTGAGGGTCGCGAGTTCGAATCTCGTCTTCCGCTCCATGGCGACGTGGCCAAGTGGTTAAGGCGGGGGTCTGCAAAACCCCTATCAGCGGTTCGAATCCGCTCGTCGCCTCCAGCAGCAATTGGGAGGCCTTTCAAACCTCAGAGCAGGGCAACCTGCTCTGAGGTTTTGTTTTACCGGGGAAGGCGAGGTCACGACGGCGATCATGTCAACACTCCCCGAGGTCCCTGAATCGCCCTCGGAGCCGCCGGCCATCCCGGCGGACTCCGAGGGGAGTGCCGGCCTCCTGGCCGAGCTGCGCCGCGAAGTGACCCGCCTCGAAGCCGAGCTGGACCAGCGCTCCCAGGAGATCGCTGGCCTCCACACCCTGCTGCGCCGCACCGTCCCGGTCGCCGGCGCAGCACCCGCATCTGGGCGCAACATCGGGGTCATGCTCACCGTGCTCTTGGGCGCCCCCGCGGTTATCATTGTGCTGGTGGTGTTGCTGGCGGTGGTGAAGCGGTGAGTGATCGTGCCCGTGAAATTCGCGGTGATTTCGGCGTTGGCCAACGCAAAACCGTGATTTCGTGCCCGGCCGAGGTGGCGGAATGGCAGACGCAGTGGACTTAAAATCCACGGTCCGCAAGGACATGCGGGTTCGAGTCCCGCCCTCGGCACCATCCTGATCGATGGCTCCTTCCGCCATGAAAGAGCCCACACGGGAGACCGCCATGGACCTGCAACAGCGTTACACCGAACTCGACACCTTCCTCAACCTTCCCATCGCGGGGGTGGACACACTGCGGGGCGACTGCCTGCTCGCCTTTGAGTACGAGTACCCCGGCAGCAACGCCGAGGTCGAGATCTCGACCGATGAGTTCACCGCGGTGTGCCCGTGGACCGGCCTGCCGGACCAGGGGACCCTCCAAATCCGGTATGTCCCGGACCGGCTCTGCATCGAACTGAAGTCGCTCAAATACTACCTCCTCTCGTACCGGTCGGTTGGCATCGTGCAGGAGCACGCCGCCAATCGGATCCTGGAGGACCTGGTACGGGTGTGCGCTCCCGTCCGCATGGACCTCCGGCTGGACTACCAGATGCGGGGAGGCATCCACACGCTGGTGTCGGTCCCCTACGCCCGCCCGGCATAGCCATCTGAGGGGCTGGTCCACCATGAACGATTGGCGTCGCATGGCGCTCGTGCTCTCGGCCGTCATCGCTGCTATCGTCACCGCCGCCCGAACCAGCAGTGACCGCAGCCATCGGCGCAATCGGCTCCGGCGCATCCGCCACTGGACGAAGCGGGCTCGGTCGGAACGACTCCCGAGGCCGGCCGGCTGGCCGGACGCCGCATCTGCCTGGACCCCGGCCATGACAACCGTTATTCGCCCGGCGCATCGGCCCCCAACCCCCTTGGGTACGGTCGGCTGCGCGAGCAAGACCTGACTCTCGCCGTCGCCTATATCATGAAGCCGCTCCTGGAGGCTGAGGGGGCATCGGTGTGCGTCACCCGAACAGAATCGGGCGATGCGGAGCGGACACCCTACGACTACAACGGCAACGGCGTGGTCACCCGCCCCGAAGACCTGCCCGAGGTGGTGCAACCCTGCATCGATACCATGAACACCTTCGGCGCCAAATTCATGCTCTCGATTCATTTCAACGGTCACCCCGACCCGAGCATCAGCGGCTCAGAGGTCTACTTTTCCGACGCCGATCCCGATCCGGACGCGAGCCGCCGCTACGCCCAAACCCTCCTCGGCAGTCTGCTGGAAGACCTCACCGCCGCCGGTTACGAACCACGCGACCGGGGCGTCCGCAGCGACCGATACAAGACCGAATATCGAAGCATCGCACCGCATTACGGCTTCGAGGAGCGCTGCAGCGATTGCCTGCGGCTGCTGACCCTCGGCCGCAATCCGATGTCACACGAACCGGGCGCCTGGCGGAGCGGCGCCCTTGTCGAGGTGCTGTTCCTCTCCAACCCGCAAGACGCCGCCTTCGTCGCCCGCCCGAACGCCGCCGAGATCATGGCGGCAGGCCTCGCGAAGGGGCTGATCGAGCATGTAGCCGGGGAGCCTCGATAGAGCCGGCGCACTCGTGCAGGCCAGACCTGGTAAGAATTCATTGTTGAGGGGCGGCCGGGCTCAGGAGTGGGAGTGCACGAGGGCGGCAGCCCTCTGCCGGGGGAGTGGGGGCGCCCCCCACCATAGAGTTCTCTTCTTTTTCCCTGGGGTGGGGGGAGTGGCTCATATCCCCCGAACCCCTGACACTGAATGGATACCAGACACGGGTCAGCTTGAGGGCCTGATCTTCGATGGGGTACAATTCAAGCAGGAGATATCACGCCGGTCTCCGTGGTTCCGATGCGGGAGTAGCTCAGCGGTAGAGCTCCTGCCTTCCAAGCAGGCTGTCGCGAGTTCGAATCTCGTCTCCCGCTCCACCCCTCTTTTCGTGCCTGCAATGGGCCGATCGGCAGGTTTTCCGGAAAATAAAGTCCCCAGAATATTCTAGCTGCGGATTTTCTTTGCCCTCCAGACAATGAAATCTTTCGTCTGGAGGGCGCACCATGTCTCCAAAAGCGACCCGCTGGGAGACCATGGATCACACCGCAGCACCGCTCTGGGAGACCCTCGTCCGGGCCCGATCATCGAAGGCCATCGGCCCCATCCCCGAATTCCTGGCCAAGAAGGCTGCGGAGCAGGCGCCTAAGACGCTGCTGTGGTACCAAGAGGCCTTGGGCCAGATGAGAGCGTTCTTCGAGGAACGGGACCTGAGCGCCGTCGGTGACTTCACCGAGCACAACGTCAACCTGTTCCGGCTGCACCTGCGGCAGCGCGGGGCCTCGCCCAACACCATCGCCAACCGTCTGCGGGCGATCAAGGCGTTTGCGCGGTGGATGGCCAAGCGGGGCTGGACCGAGCGGAATGTGCTGGAGGACCTGCGTGCGCCTCAATCCACAAAACCTGAATTCGACCTCATCCCGGACGATGTTCGGACCCGCCTGTTCAACCTGTACTCGAATGACACCTTCCTGGGGTCCCGCAACCTGGCGATCCTGGCGGTGCTCTCGGACACCGGCCTACGGCGGGAAGAGGCCGCCAACATCCTGTTGGCCAACCTGGACATGGATGCCCAGGTGCTGAAGGTCTTCTCCGACAAGACCGAGGAGTGGCGTCATGTCCCGCCCACCGACGAACTGATCGCCACGGTGCGGAACCACCTCCGGTGGCGGGAACGATACTTCGCCTCATCCTGTCGCCCCCGGGTCGACAACGACGATGGCCACCGGTTGAGACTCAAAAGGCAGCAGGACGGGAAGAGGCTGTTCGTCACTATGCACGGCAAACCTATGACGCCCGAGGAGATCGGGCAGATCCTCTACCGGGCGTCCCAGAAGCTGGGGGTCAGGATTCATCCGCACCTGTTCCGTCATGACTGGATCACGCGCAAGGCGCTCAATGGTGAGAGCCCCTCGCTGGTGAAGCGTTGGGCCGGCCATCGCACCTAACCTCATGACCGACTACTACTTCGGCCTGGCGGAGGACATGTTGGGCGCCATCAAGCCCAAACGTTCCGTGTTAGCGACGCTCAATATTCCAGGATTCAAACCGAGGCGGGGGAGGCCCACTAAGACCGGCGCAAGGTGATGGGCGCATAGTCCGCAGCCACCAGCAACTCGTCCAAGTCCTCGGGCTCCAGGCGCAACGCCAAAGCGAGCCGGATGAGCACATCCCGGCTGGGGTTGGAACGGTCGCCGTGTTGCAGCCGCCAGAGGTACCCGACGTCGATGAGCGACGCCTCAGCAATGCGGTTGAGTGAGCGGTGGTCGCGTTCGATATAGGTTGCGACCAGACCCGCAAGTTCCGGGAGCCCGGCCGGCTGCGGAGAGAGCGCCGGCCGATGCGGGCAGAGCCGGGCCGCGCCCGAACGCGATCCCTCAAGCCGTGGCGATCAGTGACGCCGGTTCAGGCTTCCGAGGTTTGCCCACCACCACCTGGAGGATGAGCCCCAGGAACACGGCGAAGGCCATGAACAGGTAGGACCAGGTGTAAACCCCGGTGATATCGACCAGCGCAGCCGCGAGCAGCGGCCCGGCGGCGCCGGCCAAACCGCTCACCACGTTGGCGGCGCCGGTGATGGCTCCCACCGCCGTGCGCCCGAAATACTCGGGCCATACGATGAGCTGCAGCACCAGGTTTGCCCCCATCCCCAGTCCCAGGAACCCTGCCGCCAGGTAGCCCTCCGCCTCACCCCGGGCCAGCGCGAGGAACAACGCGGCCAGCAGCAGCATGACAGCCCAGGCTCGCACCGCCGTCTGCACCCCTAACCGCGCCACCAGCGGCGTCCAGACGCCCACGCGCGCCACGACCTGAGTCAGCCCCATGACGCTGAGCGCCGCCGCGGCGCCGGTCTCGGAGAGTCCCTGCGACCGGAGCGACGAGACCAGGAAGAGATAGACGGTGTTCGGCATGACCCCGATGAGCGCCATGAACCCTACCACCCCCCAGAACCCAGGGCTGTGGACCGCCTCTCGCAGCGTCCAGTCCGCTGGTCCGGGCATGGGTGCGACCGGTTGGCCCACGTCCGGCGCACCGGCTGCTGGTCCAGCCCCGGCGGGGGAAACAAGCGGACCTTTCACAGACGCCTCAGGGGGATCGCCATCAGGCCGAAGGCCCATATCCTCCGGGCGTCGCCGCACCAGGATCGCCATGGGCGGCAATCCGATCACGATGGTGCCAATAGCAACGGCGAACCAGGCGCCCCGCCAAGAGAATGCCTGTGTTCCCAGCGCCACCAGAGTGGGGAGCAGAATGCTGGCCGCGGGCGGACCCATGGCCGCAGCGCCGTAGGCCGGGGCCCGGCGCCGCTGAAACCAATTGGCGATGATCGCCCCGGGCGCCACGTTCATCAGAACAGCGCGGGTGGCACCGGAGATGATCCCATAACTCAGGAAAAGGTGCCAGGGCTCGGTGGTGAGACCGGTGGCGGCGGTGCTGAGGGCGGCGACGGTAACACTGACACAGAGGACGAGTCGGGCCCCACGGCGGTCGATGATCCTCCCCACCCATGGGCCGATGAGCGCGCCGAGGACGACCCCGATGCTCGACGCGCCGATAACTGTGGTATACGGCCAGCCGAGGTCCCGCACCATCTCGGGGAGCAGCACCGTGAACGTCGTGCTACCGCCGCTTCCCACAAAGAGGCTGAGGAACCCGACGCCGACGAGGTACCAGCCATAGTAGACCCTGGTGATACGAACTCCTTGCGATGCACCGACTCCGGCTATGCGCCGCTTCTTGCCTGCCGGGTCCCCTCGGTTCGCATCGCTGTGCGAACCGGGTTCATGGAATCGCTGCCGCCGGCCGAAGCGGCCCAAGGGTTGGCTGCTGGAGCGGAAAACGCCTACGGGGTTACTTGGGCTTGGCTGGAGCCCTGCGGCGTGCCTTCGGCGCCGGCAGCGCTGCAGCCTCCACTTCCACTTCCACTGCCGCGGGACCCTCCTCGGCGGCGGGCACTTCGGAGGTCTCGGCAGCAGTGGCTGTCCCACCAGAGCGGGACAGCTGGGCGCAGGTGTCCCGCACCTCCTCGGAGAGGCCGGTGCGGGCGGCTGCCGCATTCAAGCGCTGCTCGATGGAGCCATGCTCCGGCATCCCGAGGTGCTTCAAGTACACCGTCACCAGCGAGCGCATCAAGGCGGGGTCGCGGGAGAATGTCGCGGCTTTGCCGGCCGCCATGGGATGGGTCAGACTCTGAGGGCGGAAGCCACCGAACGCCTTCGCCCAGGCCTTGTTGCGGCCCACCTCGCGGCGCAGGGCCTCCAAGCCGGTTGCCTGCAGCAAAACGGCGGCCAACTCTTCAGGCGAACGTTCAGTGGTCATCGGTCAAACTCCATGGGTCGTGCTCTTTCCGGCAAGCCAAGTATACGGCCCTGCCAGAGGGCCGCGCACCTGGATTGTTGCCCGCGCGGCTGGTGTTTTCATCCTTGCCGTGCCACCGATCCACCGTTACAACGGCCGCACAAGACCCTACAGGTTGTGGTGTGCTATGGAGCTTCAACAACTGCTTGACAGCTTGACCAAAGAAGAGCGGCAGGGCCTGCTCGAACGGCACCGGGTGACCGCCTACGCCGATATGCCCAACTCGCAGTTGGTGAAGACCATGAACAACCGTCAATTCCTGACGCCGATGTTCTATCAGATCTCGCGCCTGTAACTGGCGGTCCTGCGGTGGCTGTTCCAGCAGCCCGGTTATGAAGCGGCCTGGACCGAATTGACCGCTGCCTTGGCGGGCCGTGTGCCCGAGCGGCCCCTGTTGGATGCACTCGAGGGTCTCCGGTTATGGGGTGTGCTGGACTTCCAACAGGGGAATCCTGGGTTGGTGGCAACGTACCAAGCGGTCGCCACCGCCGCGCCACGGGGGCGACGGCCAAGCCTGTCGTTGTATGTCCAATCGTTGCACGGCGAGCGATTGCAGGCGATGACCCGCAGCCTGGACCCCAGCAAATGGCTGGGGGTGGGAAAACACCCAGATCTCATACTCAAACTACGGATCTGCGAACCGGATAGCATCCAACGGCGCATCAAGGGCCTCTCCGAAGGGGCCCGCGCGCTGTTGGACTGGGCCCGGAGCGTGGGCGGCGTGGTCACCCAGGACCAGTTCTACAGCCGGGGCGGCCCCTGGGCTGCCGGGTCCCGGCGCCCGGCCGCGGGGAAAGACCCCCTCCAAGAGTTGGAGCGGGCCGGGCTGCTCATCCCGAACCTCGACGTCTACCATTTCTCCCTCGAACGTGGGGTGCCCGAGGAGGTCGAAGCAGCAATCACAGGGCGCGGGGTTTTCGATGGCCCGCTCACCCTTCCTCTCCTGCAGCCCGCCCGCTCGGTCACCAACGAGCGCCACCCATCACCCTTGGGGGTGGTACGAGATATGGCGCACGCCATGGGTTTCATCGGCAGCGGACGGTGTGAGTGGACGCAGGAGGGGGTTCCCTACCAACGGAGCTTGAAAGCGTTGGGCAAGGCCCTGGGCAATGCTATCGCACAGTATCCCGCGATGCTTTACAACGTGGTCGTGGATACCGGTTTGATGGAGATTGGCGACACCGGCACCGGTTACAAGACGATAGCCGTCAATCATGAACTCCCGCCCGCCATGACCTTCCGCACTGCCCTCTCCGCCTGGCAAGATCGCGAGTCGCTCTACGAGCGGTCAGAACCCCAACCGCGTACCCATATCCTGGAATTCCTGATGCACTGTCCCCCCGACACCTGGATGACCCGTGCGTCGTTCCTCTCCTGCCTCCAATTCCTGTGGCCCATGGAGTTTGACCCGGAGTTCACCGACCCCCGGCCGTTGGACGGCCTGTGGCCCGAGCTTTCGGTGCTCGTCCTGGCCACGGGCCGGTCCGACGCCGGGGAGGCAGTCTTGCTGCCATCGCTGGTTCAAACCTTGCTGACAGAAACGAACGAGAAAGCCAATGGGGCCATGCCTCCGTGGGACCTCCACGTGGTGATACAACCCGACCGTTCGGTTGTGGCCCCACCCAACGCGGCGCCCGAGATACTGGCAGCCCTATGGAGCGTGACGGATCTGGAGGGGAACCACGGTGCATCGCTGTTCCGGATCTCCACTGCCAGCGTCACCCGTGCCCTCAATAACACGTGGAGCCCCGACCAAGTGCTCAAGTTCTTGGGAACCATCAGCCAGGGGCCGCTGCCCGACACCGTGACCCGCTTGATCCAGGACCAACGGTCCCGTTACGGAGCGGTCAAGGTGGGCGCCTCCGATGCCTATCTCCGGGTGGATGACGAGGCGCTGCTGGACCAGATCGTCAACCACGTAAAATTGAAGGCGTTGCCGTGGCGCGTGGTTGCGCCAGGGGTGGCGGTGGTCAGCGGCTGCGACCAGGGGACGCTGCTGCAAAAACTGCGTTCGGCCGGCTACGTTCCGGTGGAGGACAAGGCCCTGAAACGCGAGCCGGAGCGTCTGCCGGCAAACTCCCATCGCACGTCAGCAAAGGCCGGAGGGCGGCGTGGCTGAAGGCTACCACCCGGACCGCCCTCTCATCGTGCAGGCCGACCGCAGCCTGATGGCCGACGTCCACAGCCCGGACTACCAAGCCTGCCGTGAGCGGTTGGCCGCCTTCGCCGAGCTTCGCAAGAGCCCGGAACACATGCATACCTACGCCATCACCCCACTTTCGCTGTGGAATGCATGTGCAGCCGGGGTGACGGTGGAATTCGTCACCGAGACCATGACGGCGTTCGCCCGCTACCCTGTCCCATCCAACGTACTGACCGACGTGCGCGACCTCATGGGCCGCTATGGCCGGCTCCGCCTGGTGCGGGGTAGCGGCGTAACGCTGGAGTTGCACAGCGACGACCCGGACCTGATGACCCTGATCCGCCGCAACTCGCGGGCGGGCGCCATCCTGGGACCGGAAACCGCGCCGGATCGGGCGCTGGTGCCGGTGGGCGAACGCGGGCGGCTCAAACAACTGCTGCTCAAAGAGGGGCTGCCCATCGAGGACCTGGCCGGCTATGCCGATGGTGCCCCGATGCCCATCTCTCTGACCGAAAGCGTTGACTTCACACTCCGCGCCTACCAACTGGACGCGATCGATGCCTTCTGGGCCGACGGCGGGCCGCGGGGAGGCAGCGGAGTGCTGGTGTTGCCATGCGGCTCCGGCAAAACGGCCATCGGCCTGGGCGTGATGGCCCGTGCCAGCACCCAGACGTTGGTGTTGTGCACCAGCATCAGCGCAGTCAAGCAATGGCGCCGGGAACTGTTGAGCAGGACCGACCTGGAGGAGGAACACATCGGGGAGTTCACCGGCGAGCGGAAGGTGGTGCGCCCGGTGACCATCGCCACGTATCAGATGCTGACCCATAAAGGACGGAAGGGCGGGCCCGAGTTCCCCCATCTCGAACTTATGCAGCAGGAGAACTGGGGACTTATCGTGTACGACGAAGTGCACCTCCTGCCGGCGCCCGTGTTCAGCATCACCGCCACGATTCAGTCGAGACGGCGTTTGGGGTTAACGGCAACCCTGCTGCGCGAGGACGGCAAAGAGGAAGACGTTTTCTCCCTCATCGGGCCCAAGAAGTTCGATGCGCCTTGGAAGGACCTAGAAGACCAGGGCTGGATTGCCCCCGCCACCTGCACCGAGGTGCGGGTCCCGATGGAACGGGCGGCCCGGATGCTGTATGTCGCGGCCGACAGGAAACTGCAATACCGCGTGGCCGCCACCAACCCACACAAACTACCGGCGATTCAGGGGCTCCTCGAACGGCATCCGGACGATCTGGTCCTGATCATCGGGCAATACCTGGACCAACTGGAGGAGGTGGCCGAGGCCGTTGGAGCCCCCCTCATCACCGGCCAAACCCCCAACCACAAGCGGGAAGCCCTGTACGACGCGCTGCGCTCAGGAGTGATCCGCACCCTCGTCGTCTCCAAGGTGGCCAACTTCTCCATCGACCTGCCCGAGGCCAATGTCGCCATCGAGATATCGGGGACCTTCGGCTCGCGGCAGGAGGAGGCACAGCGCTTGGGCCGTATCCTGCGGCCCAAGGCGGATGGGGGCCCGGCCTCGTTCTACGCGGTGGTCAGTTCAGACACGGTCGACCAGACCTACTCGGACCACCGCCAACTGTTCCTTACCGAGCAGGGCTACCGTTACACCATCGAGGACTTCGTGCCCGCCTGAACAGGAGAAGCGATCCGCCTGGTCACGGAACAGCCAACGCCGTCAACGTCGGCGCAGCGCCTGGGAGCTACTTCCATTCATCCTCCTGCTCCCATTCCTCTTTGTCCTGCCGGTAAGATTCCTCCGCCTGACGGGCGTCTCTGAGGTAGCGGGACATGTCGCCCGCTTTGGAGAGGAGGTCCCAACGGCCCCGAGGGGTGGCCAGATCGATCTGGTCCAACTCGGTGAGGTCCCACCAGCGGGCCTCCGCCTCCAACAGATCGGCTTTTAGGTCGATCCTGCCGCCAAGGTAGCGCATCAGGCAGCACACGTTGACCGCGGGCGGAAGTTGGGCGTCGAACGCCAGCGTGAAGGTGTCCAGCACCCCGAGATAGACGGCCTGCAGCTCAGGTCCGGCTTTCTCCCGCAGTCCCCTGACCACCGCTTCCTGGACCGACTCCCCTTCTTGCAATGGGTCTGCGAAGACCTCCCACCCCGGTTGGCCGGGGCGCCGCAAAAGGAGACAACGGTCTCGGGTGTCCACCACGAACGCCAGCACCGACACCGGAAAGCAGGCGAAGCTCCGCCCCGAGGCGGCGACCACCTGGGGATGCATGGCCGTCGGCTTGCGTTTGGTTCGAGGCGAAAACGGGTCGTAGGTCACACATTGGCCCGGTTCATTTGGATTCCATCTTCCAGACCCCGTCCCAATGATCCGGCGGGTTCGCCTTCATAAGCTCGCAGCGTTCGATATAGATGTCAGACAGCTTGTCATGGGGGTGGGCCGCCAAAGCCTCCCGGAAGGAGTGCATCGCCCGGTCCCAGTCGCCGGCGCCAAAATGTTTGCGGCCCTCTTTGAAGTGCCCCACCACCTCCATCAGGTTGGGGAAGGTGGCGTCGCTGTGGTAGTCGAGCACCTCATACACCCGCACCCGCACCGGCTCGGTCTTGCCCTTGACGATCACCTCGTCGATATCGCGGGTGCGGTAGGTGCCCTTGAGCTTTCTGAACGTGTATTCACTGATCAGGAGTTTGGAACTGTACTGCTTGCAGGCGCTCTCCAACCGGGAGGCGAGGTTAACGCCATCGCCGATAAGGGTGTAGTTCATCCGCTCCGGCGAACCGATATTCCCAGAAACGATCATAATGGTTCGGTGCAGTTCGGTGCAATGGAACATTGGGTTATGATATCCCTTCCGGGGAGGCTTGACGCAACAGAACGTACGTTCTAGTATAGGTGCGTACTGGGGTGGAGAAGACGGAAGTGCAGAGGGCGGAGCCCTTTGCCAAGGGGTGCGGGAGATGTTCCCCCGCAATTCTATAATCACCCCAAAGGGATACTTAAACCCCTTGATGGGGTTTGGAGCGTGCCCGTGGCGGTCGCCTGCATCCTCATCGAACATTTTGCGTGCCTGATGGAGCGGGAGCGCGCCCCGCACCTGGCCGGGCGCAAGCTGGTCATCGTCAGCACCGCCAGCGGCAAGCCCACGGTGTTCGACGCCTCGGCAGAGGTCACCGGGGTGGCGGCGGGAGCGCCGGTGGCCGAGGCGCTGAGCCGCCACCCGCTGGCGCTGCAACTCCAGGCCGATCCCACCCACTACCAGCAGGGGTTCGACCGCCTGCTGGACGCGCTCGATCGCGTGAGCCCAGTGGTGGAGCCCGCCACGCTGGGAGCCGCGTTCGTCGACCTCACCGGACTGCTGGGGCTGTACGGGAGCCGGGCCGGGCTATTCGGCACGCTGCAGGAGGCGTGCCGTCCGTACAACCCGCGGATCGGGGTCGCTCCCAACAAGTTCGCAGCAGCGGTGGCGGCTCAGGGCGCCGCGCCCGGAACAGTGGCGGTCACGCCGCCGGACCTGGCGGCATTCCTGGCCCCGTGCAGCCTGATGGTGCTCCCGGTGCCCGATGCGGTGCGGGCCCGCATGTGGCGGCTGGGACTGCGCACGCTGGACGACGTGGCCCGCCAGGGCATCGGCCCGTTGCAGGCGCACTTCGGCCGTACCGGGAGGATGGCTTGGGAGCTGGCCCACGGCATCGACCAGCGGCTGCTGACGCCGCGGCGGCAGCAGGAGGTGTACAGCGCCGCCCTCACCTTTCCCGCCCCCACCATGACCATGGAGGCCATGCTGTTGGGGGTTGAACGGCTGCTGCTGCGGCTATTCAACCTGCGGGAGCTGCGGGGCCGCTACGCCCGCATCGCGCTGATCGGGGGCTCAGTTTCCCGCCACCCGGCGTGGCAGCGCAAGCTGGCCTTCAAAGAACCACCGGGCAGCGCCGCGCAGGCAATGCCCGCGTTCAAGCGTCTGCTCAACCTCCATCCACCGCCGGGACCGCTGGAGGACCTCTCGCTCTCGCTGACCGGCATCACCGGCGACGCCGGACGGCAACTCAACCTCTTCGACGACGTCCGCCGCAGCGAGCAACTGCGGGAGGCCGTGCAGCAGTTGGAGACCCGCCTGGGGCACTTGCCCCTCTATCAGTACCGGGACGCCGAACCATGGTCCAGAATCCCCGAACGGCGGCGCGTGCTCGTCGAATTCAGCCCGTAGACCTCCCGGCGCCGCTGACGGTGGAGACCGGCGCTGGCGGCCGCCCCGTCGCGGTGACGATCCGCCGCCGCCTAGAGGTGGTGGCGATGACCACCCGCTGGCGCATCGACGACGAGTGGTGGCGGGAGCGCCCGGTGCACCGGGACTACTACGACCTGCTGCTGGAGGATGGCGTCACCCTCACTGTGTTCCGCGACTGCCTCACCCAGAGTTGGTACCGCCAGCGCTATGGCTGAGTACGCCGAGCTGCACTGCCATTCCGCCTACTCCTTCCAGGAGGGCGCCTCCCACGTGCACGAGTTGGTGGCGCGCGCCCGGGCCCTGGGCTACCCGGCGCTGGCGCTGACCGACCACGACAACCTGGTGGGCGCGCTGGAGTTCGCCAAGGCGGCCAAAGCGCTGGGGGTCAAACCGGTCACCGGCGCCGAGGTGACGCTGCGGGGCGGCCATCACCTGACGCTGCTGGCGGCCACACGAGAGGGCTACAACCACCTGAGCCGCCTCCTCTCCTACGCCCACACCCAGACCGACCGGCGCCATCCCGAACTCGATGAATCGCTGCTGGCCGCGCACGCCGGGGGGCTCATCGCCCTCTCCGGCTGCGCCAAGGGCGAGGTGCCGGCGCTGACGGCGGCGGGCCGGCACCTCGAAGCCGAGGCCGCCGCCGTGCGGTACCAGGGCTGGTTCGGCGATGCCTTCTACCTCGAACTCCAGCACAACCTGGTCCACGGCGACGATGCGCGTCTCAATAGGCTGCGGGCGCTGGGCGGGCGTTTGGGCATCCCGGTGGTGGCCACCAACAACGCCCACTACGACATCCAGGAACGCCACCGGCTGCAGGACTGCCTGGTGGCCATCAAGGCGTGTCGCAGCCTGGAGGAGAGCCACCGGGAGCGCCGCCCCAACCGCGAGTTCTACCTCAAACCGCCCGCCGCCATGGCGGAACTGTTCGAGGGGTGCCCGGAGGCGCTCCGCAACACGCTGGCCGTCGCCGAGCGCTGCGAGTTCGACATCACCCAGGACCTGGCTTACCAGTTCCCGCTCTACCCGGCCCCCAACGGGCACACCCCGGAGAGCTACCTGGCCGAGCTCTGCTATCAGGCCGCCCGCCGCCGCTACGGGCGGGTGACCGAGCGGGTGGAGGCGCGGCTGGCGGAGGAGATGGCGCTGGTGCGGCGGCAGAACCTGGCTGGTTTCTTCCTGATCTACCGGGACGTCATCGAGATCGCCCATCAGGTGATGCTGGACCTGGGGCTGGCGGAGCCGGGACGGCCCCTGGAGGAGAACCCTCCGGGCCGCGGCCGGGGCTCCTCGGTGGCGATGCTCATCGGCTACCTCATCGGGCTGTCCCACATCGACCCGCTACAGTACAACCTGTCACTGGAGCGCTTCCTGCCGGGCGATGCCACCACCCCGCCGGACATCGACCTCGATTTCCCCCGCAACATCCGGGAGGAGCTGATCAAGCGGGTCCACGCCCGGTGGGGCTGGGACCACGCCGCCCTCACCGGCATGATCAGCACCTACAAGGCCCGCGGCGTGATCCGGGACCTGGGCAAGGCGCTGGGGCTGCCGGCAGAGGACACCGACAAGCTGGCCAAGCGGGTGGACCGCATGACCGGCGACGACCTGCGCGCTGAGATGCTGAGCATGCCCGACTTCAAGGGCAAGGTGGACCTGCCCGGCTGGCGGGACTTCATCGACCTGGCCGAGCAGTTGGACGGCCTCCCCAAGGGGCTGGCGCAGCACCCGGGCGGGATGATCATCTCCTCCACCCCTCTCATCGACCTGGTGCCGGTGCAGCCGGGGGCCATCGACGGCCGCTTCATGTGCCAGTGGGACAAGGACAGCGTGGACGACGCCGGCATGGTGAAGATCGACTTCCTGGCGCTGGGCGCGCTCAGCCAGATGCAGGAGGCGGTGTCGCTCATCGCCGCCCGGGACGGCAAACGGATCGACCTGTCACGCATCGACTTCGAGGACCCGGTGGTCTACCGGATGCTCCATGAGGCGGACACCATCGGCATCTTCCAGGTGGAATCGGCGGCGCAGATGCAGACCATCGTGCGGCTGCTGCCCAAGGACCTGGTGGACATGGCCCACGAGGTGGCCTGCGTCCGCCCCGGCGTCGGCGTGCACAACGGGGTGAGCAAGTACCTGGCGCGGCGGGCGGGCAAAGCGCCCGATGAGTACGACCATCCGCTGGAACGCCGGGCGCTGGAGCGCACCCACGGCGTCATCCTGTTCCAGGACCAGGTGAACGCGGTGTGCATGGACGTGGCCGGGTTCACCGCGGGCGAGGCGGACCAACTGCGGCGGGCCTTCACCAAGCACCGCAACCGGGAAATTCTCGCGCAGTACTGGCAGAAGTTCCGTGACGGGGCGGCCGGAAAGGGCGTGCCCTTGCAGGCGGCCCAGGCCATTTTCCGGAAGTTCAATGGAGAGTACATGTTCCCCGAGGCCCACGCCTTCGCCTTCGGGGTGACCGCCTATCAGGCGTCGTGGCTCAAGCGCTACTATCCGCTGGAGTTCTACGTGGGCCTCTTCAACGAGCAGCCCATGGGGTTCTGGAACCCGGAAACCCTCAAGGAGGACGCCAAGCGCCACGAGGTGCCCATCCTCAACCCGGACGTCAACCGCAGTCTGACGAAGTGCATCCCCGACGGCGCTGCGCTGCGGCTGGGCTTCCTCTATGTCGATGGTATCGGCGACACGGTGGCGCGGCGCATCGTGCAGGTGCGGGGCAAACGCCCCTTCGACAGCGTGGCCGATTTCATGGAGCGCACCGGCCTGGTGCAGCGGGGCGTGGAGAACCTGGTGGACGCCGGGGCATTCGATGCCCTCAACCCGGACCGGCGGGCGGTGCTGCAGGAGGTGGGGCTGCGCTACCGGCCGGTGCAGGGGCAGTTCGCCCTCGGGTTCGATGTGTCCCCCGACTTCCTGAATGTCCCCGCTCAGACTCCCTGGGAGCGGATGGAGGCGGAGTACCGCTCCATGGGCATCCACCCCGAGGGGCACGTCATGGCGCACCTGCGCCGCCGCCTGGGCGAGGGCGTGCTGCCCAGCCACGCGCTGCGGAAGTTCCCCGAGGGCGCAGCGGTGACCACCGCGGGGCTGGTGGTGCGGCGGCAGCACCCGGTATCCCACGCCATCTTCCTCACCATCGAGGACGAGTTCGGCCACACGCCGCTGGTGGTGTGGCCCGACGTGTACCAGCGCTTCAAGCTGCACCTCAAGGAGCCCTTCATCACCGTCACCGGGACCGTCTCCCGCCGGGAGGGCACCTTCAACGTGGTGGTGCAGCGGGCCCGTGCCCTCCGGGCGCTCACCAAGCCGCCACGGTCGAAGGATTGGGGATAACGGGAATGGAGTACGGGCCGAGCGGGAGTGCAGGGGGCGGCAGCCCCTTGCCAAGGGGTGCGGGGGATGTTCCCCCGCCTCTCAATAATTTACCCCGTAGGGGTACCATGAACCCCCTCGAGGGGGTTTGGGGTTGTGCCGCACCACGAGTTCCAGCGCCCGCCGCCCCAACCGGCCCACCAGCACGCACAACCCGCCCCCGGCGGTGTGCTATCCTGTCCCAAAAGGCGCCCCCGCAGTCCCCATCGGAGGTCCCCCATGCCCCGCAAGCCCATCTACCTCCCCGGCCCCACCACCCAGGACAGCACCCAGCACCACCTGGTCCCGGAAGCCGTCGTGGTGGGCGACATGCTCTTCACCGGCGGCATCGCCGGCGCCGACCCGGTCACCGGCGACCTCCCCGCGACCAACGAGGAGCAGGCCGCCCTCGCCTACGATCGCCTGGAGATCATCCTTGCTGAAGCGGGCTACTCCAAGGACCAGGTCGCCCACTGGTTCATCTGGGCTCCCGACCGCTACACCCAGATCTCGCCGGTCAACCCCCACTGGGAGCGCTGGTTCCCCAACCCCCAGAGCCGTCCCGCCCGTCACGCCCTCAGCCGCCAGCTCGACCCCGGCCAGCACTACCGCATCGAGATCGTGGGTGTAAAGACCGGCGCCCGCCGCGCCTACGAGGTCAACTCCACCGTCTATCACACCGGCGGCTCCGCCATCCCCGGCTTCATGCCCTTCGGCGCCAATGTCGGAGATATCCTCTTTACCGGCCCCACCTACGGCATGTATGCCGCCAACCGCACGATGGGGGAGACAGCGCTCAGGCAGGCCGAACTCTGCCGGGAGCTGAACGGCGACCTGTTCCGCATGGCCGGCTTCACCGAGGACAACATCACCCAGATGTTCGTCTGGTACCACGACGACCCCACCAGGGCCGCCGCGGTCAGCTACACCGCGACCATCTACCCCGACCCCAACGACCGGCCCGCCGTCCACTACCTGCATTCGACGCTCCCCTACTGGGCTGAGGTCGAAGGACAGTTCCTCATCCAGTACGACATGGTGCTCTCCGAATCAGGCTCGGGGCGACCGCAGCAGGCTGGTCGGGAGCCCAGTCCGGTGCCACCACTCAGCGGTCGCAATCTGACAGGCCAACGCATCCAACACCGGGAAGCCCGACGCCGCCGAGAGCTCGGCCGCCGGGACCCCGCCGGGACAGATCGACATCGCCACATACCCCATCAACGCCGCTCCCTGGTCGCGCGCCTCCCGGGTACAGCGCACGAACTGCTCGACGAGCTCCTTGCGCCGCTGCGGGTACTCGGAGTTCGGGATGCCGATCGCGGTGATCGCCACCAACGACTTCTCAAGTCCCAACGACGCGGCATGCGCCCGCGTATGATCCTCGTTGCCCGGCATGTAAGAGCAGCTCGCGAAGGGCTGCCCCAGCATGGCGCAGTGCAGCATCGCGGCCTCGGCCTGCCCCACCACCGGGATACTGACCCGCTTGCGCGCCTCCAGCACCCCGATGTCGAGCAGTCCGTAGGGACAGAAGGCGTCGTAGCCGTCTTTCTCCGCCTGCACCGCCCGTTGCGCGCTGAATTCGTGGGCGCGGGCCATCTTGTCCGCCTCCAGCGGGCCACCCAGCCCGCCCCAGGGCGAGAACCCCGAAACGTCGGGCATGTAGTCGACATCGATCTGGGTGGCGGCCGTGGCATAGGACTTCATCACGGCAATGCGCCGTTCCTCCGCTTCGGGGGGATACACCCCTTTTGCGGCGGGCATCATACAAAGGATCTTCATTCGTCCTCCAAGCAGTTTTAAGTGGCTCAGCGATCCGGCAGCTGGTATAGCCGGCTCACCGCTCCGAAGGAGCCTTCCCCGTGTCGAACCAGGTGCTCTCGAACGACTGGTTCACCGCCTGTCCCGCCCGGTTGTCGCCCCAGCCGTGCACATAGGGCTGGGTGGCCAGGAAGCCCACCTGGGTGATCAGCGGAATGACATAGAGCTTGTCCAGCAGGTACCGCTGCACCGCGATCCAATTCTGCTTTCGCTTCTCCACGTCCAGTTCTCGGTACGGCTGCTCGATCAACCGGTCGAGCTCCGGGTCTTTGATGCCCGATTTGGCCTGCGAGCCCTTCGAGTGGAGCAATGAAGACCAATCGGTCTCGGCGGGATATTGGAACTGGGCGAAAGTCATTGCATAGTCGCCGTCTCTGATCGCTTTTTGGGCAGTCGCCGTCTCACGTGGGTCGAGGGTGAGTTGGATGCCCACCTTGGCCAGGTGGCTCACCACCATCTGGGCCTCGCCCGGGTAGCGGGTGAAGCCTGCGTCATACATCATGGTCGCCTTGAGGCCGCCCGCGTGACCGGCCTCAGCCAGCAGCCGCCTAGCTTCGGCGAGGTCGGCGTCCTTGGGGAGCCGGTACCCGGGCAGTTGCTTCAACTCCTCCTGAGCGATCGACCAACCGCCCTTGCGAGCGCCGTTCATCCCCGGGGGGTTGAGCGTGCCGAGCCCGTAAGACAATGTGCTGAGCATTTCGCCGCGATCGATGGCGAGATGCATTGCCTTGCGCACCCTCGGGTCATTGAAGGGAGGAACATCGACCTTGGGAAACACATGGTCAGAAATGGTCTGAGGGAAACTTTCACCGACGGCATCAGGGCTCGTCGCCTTAATGGCGTCGTATTGGGCCTTGTCGCCCACTTTGACCACATCGTTCTTGCGGGCGGCGAATGCCGCGATGGCCGCCGCCGCGTCGAACCCGTAGAAGAACTGGATCTTGTCCAGGTAAGGCCGTCCCGGCGTCCAATACTGCGGGTTCTTCACCAATGTGGCGCCCTTTTGGCGGTCCCAAGTCTGGATCTTGAACCCACCGGTGCCATTGCTCTCCTTTTCCAGGTTCATGCCCTTGTCGAAGGCCTGCTTGGAGAGCACAACCACGTAACGGTCCGCCAGGTTGTCGAGGAACGCCGCCGAGGGGCCCTTGGTGGTCATGCGGATGGTGTAGGGGTCGTCGGCCGAAATCTTGTCGAGGTCCACCAACAGCGCGGAGAACCGGAACCGGTTCGCCGGGTCCCGCAGGTACTCGAGGCTCCACACCACGTCCGCGGCGGTCATGTCGCTGCCATCGTGGAACTTGACGCCCTTCCTGAGATGGAACAGGTAGGTCACCGGGTCCGTCCGCTCCCATTTTTCAGCCAGCCACGGGAGGATTTTATATTGGTCCCGGTAATCGCCCGACCAGTCGTATTTGACCAGCGTCTCGTAGATAGGGGCGTTGGTGATGAAATTGCCCAGCGTCGGGTCGGAATGGGGGTGCTGGCTGTTGGGGGCGGTGTTGGTGGTGAGGTAGAAGGTCCCGCCGTACTGGGGCTGGCCTCCGGGAGTCGCCGCGGGGACGCCGGGAAGCGTGTCCGATCGAGGGGCGCTCCCAGCACAGCCTGTCAGCATGGCGCCGACGAACAACAACGCGCCAAAGCTCCCCCTCATCGTCCGCCACCTGAATGTGCTAGTCACCATCGGCCTCCATTCTGTGCTCTTAAACGGCGGGACAACTTACGCATTGCGGCCGGTCCGCAGCAGGCTGAACGGGAGCCCGGTCCGATGAAACCAGGAGGCCATCGCGATCTGCCCCGCCAGGGCGTCGAGCACCGGGAACCCGGAGGCTGCCGACAACTCCTTGGCCGGAAACTCGCCGGGACAGATCGACATCGCGATCCACCCCATGATCTCGGCGCCCTGCTCGCGCGCCTCCCGGGTGCATCGTACAAAGTTTTCCAGAACCTCCTGGCGGCGCTCGGGATACTCCGAGTTCGGGATACCGATGGCGGTATCGGCCACATAGAGGTGTTCAAGGCCGAGGGCTGCCGCCTCACTGCGCACCAGGTCGCCGATGCCCGGCATATAGGAGCAACTGGCGAACCGGCGGCCCAACATGGCGCAGTGGAGAATGGCGGCTTCGGACTGCCCCACCACCGGGATTTTTACGCCCCGCCTGCGGGCCTCCTTGACGCCGATGTCCAGCATCCCGTAGGGACAGAACGCGTCGTATCCCTCCCGTTCCGCCTTCTGGGCCAGGTCGGCCGCCAGGCTGTTGGCCGGCGTGAGGATGTTGCCCTCCGGGCCGCCCTTGCCGCCCCAGGGAGAGAAGCCGGAGACACCGGGCATGTACTCGGCGGTGATCTCGATGTCCGGAGTCGCGTACGACTCCATGACCTCCAGGCGGCGTTTGGCCGCCACCTCGGGGTAGACGCCTTCGCCCGCCGGCAGCATACACATGACACGCATCATTCCGATTACCTCTCAAGGGTCTATCCTGGAACGAGCGCCGAACCTAGTGGCGCCAGGGGCTCAGACGGCTGCATACTATGGCACGGTCTTCCAGATTGTCAATTACGCGGCATCCAGGAGAGACAGGCGGCACTCAATCCCGGAAGCGCGGTCATATTCCTTTCAAAACGCAACAACCGACTCAATGGTGACAAGTTCATGCCAGCCCGACTGACAAAGTCTCCCGAGCACTTCTTGGAACTCGAAATCATCGGTTACGAGTTCCCTTCGATCGTCGGCGACCGCTATGACGCGAATTGGCTCATGATCCGGATCACCGTTGTCGCCGATGGACGCAGTTGGACCGCATCCCACGCGTCCCTGCTTACATGGGAGGTGCATGAGTTGGCCGAATGGCTCCGTGGGGTGGCGGAACGGGCATCTGACTGTTCCCTAGATATCTCCTTCATTGAGCCCCGCCTGGCCTTCGAGCGCGAACAGGTGGAAGACATGACCAAGTTCAGCGCCCTGTTGAATTACGAGCTCCGCCCACCAGAACTGCGCGGTTCCGATGACTTTGATGACGTCATCATCGAGTTCACGCCGACACCCGAGGAGTTACGGCGCTTCGCGGACAGGCTCGAATCAGGCATGCAACGGTTCCCCATCCGGACGGTGCAGGACGGGTGAAGTATGGGCACCTACCCATCGACCTATCGCCGATAGGCGTGCGCCTTGGGCCCCAACCGCGTACAATGCGGGAAACCGATTCGACCCACGGTCGGAGGCTGATTTGACGCAACAACAAGAAGAGGTGCTGGACAGCGCCAGAGACTGGGTGGCCAAGCACACCCAGCGCTACGTGGAGACCGCCGGTGAGGACGGCTACCTCTGGCGGGGAGCGCCCACGCTCATCCTGACCAGCCGCGGCCGGCGGACCGGGAAGCTGAGGCGCAACGCCCTGATCTTCGGCGAGGACGCCGGACGCTACCTGCTGGTGGCTTCCTATGGCGGCTCTCCCAAACATCCGCTCTGGTACCTGAACCTGACCGGCAACCCCGAGGTCACCGTCCAGGTCAAGGATGAAGTCTTCCAGGCCCGTGCCAGCACCGCAGGTTCCAGCGAGAAACCCCGCCTCTGGACGATCATGGCCGGCATCTGGCCCGCCTACGACGACTATCAGGCCAAGACCGAGCGGGAGATCCCTTTGATCGTCCTCGAACGGATCTAACACCGCCGGGGCGCTGGCCGCTCCGGACGCACCAAGGAGGCGACATGGGACAGCCCGCTTACTCCGCCGATTCGCACGTGGTTGAGCCGCCCGAGCTGTTCAACGCCCTGGAACGCCGCTTCGGTGAGCGCGCTCCCCGCCTCGTGCACGACCCGGAATGGGGTGATTTCATCGTTGCACCGGGCGTGACCACCGGCGCCCGGTTCAGCGCCCGCCACGCCGGTGTCCCCGTCGGCCGCCTTGGGATCGCCGGGATGCGGCTGGATGATCCCGAGACCCAGCGGCGCATCAAGCTCGGCTACGCCGGGCTGCGCCCGGGGGTGTTCGACGCCCGGGAGCGTGTGAAGGAGCAGGACTCGGACGGCGTAGGGTTCGAGGTGCTCTACCCCAGCCTCTACTTTCGCGTCTTCGGCCTTCCCGATAACGAGGTGCTGCTGGAGGCGTTCCGCAGCTACAACGACTGGATCGGCAGCTACACCGCCGTTGCGCCGCACCGGCTGCTAGGCCTCGCGCTGCTGCCGATGCAGGACCCTCCCGCCGCCGCGGTCGAACTGGAACGGGTCATCAAACTGGGGTTCCGCGGCGCCTGCATCCCCTGCACCCCGCCCGGCGGCCGCCCCTACCACGACCCGGCTTACGACCGGGTGTGGTCCGCCGCCCAGGAGGCCCGGATCCCGCTTGGTATGCACATCTTCACCGGCGCCCACGAAGGCGTCAACGGCATGCGGGGCGTGGACAACATCACCAGCTACGCCAGCGCCGCCACGATCATCCAATTCACCATCACCGACCTCATCTGCCAGGGCGTGGCGCACCGCTTCCCGGACCTGAAGTTCATTGCCGCCGAGTGGAACACCGGGTGGCTGGCCCACTGGTTGGACCGCTTGGACCATGCGCTCTACCGCAGCCGGGCCGACGCCCCACCGGAGCTGGACCTGAAGCCCAGTGAGTACTGGCGCCGCCAGTTCTACGCCACCTACGAGGACGACCGGGTGGGGGTGATCAGCCGCGACCTGATCGGCGTAAAGACGTTGATGTGGGGCAACGACTACCCGCACCACGACTCCATCTGGCCCAACTCTCAGCAGGTGCTGGACGGCATTTTCGAGGGCGTGCCGGAATCGGACCGGACGGCCATGACGGTGGGGAATGTCTGCGAACTCTATGAGCTGCCGATTCCGGCAGCGGTGGCAGCGGGCGCGGCAAAGAGATAGGCAGGAGGAAAAGCGATGTTGACCAAGGAAGTTAACGAACTGCTGACCCAGGTTGGCGCCAGCACCCCCGGCGGCCGGCTGCTGCGCTACTACTGGTACCCCATCGCGCCTGCCGCCGAGTTGGAGGAGAACCCGGTCAAGAAGGTGCGGCTGCTGGGCGAGGACCTGGTGCTCTACCGCGACCGGTCGGGCAACCTCGGACTCATCGACGAGCCATGCCCGCACCGCCGCGTCTCCATGGAGTACGGCATCCCGGAGCAGGAGGGGCTGCGCTGCCCCTACCACGGCTGGCTGTTCAACCACGAGGGCCGCTGCACCGAGCAGCCCGCCGAACCCTGGAACAGCACATTCAAGGACCGCGTTACAACCAAGGCGTACAAGGCCGAGGAGTTGGGCGGGCTCATCTTCGCCTACCTGGGCCCCGACCCGGCGCCGCTGCTGCCCCGCTACGACCTGTTGGTGTGGGACAACGTGATGCGCCACATCGGCGTCACCATGATCCCCTGCAACTGGGTGCAGTGCATGGAGAACTCCATGGACCCGGTCCACGTGGAATGGCTCCACGGCTACTACCTCGACTACATCTGGGCCCGCAAGGGGCTGCCCATGGCGCCTCGCAGCGCCGGCCGCCACAAGAAGATCGGGTTCGACCGCTTCGAGCACGGCATCGTCAAGCGGCGGGTGGTGGAAGGCCACACCGAGGAGCACGACGCTTGGCGGGTGGGCCACCCCGTGGTGTTCCCCAATATCCTCCGCTCCGGCACCGGCTTTCAGTACCGCGTCCCGGTGGACGACACCCACACCCTCCACATCATCTACCAGGTCTACGTGACCGGCCTGCCCATCCCGCCCCAGACCTCGGTGCCGGTTTACGAGATCCCGCTCACCGATGCCGAGGGCAAGTACATGAACGAGATCCTGCTGGTGCAGGACTTCTTCGCCTGGGCCAGTCAGGGGCCGGTTGCTGCCCGCGAACTGGAGCATCTGGGCCAGTCCGACGTGGGCATCACCATGTATCGCGAACTGCTCAAGGAGCAGATCGAGCGGGTGGAGCGGGGCGAGGAACCGATAGAGGTCTACCGCGACCCCGCCAGGAACCGGCAGATCGACGTGCCCCAGGAGGCCATCGACGCCACCTACACCTCCCGCACCGCGATGGCGATGAGCGGGCGCATCTCGCTGGGCTCGGCCTACGAGCGCTTCAGCCCGATGCTGCCCGGCCTGCTCGACCTCTACCGTGAGGCCGAGCGCCGCATCTTAGCGGGCGAGCCGGTGCTCACCGTCCCGGAGGCGACACCGGTCCCCATCGGCGACCATCACAAACAGGTGGTTATCTTGCCGTAACTGCTCAGTGTTCGGGGTCGGACACAGGGGGTGCAGGGGGCGAAGCCATCCTGCCGGGGGACTGGGGGTGTTCCCCCAGAAAGAATAACTTCTCTTTTCTTGGGGGGGGGTGGAGCAAACGGCCGGGACGCAGCCCCCCAAACTGAGCCACATCCGAGGGCAGGCACAGGGGCCTACCCCTACAACAGAGGAGACCTGATAATGACCCAAACCGCAGCGGGCCCAACGCCCACCACCTCTTACCCGCGCCGGCTGCGCATCGGCATCGCCGGCATCGGCCAGGGTGGCGGCGGCATGCTGCCCCTGATGGCGACCATGCCCCAACTCCAATTGGTGGCGGGCGCCGACACCAACCCGGTGACCCGGGAGCGCTTCATGCAGCGCTACCCCGACACCCGGGTGTACGACAGCGTGGCCGCCCTCTGCGCCGACTCCACCGTTGAGGCGGTGTGGGTCTCCAGCCCCAACCGCTTCCACTGCGAGCACGCCATCGAGGCGCTGCGGGCCGGGAAGCACGTGGTGGTCGAGAAGCCGATGGCCATCTCGCTGGAGGAGGCCGACCGCATGGTCGAAGCCGCCGGCAAATCGGGCACCGTCCTCATCGCCGGGCACACCAACAGCTTCGAACTGCCCATCCGGGCCATGCGCAAGGTCATCAACTCGGGACTCATCGGCCGGCTGCGCGCCGTCCACGTCTGGTCATACACCGATTGGATGCTGCGCGCCCGCACCCCCGACGAACTCGACCCCACCCAGGGCGGCGGCATCCCCTGGCGCCAGGGGCCCCACCAGATCGACGTGGTGCGGGTGCTGGGCGGCGGACTGCTGCGCAGCGTGCGGGCCATGACCGGCGCCTGGATGCGGGAGCGCCCCATCGCTGGCTACTACAACGCCTTTCTCGAGTTCGAGGACGGCACCCCGGCCACCGTCCTCCACAACGGTTACGGCTACTTCCGCACCGGTGAGTTGTTCCCCTGGGCCCGTGAAGGCCTGCGCTCCAGCCAAGAGTTGAGCACCATCCGGAAGTCGATGCGGGCTGGGACCAGGGACGAGCAGGCCGACAAGCAGGAGTTCCGCATCGGCGGCAGCCGTGACCCCAACCGGAGGACCTCGGAGGCGCCCGCCGGTCCCAAGCCCTGGACGCCCTCCGACCTCGGCATGGTTCTGGCCACCTGCGAGCGGGGCGACATCCGCAACTCCCCCTTCGGCCTCTACGTCTACACCGACGACGGACCCATGGAAATCACGCTGCCGATCCCCGAGGGCGGAGCGGTGGTGGAGCACCGAGGTGAATTGGAGGAGCTATACGACGCCGCCGTCCTGGGCAGACCCGCCTACCACAGCGGCGTCTGGGGCGCCGCCACCCTGGAGGCCTGCATCGCCATGATGCAGTCGGCCCGAGAACGGCGGGAGATCATGCTGCAGCGGCAGATCGCGATGCCGCCCGATTACGACGCCGCCCTCGAACTGCCGCCGCCCCACCCAGTGGCGACCGAGTGAGCGTTCGGGCCGGGGAGTGCACAAGGGGCGTCTCGGAGAGCCGGCCGAAGTGCACGCGTGGCGGGAGCAAATGGAGACGGAGGAAGCCAAGACGTTCGATACGCCGCGTGCGGCAACCGCGGAATGTGTGGAGGCGCAACTGCGGGTGCGGTACGGATTGCGCCGCTTGTTGGTACGGGGGCTGCACAAAGCGCCTGCGTGGTGTTGCTCATGGCTACCGCCCACAACCTGACCAGATGGATAGCCCTGACGGCGTAGGTTTAGCGGAAGCCGGTAGTGGCGGGAGGCTGCCGCGTCCGGTCGAGCAGCGCACGTGGGACTGGCACGGTGCCCATCAGTGCACCCCACGGGATCGGCTCTCCCATTCGTTAGCTTCGCAGCCATCGATAATGAACCACCGCCCGGCATAACCAAAAACCCACAAATTCAGAGGGCTGCCGCCCTCGTACACTCCCGCCCCTGAGCCCGGTCGCCCCTCAACGGTGAATTGTTACTCCCAGTCCAGGAGCGCCAAGCTCTGGTAGAAGTCTCCCCCCAGGTGTGCCGGCCAGGCAACGACCTACCACCCCAGCCATAATGCCGCGTCCCCAATTCAGGCCCTTTCAATCGCAACCCTTATGCTACAATTTGGGTGCCCCGCAGACGTGATACACCGGCTACTGGCGCCATTTGACGGAGAGCCAATGCATGAACAGGCTGGAAGCGCCGAAACTACGCGTATCACAGTGAGTGGGGATGCCGAGGTCAGCGCCTACCTGGAAATCGCCGAGGAAAAGGTGGGGGCTGCTCCCGTTAGCGCGGTCGCAACGGCGCCCCCGGCCCGCGAAACCGTGGTCGTCTTGGATTTCGGCTCGCAGTACAGCCTCCTGATCGCCCGCCGGGTGCGAGAACTCAAGGTCTACTGCGAGATTGTGCCCCACGACGTCTCCCGCGAACGGATCGAGGCGCTGAACCCCAGAGGGTTTATCCTTTCTGGGGGACCCGCCAGCGTCTACGAACAGGGCGCACCCATTGCACCGGCGTTCGTCTTCCAGCAGGGCGTGCCGGTGCTGGGCATCTGCTACGGCATGCAGTTGCTGGTCCACCAACTGGGCGGCAAGGTGGCGCCCGGAGAGCGGCGGGAGTACGGCCATGCGGTGCTGCGCGGCGGCGCCGAGCAGGCGCCCATCCTGAGGAACATCCCGCCCAACTCTCAGGTCTGGATGAGCCACGGCGACCGCATCGAGACGCTGCCGCCTGGGTTTCGCTCGCTTGCGTCCACCGACAACTCGCCCATCGCCATCATGGGGAACGACCGCGGCATGGTGGGGCTCCAGTTCCACCCGGAAGTGGCCCACACGGTCTATGGCAAGGAGCTGCTGCGCAACTTCCTGTACGACCTGTGCGGCTGCACCGGAACCTGGACCGCGGGCAATTTCATCGTCGAAGGCACCGAGCGGATCAGGCAGCAGGTCGGCGCAGGCCGCGTCATCTGCGCCCTGTCGGGAGGGGTCGATTCCGCCGTCGCTGCGATGCTGATTCACCAGGCGGTGGGTGATCAACTCACCTGTATTTTCGTCAACAACGGGCTGCTGCGGCGGGAAGAGGCGGAACGCACGCTCGACACGTTCCACCGCAACCTGATGTGGAATATCCGCTACGTGGACGCCTCTGATCGCTTCCTCACCGCGCTGAATGACGTGACCGACCCCGAAACGAAACGGAAAGCCGTGGGCGAAACGTTCATCCGGGTCTTCGAGGAGGAAGCCAAGAAGCTGGGGCGAATCGACTTCCTGGCCCAGGGCACCCTGTACCCCGACGTCATCGAGAGCACCACCGGCGAGCACAAGATCACCGCCAAGATCAAGACCCACCACAACGTGGGCGGCCTTCCCACCAACATGCAGTTCTCCCTCATTGAGCCCCTGCGGTTCCTGTTCAAGGACGAGGCGCGGCAGGTCGGACTGGCGTTGGGACTGCCCGAGGAGATGGTGTGGCGTCAGCCCTTCCCAGGTCCCGGGCTCGCCATCCGGATGATCGGCAGCGTCACCCGTGAACGGCTGGAGATGCTGCGCTCCTGCGACTGGATCGTCATGGACGAGATCAAGAAGGCGAACTACTACCGCGAGGTGGCCCAAGTGTTTGCAGTGCTGCCTGGGGTGCGCACGGTGGGGGTGATGGGGGATTTCCGCACCTACGGCGAGGTTGCCGCGCTGCGTGCCATCACCACCGACGATTTCATGACGGCCGATTGGGCCCGCCTCCCCTACGACTTGCTTGCCCGTATCAGCAACCGGATCGTCAACGAGGTGCCGGGCGTCAACCGGGTCGTGTACGACATCTCGTCCAAGCCGCCCAGCACCGTCGAATGGGAGTAGCCGGAGTCCGGCGCCGTCCAAGGGGCGGGACCGGGAGCAACGGGAGATGATCCATGGCCGGTGATATGAACATCCTCGTCATCGGTTCGGGCGCGCGTGAGCACGCGATCGTCTGGAAGCTGCTCCAGAACCCCCGGGTCAAGGACGTTTTTGTTGCACCCGGAAACGCCGGGACCGCCGTCATCGCCCGCAACCTGCCGATCCAGCCCTCCAACCTGGCCGAACTGAGGGCAGCAGCCCGAGCCCACCAAGTCGAACTTACCGTCGTTGGCCCAGAGGGAGCGCTGGCCGCCGGCGTTGTGGACGAGTTCGAAGCGGTCCACCTCCCCGTGTTCGGCCCCACTCGAGGGGCGGCCCGCATCGAATCAAGCAAGGCTTTCGCCAAGGACCTCATGCAGCGCTACGGCATACCCTGTGCCAACTCGGCCACGTTCACCGATTACGCCGCAGCCAAGGAGTACCTCTACCGGGTCGGGGCCCCCGTCGTCATCAAGGCGGATGGGTTGGCCGCCGGCAAGGGTGTCACGGTCTGCACGGAGTACGAACAGGCCGAGCGGGCGCTCGAAGCGGCCATGGTCAGAGGCGAGTTCGGAGCGGCAGGCCGCACCGTGGTCATCGAGGAGTTCCTTGAAGGCGCCGAGGTCTCTTTGCTGGCATTCACCGATGGCAGGACAGTGGTCCCCATGGCCCCTGCCTGCGATTACAAGCGCGTGCATGATGGCGACGAGGGTCCGAACACCGGTGGCATGGGATGCGTTGCCCCACCCCCGTTCTTCTCCCAAGCGCTGATCGACGAGACCCGCCGCACGGTGCTGGAACCGACCGTCGCCGCGTTGGCGGCTGAGGGATCCCCATTCAAAGGCGTCCTCTACGCGGGCCTCATGCTCACCAGCCGCGGCATCAAGGTGCTCGAATTCAACTGCCGGTTTGGCGACCCGGAAACCCAGGTAGTGTTGCCCCTGCTCAGGACCGACCTCCTCGACATCGTTCTCGCCTGCACCCACGGACGGCTTGAGACGGCGCGCGTGGAATGGGAACCGGAAACCTGCGTGGGGGTGGTGATGGCGGCGGGTGGCTACCCCGACCGCTTCGACACCGGGCTGCCGATCCGCGGCCTCGACCTCATGGACGACGGGGTCCGGGTATTCCATGCCGGCACTGCGGCCAGGGCGAAACCGGAGGTCACCGGACTCCGCCGCTTCTACACGCCTCAAGCGCCCGAACCCTCGTTGGAAGAAGTGCTAAGCGGCAACATCCAGACTGCCGGCGGCCGCGTCCTCACGGTGGTCGCCACCGGGCCGGACATCGAGGCCGCCCGAGACAAGGTGTATCGGAACGTGGCTCGGATCCATTTCGAAAACGCTCACTACCGCCGCGACATCGGTGTGCTGCGGGCGCCGCCCGCAAGTGAGGCCAGGGAGGGTCCGGCGCTCGTCTCGGGCGGGCAAACCCCTTAACACCACCATTCTACGCAAGGAGGTTCAACCATGCCCCAGGTAGGCATCGTGATGGGCAGCCGCTCCGATGAGCCCGTGATGGCAGCCTGCGGAGAGGTGCTGGAGAGCTTCGGCATCTCCTACGAGATCCGGGTCCATTCCGCCCACCGCGCCCCCGAAAAAACCCGCGACTACGCGGTTTCAGCCCGGGAGCGCGGCATCCAGGTGCTGATCGCCGCGGCAGGCGGCGCGGCACACCTTCCAGGAGTGCTGGCCAGTTGGACCAGTCTGCCGGTTATCGGCGTGCCGCTGGCCACCAGCGAACTCGGAGGGATCGACTCGTTGTACAGCATCGTCCAGATGCCTCCCGGCATGCCGGTGGCCACCGTCTCGGTGGGAGCTTGGGGCGCTCGCAACGCCGCTTACCTGGCGGCACAGATCATCGCGCTGCAGGACGAGCGGGTGCGGGCGGCCTACGACGCCTACCGCGCCAAGCTGGCCGAAGGGTAGTCACGGACTCATTCACCATGATCGAACGCTACACCCGCCCCGAGATGGCCCGGATCTGGTCCGACGAAAACAAGTTCGGCCAGTGGCTGAAGGTCGAGATCGCCGCCTGCGAGGCATGGGCCGACCTGGGCACCATCGGCCGCGAGGAGATCGAAAATATCCGGCGGGCCAGTTTCGAGGTCGCCCGCATCAACCAGGTGATCGCCGAAACCCATCACGACATGACGGCCTTCCTCCGCTCGGTGCAGGAGAGTCTCGGCGAGGAGAGCCGTTTCATCCATTTCGGGCTGACCTCCAACGACGTGTGGGACACTGCGCTCAGCCTGCAACTGCTCGACGCGACCGATCAGTTGGCGGCCGGTATAGACCGGCTGGTGACCGTGTTGGAAACGCGGGCGCGGGAACACAAGCGCACGCTCCAAGTGGGCCGGACCCACGGCGTCCATGCCGAGCCCATCACCTTTGGCCTCAAACTGGCGTTGTGGGCGCAGGAGATGAAGCGGAACCAGGAGCGCCTGGCCAGCGCCCGGGTTGCCATTGGAGTCGGGAAACTGTCGGGCGCCGTGGGCACCTTCGCCACGGTCCCTCCGACGGTCGAGGCATCGGTGTGCGCCAAGCTCGGCCTGGCGCCGGCGCCGCTGTCGAACCAGATCCTGCAGCGGGACCGTCACGCTCAGTACGTCACCACCCTGGCGATCTGCGCCGGGTCGCTGGAGAAATTCGCCACCGAGATCCGGGGCCTGCAACGCACCGAGGTGCTGGAAGCTGAAGAGCCTTTCAGCGAGGGACAGACCGGCTCCTCGGCAATGCCCCACAAGCGCAACCCAGAACTGTGCGAACGGGTATGCGGCCAGGCCAGGCTCATCAGGGGCTATGCCGTCACCGCGCTCGAAAACCAATCGCTGTGGCATGAGCGAGACATCAGCCACTCCTCCGCCGAGCGGGTGATCCTGGCGGACGCCACCACGCTGCTGGACTACATGCTCAACCTGTTCACCGGAGTGATGTCCGGGCTTGTGGTCTACCCCGACAACATGCGTCGCAATCTGGATCTCACCCTGGGTCTGGTGTTTTCGCAACGGGTGCTCACCAGCCTCATCGAGCAGGGAATGGGCAGGGGCGAAGCCTACAAGGTGGTGCAGGGTGCGGCCATGCGGTGCTGGCGCGAACGCATCCCCTTCGTCGACCTGCTGTGGGACTACGCCGAAGTCAGGGCCCACTTCGCCCGGCCCGAACTTGAGGCGATGTTCGACTACAACTACTACCTGCGCCACCTGGACGAGGCCTTCGCGCGGGTGGGACTGGGGTGAGCGTAATGCCGCAAGCCCGAGTAAAATGGTAGACGTGAGGACGCTGAAATCGATAGCCGGAACCGGAGGCCGGTTGCAGATCGACCTATCGCCGGAGGAACGCCCACCACCCCGTCGCGCCCGGCCGGGTGGACTCAGGGCCGCCAACTCCACAATAAATCAACCGAGGTGATGATGCCCGTCCTGCTTGAAACAGCACTTCCCAACATGTTCCGCCGCGGCAAGGTGCGGGACACCTACGACCTTGGCGAGCACCTGTTGATGGTGGCCACCGACCGCATTTCCGCCTTCGACGTGGTGCTGCCCACCGGCATCCCGGACAAGGGAGCCGTCCTGACCCAACTCTCAGCGTATTGGTTCGAACACAACGGGCATATTATCAAGAACCACTTGGTGGAAACGATCCTGGAGCCCGCTCAACTGGAGCCCTACCGCGACCGTTTGGGCGGCGACCCGGGAGCGCTGGTAGGCCGTTCGATGTTGGTGCGACGGGCCGAACCGGTGCTGGTGGAATGCGTGGTGCGGGGTTACTTGGCGGGCTCCGGATGGGCCGAGTACCGGCGCTACGGGACCCTGGCCGGAGAATCGCTCCCGGGCGGCATGCGCGAAAGTGAAGAACTGCCGGAACCGCGCTTCACTCCTTCGACCAAGGCAGAGAGCGGGCATGACGAGAACATCTCGATCCGGGAGATGGAAAACCTGGTGGGGGCCGAACTGACCGCCAAGCTCCGGCGCTCCAGCATTGCGGTGTACGAACACGCCCGCAACCTGGCCCGTGCCCGCGGGATCATCATCGCCGACACGAAGTTCGAATTCGGCCTGGTGGATGGCGAGGTGATCCTCATCGACGAGGCGCTAACCCCCGACAGCAGCCGGTTCTGGGGGACCGTCAACTACCGGCCGGGGATAGCACCCCCCAGCTTCGACAAGCAATACGTGCGGGACTGGCTGGTGGAGTCGGGGTGGGACAAGGAGCCGCCGGCGCCGGAACTGCCCGCGGAAGTGGTGGCGAAAACCACCCAGATGTACCGTGAGGCTTACGAACGCATCACCGGACACACCCTGCACTCGACCATCGACTGAGGCGCTGGAGAACGATGCCCTACGACCTCACCCAGGAACTCATCGACGAATACGTGGACAAGCTGCCCGGCACCAGCCGGCGCAACGCCTATGGCTTCCCATGCTACTTCGTCCGGGAGCGCGTGTTCGGGCTGTATGACGGCCATGCTCTCGTGCTCAAGCTGGACAAGCCCACCGGCGACGACCTGCTGGTGCAGCGGGTGGCGCAGCGGTTCCGCCATGCCCGGGACGCCTCGGGGCGCATGTGGGTGCGGGTGAACCCGGAGAAGTTGCAATCCGAAGAAGTGCTGGAGACCTTGATCGTACACAGTTACAACTTCGTGCTCGAAAACCCCGCCTAACCCGATGTTTCTGGCCAAGATCTACGTCACTCTCAAACCCGCCGTGAACGACCCCCAGGGTATCACCGTCCGGGGCGGACTCCACAACCTCGGTTTCACCGGCGTGACCGAAGTGCGGGTCGGGAAGTACATGGAAGTCCGGTTGGATACCACCGACGAAGCCGATGCGATCCGCCAGGCCGACGAGATGAGCCGCAAACTGCTCTCCAACCCGGTCATCGAGGACTACCGGTTCGACCTCACCCCTGCTTGAACGTCCACCTCCACCCTGACAGAACAACACCCGTACGCGGGCGCACCCGTGCACGGGTGTTGTTTCCCACCGTCAGCGCCCGGCCTATTCCTTGCCGGATCGGCCTTCGCCGCCGCCGCCCGGCATCGGCGCGCACCGGCCGCGTGCTGCCTCATTCCTGACGGTTACCCAGCATGGATAACGGCCTCAGAAGGGGGTGTTACCCAGCGGTCGAGTTCCCGCCGGAGCGCTGAAGGTTTAGCGATTGGTGCTCGGCCCCCACCTTGATCACCATGGACTGGACCGTGGAACGAAGGACCGGGCGCATCTTTTTCGATCACAACCAGAACAGCCGCGGCAAGACGCTGGTGGGCCCCTACAGCCTGCGTCCGTCGCCGCAGGTGACGGTGTCGACCCCCATTACCTGGGATGAGCTGGCAACGGTGTACCCAACCGATTTCACGATCGCCACTGTTCCCGCGCGCCTCGCCAAACTGGGCGATCCATGGCGGGACATGCTGAAAGCAAAGCAGGACCTCCGCCCGCTGTTCGAGGGGGCGTAGGCGAATATCCGCCCCTCGGGGGACGGCCAGATAGAGAGAGGTGGGTAATGGCCAGACCAATTTGGAGAGGCGCCATCAGCTTCGGCATGGTGAGCATCCCCGTGAAGCTCTATGGCGCCACCGACGCCAAGGATGTGAGCTTCAACCTGCTGCACAAGAAGTGCCACGCGCGGATCAAGCAACAGCGCTACTGTCCCATCGACGAGCAGGTCATCGAATGGGGTGATGTGGTCAAGGGCTACGAGTTCAGCAAGGACCAGTATGTGATCATGGAGGATGCCGGCTTCGACAGAGTGCCGGTCAACAGCACCCGCGCCATCGAAGTCACCAGCTTTGTCGGCCTCGCCGACATCGACCCTCAGTATTACGAGCGCAGCTTTTACTTAGAGCCGGAGGAGGTGGGCAAGAAGCCCTACGTGCTGCTGCGCCGGGCCCTCCAGGACACCAACCGGGCCGCTGTGGCCAAGGTTTCCCTACGCCAGAAGGAGCAACTCTGCCTGTTGCGCCCCAAGGACTCGGTCTTGATCATGCAGACGATGTTTTATCCCGACGAACTGCGCGCTACCGGGGAGCTGACCATCCCCAGCGACGAAGAGGTGCCGATCGCAGAACGCGAGTTGACCATGGCCCACTCTTTGGTGGACATACTGACCGCCGAATTCGAGCCGGGACAATATCACGACGAGTACCGGGAGGCGCTCTTGGCGCTGATCGAACGCAAGGTGAACGGCGAGGCCGCCATCTCGGCTCCGCCCGTGGCCCCGGGCAAGGTGGTGGACCTCATGGAGGCGCTGCGGGCCAGCATTGCAGAGGCCAAGAAGGAGCGGGCGGTCAAACCCCTCAAGTCAGTACCGGCCCCGGACGACGAAGCCGAAACCGCCAAGCCGGCCCGGCGCCGCCGGGTGGGATAACAATGGCCTTGATCCCCTTGGCCGGCCATGGGGCAGCAAGGGATCGCGCCCAATGGCGCCCCATGGTCCCCGCGATGGCAGCAGAACCCTTCGACTCTCCAGACTGGCTGTTCGAGCTGAAGTGGGGCGGCGTACGCGCCCTGGCGTTCATTGGTCCCGAGGGCGTCCGGCTGGTGGGCCAGAACGGAACCGACCTAACCGACGGGTACCCCGAACTTCACGAACTCCAAACCAACCTGGGAGGGCGCTCGGCAGTCCTCGATGGAGAGATCGTTGCGGTGGGACCGGGCGGCCTCCCCAACCTTGAACTGCTGCGGCCGCGCCTGAACAGCCTCATCCTGCGGCCCGGACCGCCCGCGCGGCGCAGCAAGCTGTTCTACCAGGCATTCGACCTGCTGCTGCTCGATGGCGAGGAGTTGCTGGAGACCCCGCTCTGGATGCGCAGAAACCAGCTCCACGCCTGTTTCACGACCTCCAAAGTGGGGCAGATCACCGAGTTCGTGAGCACCGAGGGCGCGGGGTTCTTCGAAGCAGTGGCCGGCCTCAAGCTCGAGGGCGTCCTGGCCAAGCAGAAGTACAGCTACTACCGCCCCGGACATCGGACCACCCAGTGGCTGGACATCCCGGCGCTCAACGTGGGCCACTACGCCATCGGCGGTTATTCCTTTGGCGGTGGCCGCAAAAAGGAGGCATTCCAGTCGCTGTTGCTGGGCGCCTACCGGGACGGCGTATTGACCTACGTGGGCCGCGCCACGGCGGGCATGGCGTCCCCTGAGGCTTGGCTGACCGTCCGTATGTTGGAGCAACTGCACCAGACCGAGTGCCCCTTTGCGGTGGCGCCGCGCGTCGACCGGCTGGTCTACTGGTGTGCGCCCCGGTTGGTGTGCCAGGTCAGGGCGGGAGAGCCCGGGCCGAACGGCGCGCTGCGGTTCGCCGTATTCACCTCCCTGCGTCCGGACATCGCCCCGGAGGCCTGCATCCTCCCCGATATCGCCTGATGGGCGCGATCCATGTGGGGACGTCGGGCTACAACTACCCGGCATGGCGGGGCAGCTTCTATCCGGAGAAGTTCCCCACGACCAAGATGCTGCCCTACTACGGCGAGCGCTTCGCCACAGTGGAGATCAACTACAGCTTCTACCGGCTGCCTTCGGAAAGTACGGTCCAAGGCTGGGCGCTGGAGACGCCGCCATATTTTAGCTTCACGCTCAAGGCGCCCCGCCGTATCACCCACGATCAGCGCCTGCGCGATTGCCGGGAGCTGGTCGAACTGTTCTGCGGTCGGGCCGGCTTGTCGGGCGACAAGCTCGGAATGCTGCTCTTCCAACTGCCGCCGAACCTGAAGGTCGACCTGGCGCGGCTTGACCAGTTCTTGGAATGGTTGCCCCTCGGGACCCGGGCGGCCTTCGAGTTCCGAAACGAGTCATGGTACGACGCCGAGGTCTAACGGAGGCTCGAACAACGGAAACTCGCTCTCTGCGTCACCGACACCGAGGGCAGCACGACCCCAATGGTGGCGACAGCCCCCTACGCCTATTTCCGCCTGCGGAACGAGGGCTACACCGAGGCCGGCCTTGCAGTTTGGCGCAGGACATCCTCGACAAGGCGCAAGGACTGACCGACGTGTACGTCTACTTCAAGCACGAGGATGAGGGAAAGGGACCGGCCTTCGCCAAGGCCTTCGAAGGCCTGCTGGGCCGTTAGCCGCAGGATGGTAATTGCTCAGTCTTCGGGGGAGCATCAGGGGCTGCTGCTCGTTCGTTCCCCCCACCCCCCAAGAAAAGAGAGATCGTACACCCCCAGTCCCCCGGCAGGGTGGCTTCGCCCCCTGCACCCCCGTGCCCGAATCCCGAGTCTGAACGGATCAGTCTGCTATAATCAGAACCGGCCCGGCAAGCAGTCGGACCACCCGGGCTTGAGTCAGGCCAGTTATCGACCGGAGGATTCGTTTTGAAAGCATCAACTGTGCTGGGTGCGGGTTCGACGGCGACACGCCGCTCGTTCATTCGAGTATCAGCGGTTGGTGGGTTGGCGGCGGCAGCGGTGGCCTGCGCCCCGGGCGCCGCGTCTCCTGCCGCCCAGCCCAGCAGCCCGGCGGCGCCCGCTGCTGCCAAGCGCGAGCCGTGGCAGGACGATTGGGATAAGTTGGCGGAGGCGGCCAAGAAAGAGGGCAAGCTCAACCTCCTCGGCAATCCCGGTGCCGACCTCCGCAAGGCGTGGGACCAGTTCGAGGCCTTCTCCGGTATCAAGGTGGAACTGCAGACCTTCACGACCGAAGCGCTGGCCATCCCCAAGATCACCCAGGAGCGGGACTCCAAAGTCTACAGCTTCGATGTGGCGGTCTTCACCATCCAGGGGTTCCTCTCCACCCTGAAACCGACCGGCGCTTTCGATCCGATCCGCCCGGTGATTTTCAGGCCCGATGTCACCGACGACAAGGCATGGCGGCGAGGTTTCGAATTCGGCTTCATGGACAAGGAAAAGAAGTGGGTGTACAACCACTTGGCCCGGGTGGGCAACCAGATCTGGGTCAATACCGATCTGGTGAAGGAGGGCGAGATCAAGACGGTCCGAGATCTCCTCGACCCAAAATGGCAGGGGAAATTCATGTTCGCTGACGTCCGCACCGGGCACATGTATGTATGGCTCGCCGCGGTCCGGCAGAACGTCCCCAACGCCGACGATTTCATCAAGCGCCTGTTGGTCGATCAGAAGCCGACCTTCACCCGTGACACCCGGCTGATTGCGGAGAACATGGTGCGCGGCCGCTACGCCTTCGCCACCGGCGTCACCCTCCCGGTGCTTCAAGAATTCTTGGACCAGGGGCTTGGCAAGAACCTAAAACCCATGGTCCTGCCCGAGACCCAGGCAGTGGTCACCAGCGCCGGCGGGCTTTGGCTCTTCAACAAGGCGCCAAACCCCAACGCCGCCAAACTGTTCATCAACTGGCTGTTAACCAAGGAAGGGCAGACCATCCTGAGCAAGGCCGCCAAGGAAAATAGCCGCCGGGCCGATGTCGATCCGTACGAAAAGACCGAACTTCCCGAGGACAACCGAAACTACTTCTGGGCGCTCCAGGAGGAGAATATCCAACGCCAGGTTGACGTCCGGCTGTTCACCGAAAAACTGGTCACGGAATAGGATGAATCCGGTGGCGGAATCGTCCACCACGGGAGGTTCCACCCAGGAGGTGCCGTTGTGCTGAACACTCAAGACAATGAAATGCTGTGCCGGGTCTCGGCAAGCACACCCATGGGTGAGTTTTTGCGCCGGTTCTGGACGCCCATCCTCCTTTCCAGCGAACTGCCTGAACCGGATTGCGACCCAGTGGAGGTGCGGCTGTTCGGGGAGGACCTGGTCGCCTTCCGGGACACGGGAGGAAACGTGGGTCTGCTCACGGCGTTCTGTCCGCATCGCCGGGCGCCGCTGTTCTATGGCCGCAACGAGGAGCACGGCATCCGCTGCGTCTACCATGGCTGGAAGTTCGACGTGCACGGGCATTGCGTGGAGATGCCCACCGAGCCTGCCGAGTCCAGCTTTCAGGACAAGGTGCGCGCCCGCTCCTACCCGATCCAGGAGTGGGGAAGCGTGATCTGGGCCTACCTCGGCCCGCCGGACAAGAAGCCCGAACTGCCGCATCTTGAGTGGGGCTTCGTTGCGGACCGGCAGCGCAACATCGTCAAGTACAACCAGGAGTGCAATTTCGTCCAGGCGTTGGAGGGCGACATCGACTCGACCCATGCGCCGTTCCTCCACGGAGCGCTGGCCGGAGCGCCGGACCTCCCCGTGCTCGAACGGCTGCGAATGGCCCGTCAGGCGGGAGCCGATACCTCGATCTACCAGCGGGCGGCGGAACGGGACTTCTACGCCGCCGAGGTCCCGCCGCGCTGGAACCTCGCTTACACCGACTATGGCGTGGCAGGGGCGAACGCCCGCACTGCCGGGCCGGGTTCGCAGTACTGGCGGGTCAACCTGTTCCTGCTGCCCTTCTACACGTACTTCCCGGCCAGCCCCATCGATACCCGCGGCCACACGCACATGTGGATTCCCGAGGACGACGAGCACACCCGGGTCTGGTGCATCATGTGGGCGCCCCACGAAGATCTGACCCCCGAGGAGCGCGACAGCGTCCTGGGCACGAGCCGTCCCCACATCGGCACTCTCGATCCGGCCACGGGGCGGTTGCGGGCCACCAAAGCCAACCATTTCCTGATCGACCGCAAGCTGCAGCGGACGACCTCGTACTCCGGGATCATGGGCATCCGGGAGCAGGATACCGCAGTGGTCGAGGGGATGGGCGCCATCGCCGACCGTACCCAGGAACACCTGGGCACCAGCGATGCGTTGATCATCGCGATGCGCCGTTCCCTGTTGAACAACGCCAAAGCGCTGGTACGGGGCCGGGAACCGAAAGCCGCCACCCACGGCGGGGTCTACCGGGTGCGGGCTTGGGCCGGCGTGCTGCCCGAGGACGTCAACATCTTCGAAGGCGCAGACCCGGTGGGCAAGATGACCGCCAAGATCCCCGCGGGGGCGCAACCGCCCGCGGGGCGGTAGCGCCCCCAGACGGACCGGATTCCAGGCTGACGGCGGGGGCGAACCTCGCCGTCAGTTCATTTCTGTCAAGGGAGACGCTATGACGCTGCAACCATCCCCGTCCTCAGGGAAGACCGCCGTCAGGCCCAAACTGCGGGTCGCCATCGCAGGTCTCGGCATGGGCGCCGTCCAGATCATACGGTCGATGGAGCAAGCGCCCTTTCTGGAAGTGGTGGCAGCGGCGGACGTCCGGCCCCAGGCGCTGGAGGTGTTCCGCCAGCGGTATGGTGGCCGCACCTACGAGAGCGTCGATGCGCTGTGTCAGGACCCCAACGTGGATGCTATCTGGATCGCGTCCCCCAACAGCCTCCACCGGGAGCACACCATCACCGCCGCCCGCAACGGCAAACATGTGGTCATCGAAAAGCCCATGGCGGTCACGCTGCCCGAAGCCGAGGCGATGGTGGAGGCGGCCGACCGCTACGGTACCAAACTGCTGTGCGGCCATACCGCCAGCCTGATGGCCGGGTTCCGGGCGATGCGCGGGGTGATCACCTCGGGCGAGTTGGGCGAGGTGCGGGCGGTCAACGTGTGGGCCTACACCGAATACATGTTCCGGCCCCGCATGCCTCAGGAACTGGTGACGGAACTGGGCGGCGGCGCCCCATACGTGATGGGACCCCACCAGTTCGACATCGTCCGGCTGATGGGCGGGGGCATGGTCCGCAGTGTGCGGGGCATGACCGGCAACTGGATGCCCTTCCGTGACGGCCTCGGTTACTACGCCGCGTATCTCGAGTTCGAAAACGGCCTGCCCGCTACGGTAATCCACAACGGCTACGGCTACTTCTCGACCTTCGAATTCGTTCCCTGGGCGGGCAGCAGCCGCTTCCTCAAGGACGGCCAGCAACTGCGCCGCGATCTGCGGGCGGGCCGCCCGGTGGACGACGCCCCCAGCAAGGAGGAGATGCGCTTCGGGGGCCGCAACGAGGGCGCCATGTACGGAGCGCCCGGCGAAGCCGAGGCGAGCCACGCCACCGGCTACCAGATGGACGCTGGGATCGTGATCGTCCACTGCGAGAAGGGCGACATCCGCCAGGGCCCCGAGGGACTGATCGTCTACGACGACGACGGCGTGCGCCACATCGCCGTCGAGGGCATCCGCGACGAACGAATGGCCGAACTCCACGAGCTGTACGACGCCATCGCCGAGGACCGCCGCCCCCATCACGACGGCCGTTGGGGGCTGGCCACATTGGAGGTCCTGCTGGGCGTGATGCAGTCCGGCACGGAGCGACGGGAAATCATGATGCACCGCCAGTGCCCGGCATGGGAATGACCGCCTGCACATTCCCATGCCGGGGCGAAAGTTGAATGCCGAGGCACCGACAGGGAGCGCGTTGTCCGTAGTGGCGGCGCATGCGTCGCCACTACGGACAACGGCCCGTCGAGTTGCACCACCCGAAGACTGAGCAGTTACGCAGACGCAGGATGCCGTCCCGCGACGGCGGCGCCGCTGATGGTGCTACAATGAGCCAAAGCCGAAAAGTGAGTGGCCTCTTGCCTTCCCTTGAAGAATGCGCCCCCATCCGCGGGGCGCATGATCTGTCAGAACGCGATGTAGCTGCGCTGCATCTGACCCAGGAACGCCTCCAGGGTATTCTGGTGGGTCATGGATACGAGCGGGTCGATGTACCCGTCCTCGAACACAGCGACCTCTACCTGCGCAAACTGGGCAGCCGGGTCGCAGCGCGCCTGTTCAACGTCACCGACCAGCGGGGCGAGCGCCTGAGCATGCGGCCCGAATTCACCGGCTCCGTCATCAGAAGCTATATTCGTTCCGCATCCTCGTTGCCGTTGCCCGTGCGCTGGCAGTACTGCGGGCCGGTGTTCCGCGACGACGAGGCGGGCGGGCCTGATGTGGCCCGTCAATTCACTCAGTTGGGCGTTGAGTTGATCGGCGCCGGCGGACCCAGGGCCGATGCCGAAGTCATCGCGGCCGCCTGCGGCGGCGTGGATCACCTGGGCCTCGGCCCCGCCCGGCTGATCATCGGCCACTCGGGCATCGTCCCGAGACTGTTGGAGGGGATGCAGCTCTCCGACCGGGTGCGGATGTACCTGGCAGGGCACCTCGACCTGGCCCGGCAGGGTGTGGATGGGGTGAATCAACTGCGCACCGGCCTCGAAGAGGTCCGAACGAGACCGGGATCTCCACCCTCGGGCTCGGACCCCGGCTTCGAAACGGGAGCTGGATCAGACACCGACCTCATGGCCTGGCTGCTGGGCCAGGGAACCACCAGTACCACCGGCAGGCGGACCACCGAAGAAATCGTGCGCCGCTTTCGTACCAAGGCGCAAGGTACCGACAACCCCGCCCAGGTGGAACGGGCGTTGGACTTGGTGGCCGCCTTGTCAGCCGTGCAGGCGGCGCCGGAGGTGGCCTTGGCTCGGGGCCGCTCGGTCGTGCAGCAGTTTGGTCTGGACCCGGGAGCCTTCGATGAACTCGCAGCGTTGCTGGAGTGCCTGCAGCCGTTCAGCATCGGGAGCACATCGATCTCGGTGGACCTGGGCCTCACCCGTGCCCTCGGGTACTACACCGGGGTGGTGTTCGAGATGTTCTCCGAAAGGGTTCAGAGCGGCCCGCTGGGTGGCGGTGGACGTTACGACGGCCTGGTCCGAGCGCTGGGTGGCGAACGGGATGTCCCGGCCTTGGGCTACGCGTTCACCGTTGAGCGGCTGTTGGAAGCGGCGGACCGGCCGTTGCCCGGGGTGGCGGCCCAGGCAGCAAAGACCCTCGTGGCGCCGCGCGTCGCCGCCGCACTGTCCCATGCCGTGCGTATGGTCGAGGCCGAACGAAGGGCGGGCAGGGTCTGCCTGCTGGAGTTGGAAGACCGCCCAGATGAAGCCAGAAAAGCATTTTGCATAGCGGCTGGCATCACCCGGCTGGTGTCAGTCGACTCGGACGGCGCCGCGACGGAACAGACCGTGGAGAGGACGGCGAGCTATGCTCCGGCTGGCGCTCCCTAGCAAGGGAGAACTCGAATCTCCCGCGCTGGCATTCCTCAAGGCATGCGGCATTGGAGTCAACCGTCCCAACTCCCGCCAGTACACCGCTGAGATCCCGGGTCTCCGGGGCGCCACCGTGCTGTTCCAGCGGGCCGCCGACATCGCCGCCAAGGTGGCCGAGGGCAGCGTCGACCTCGGGATAACCGGCTTGGACACGGTCAAAGAGACGCTCCATTTCGGCAGCCGGGTGGACGTGCTCATTGAAGACCTCGACTTCGGGGGATGCGACCTGGTGGTTGCGATTCCCGAGACGTGGATCGACGTCTCGTCCATGGCCGACCTGGTCGAGGTGGCGGAGGAGATGCGCGCCCAGGGCATGGAACTCAGGGTGGCCACAAAGTACAACCGCCTGGTCCGCCGGTTCTTCCTCGAGAAAGGACTGAACTTCTTCTCGATGGTGGCGTCCACCGGAGCCATCGAGGTGGCCCCCACCATGGGCTTCGCCGACGTGATCGCCGACCTGACCTCCAGCGGGACGACCCTGCGGGAGAATGGCCTCAAAACCTTGAGCGACGGAACGATACTGAACTCTCAGGCATGCCTCCTGGGGAATCTGGATGCGCTGCGCCGCGATCCCGACGCCATGGCCACCACCAAGGCGATCCTGGAGCGGATGGAGGCATGCCTCCGGGCCCGGGACTATTTCACCGTGACCGCCAATATCCGCGGCGAGTCGGCCGAGGCGGTGGGGATGTTCGTGATGAATGAACCCGATGTCGCCGGCATGCAGGGCCCCACCGTCTCCAAGGTGTACAGCCGCCACGAAGACGGCATGGAATGGTATGCCACCACCGTAGTGGTGCGCAAGGACAAGCTGTTGCGGGCCGTTGAGCACCTGCGCGGCGTGGGTGGAAGCGGCCTGACCGTCTCGTCTCCCAACTACGTGTTTGGCGCCGCCTCGGAGGCCTATCAACGGCTGCTGGGAGCGCTCGACCGGGCCCCGGTGGCCTGACGCAGCCCAGCGATGCCTCCCATCGGCTGGCATATGACGACCGCGCTGGAAGCCCTGCGGCGGGTTGGGCATGAGCTCGTGGAGGAGGAGATAGGATGCTACCTGTTGGGCGCCACCGCCCCGGATATGCGGGTCATGACCGGGCAGGCGCGGGAAGACACTCATTTCTTTCGCATCGACGCCAACCAGGAACAGAGCGGGGTGGCGGCGCTCTTGGAGCGCTATCCAGAAGTTCTCGCCGCAAAGGGGCGGCCGCGGGCGTTCATCGCTGGATACTTCACCCACCTGACCGTGGACGAGACCTGGATAGCCGAGGTTTACCGCCCATACTTCGGGGAGGGCTCCCAACTGGCGGACCGCGTGGAGGCCAACTTCATGGACCGCGTGCTGCAGTTCTATATGGAGCAGGGAGCGAGGAAAGACCCCGAACTGTTGCAGCGTTGGTATGAACACATTTTTCGGGCGGACCCCGGAGAGGATCTTAGCTTCGTGGACCTTCCGAGTCTGCACCGCTGGAGAGAAGTTGTGATCCGCATTGTCAGCCAGGACCCGACGTGGGAGGCATTCCAGGCGTTCATCCTCAGGCGTTTCGGGCCGGAGGGTTCAACCACCCAGCCGGCGCTGAAGGACCTGTGCGAGCGCATCCCGGAGATGCTCGAACGGACGCTGAACCACGTGACGCCAGGGCGGGTTGCCGCCTACCGTGAGGTGGCCATCCAGCGTTCGGTCGCCGCGCTGACCGAGTACCTGGCATGAGGGTCTATCGCGGTTTCGAAGCCGCCCGAGAGGCCATCGCCCGCCGCGTCCCCTTGGAGGAAACCGAGGTCCCAGCGGCGGTTCAGCGGCGCTTGGCGCAGGTGTTTGGCGTTGAGATTAGCCCCGTCCAAGCTGTGTCCCGAATTCTGGCAGACCTGCGAGAAACCGGCGACCGGGCTCTGGCTCATTACACCGCCAGCATCGACGGCGTCGAATTGGCCTCGGTCGAGGTCGAACGCAGGGCTATCGAGGAGGCTTACGCCAACCTACCCGCCGCGACGTGCGACGCTCTGCACGTCGCGGCGGAACGGATCCGCAGCTTCCATCAAGTCGGCGTGCCCCGCACCTGGGTTGATTTCGAATCGGGGTTGGGGCAGATGGTGCGGCCGCTGGAGCGCGTGGGGCTTTACGTCCCGGGCGGGCGGGCCGCCTATCCCTCCACCGTGCTGATGACCGCCATCCCCGCCAAGGTCGCGGGCGTCCCCGAAGTGGCCGTGGCGACCCCACCCGACCGGCAGGGAAACGCCAACACGCTGGTGCTCGCCGCGGCCAAGATCGCCGGCGTCGACCGGGTGTTCAAGATGGGCGGGGCCCAGGCCATTGGCGCCCTCGCCTACGGAACGGCGTCGGTCCCCCGCGTCGACAAGATCTGCGGCCCCGGCAATATCTTTGTGGTGCTGGCCAAGCGCGCCGTGTTCGGTACCGTCGCGATCGACGGACTGCACGGTCCCTCAGAAGCCGTGGCCATCGTCGATGAGTCGGCCGATCCTGTGCTGTGCGCCGCCGACCTGCTGGCCCAAGCCGAGCACGATGAACTGGCCACTGCCGTGTTGATCACCACATCGGACGATCTGCTGGAACGCATCCTGGCCAAGGTGGAAGAACAACTCGCCACCCTCGAACGCGCTGAGATCATCCGGGGGTCGCTGGAACGCAACGGTTTCTGCGCGGTGGTGGACACCCTGAGCCAAGCGGCGAGCCTGGCGAACCAGATCGCCCCCGAGCACCTCTCGGTGATGGTCCGCGATGGCTGGGGCCTGTTGGCGGAGATCCACCACACCGGGGCGGTCTTCCTGGGTTCCGCCTCTTCTGCCGCGCTGGGCGACTACGTCGCGGGGCCGAGCCATGTGATGCCCACCGGAGGGACCGCCCGGTTCTCCTCGCCTCTGCGCACCGAAGACTTCGTGAAGGTGACGAGCCTGGTGGCGGTCGACCTCGAAACCGCGAAAGTCCTGGGTACGACGGGAGCGGCCATCGCCCGAGCGGAGGGTCTCACCGCGCACGCCCGGGCGCTGGAAGCGCGGCTTTTGCTATGAACACATCCGACGCGGCCCCGGTGAGCGGCGGGCCCCGCCCCGTGAGTTCGATGGTCCGGCCTCACCTCAAGGACCTGGTCCCCTACGTCCCCATCCTCCCCACCGATGTGCTGAGCCGGGAAGGTGGCATCGCTCCCGAGGCGATCATCAAGCTGGACGGGAACGAAAACCCTTACGGCCCGTCGCCCAAAGTGCGGGCCGCTCTTGAGCGCTTCGACGCCTACCACATCTACCCCGATCCCAATCAGGGGACGCTGCGCTCCAAACTCGCCGAGTACGTTGGGGTGAGTCCGGCATCGATCATTACCGGCAACGGATCGGACGAGATCATCGACCTGCTGGTGCGCATGTTCCTGGAGCCGGGCGACACCGTGGTCAACTGCGGCCCGACGTTCGGGATGTACCCCTTCGTGACCCAAGTCTGCGGGGCAGCATTGGCCGAAGTCGCGCGCCGTCCGGACTTCTCGCTGGACGTCGACGCGGTGCTCTCGGTGCTGGCGCGTCCGGCCAGCAAACTTATCTTCCTGGCGTCGCCCAACAACCCCACCGGCAACCCCCTGGCGCCCCGCGAGCTCCATGCGGTGCTCGCCACTGGGGCGATCGTCGTGGTGGACGAGGCGTACCAGGAGTTCTCGAGTGCGCCCTCCTACGCGGGAGAGGTGGCGCAACATGAAAACCTGGTGGTCCTGCGCACCTTCTCCAAATGGGCCGGACTGGCCGGACTGAGGGTGGGCTACGGTATCATGGCCCCGCAGCTGGCGCATCTGATGGACCAGATCAAGCCGCCCTACAATGTGAACGTTGCCGGGTTGGTGGCGGCCGAGGCATCGTTGGACGACCGCGGCTACATTCTGGGCCGGGTGGGCCGGATCATCGAGGAGCGGGCCCACCTTTTCGCCCGACTGCGCGTGGCCGGCTTTCTGGAACCCATTGCGTCGGAAGCCAATTTCATCCTGTGCCGAGTGCGGGGGAAGGACGCCGGCGACGTGAAACAGAAGCTGGAGCGGCAGGGCATCTTCATTAAGCACATCGATACGCCATTGCTTCCCAACGCGCTGCGCTTCAGCGTGGGCAAACCGGAGCACACGGCCGCCATTGCCGCGGCCCTCGGATCAGTGTAGAGCGTCGGGAACTCTGCTATGAAAAGGAGTCAGTTCAAGACTCAAGGGCCGGCGGCATGAACCACGCCGCCCACCCCAGAAAAAAAGAGGAGAGAATTCTCCGTGGGGGGCACCCCCACACCCCCGGCCCTTCGGCACGCTCAAGACAAACAGAGGGCTGCGCCCTCGTGCACTCAGGCACCCCGCCCCGACGGCCCCTCTACTGTGAACTCATTCAAGGAAAGGGGTGTCCAGCGGGCCCCCCGCTGGCGGGGATCGTGAGGGGCTACCCCTCACCTTTCATCTCATTTTCTCTCTCTGTCGGGGGAGTAGCGGGCCGGTGCCGGAGGTGCATTTTGACGCAGTCCATATCTCAGCCTTTTCATGGCCCGGTGGTGTCGTGGATGTTTGCGAGGTTGTATCTATGAGGTTATATTGCGATGAGCGCTGAACGCACTGCATCGGTGGTCCGGACCACGAAGGAAACGACGATTTCGGTCGAGCTTGCTATCGACGGCAGCGGGGCCGGACAGATGGCGACCGGCGTGGGGATGTTAGACCATCTGCTGGACCAGATCGCCCGCCATGGCCTCTTCAACCTCACGGTCACGGCCACCGGCGACCTGCATATTGACGCCCATCACACCGTCGAGGACGTGGCCATCGTGCTGGGCCAGGCGTTCGACCGGGCCCTCGGGGACCGTGCCGGGATCGTACGCACGGGCCACGCCATCGTCCCCCTCGATGAGACCCTGGCCCTGGTGGCGGTCGACTTGAGCGGCCGCGGTTACAGCGTCATCGAAATGCCCTTCACCACCCCGGTGCTGGGCACCCTGCCAACGGAACTCATCCCCCATTTCCTCGAGAGCTTTGCCCGTGAGAGCCGCTCGAACCTGCACGTCCAGATAGTGCGGGCGGGCAACAGCCACCACGTGGCGGAGTCGGTGTTCAAGGCGCTTGCCAGAGCGCTGGATGCGGCCTGCCGCATCGACCCGAGGCGGTCGGGCAGCATCCCCAGCACCAAAGGCTCTCTCTGAAGCCCGAACAAATGAAGAATGACTCCACTTCCGGTATGCTATACTGAGCTTCGTCGTGGGGCTGTAGCTCAACCGGGAGAGCGTTAGACTGGCAGTCTAAAGGTCAGGGGTTCGAGTCCCCTCAGCTCCACCATTTGTCTTGTTATGTCAATCATTGAATTGCTCCCGGCTCTCTCGCTTGCCTGCGGGCGCCCGCCCGGAGTCTAGCCCCGCGAAGGTTCGCATATGCAGGCTGGTTCCGGGCAGGGTGACAACCCTGCCCATTTTGATCCGCTGAACAGACGGAGGCAGCATGGCAGAACGCTTTGACCCGCAGGCGGTGGAAGCCAAATGGCAGAGCAGATGGGCTTCGGATGGCCTGTACCGGACCGTATGGGATCCCAGCCGGCCCAAATGGTATGCCATGACCATGTTCCCCTACACCTCCGGCGACCTCCACTGCGGCCATTGGTACGCCATGGCTCCCTCCGACACCCACGCCCGCTACAAGCGGATGAAGGGGTACAACGTCCTGTTCCCTATCGGATTTGACGCCTTCGGATTGCCGGCCGAGAACGCCGCGATCTCCCGGGGCATCCACCCCTTCCGCTGGACCATGGACAACGCCCAGCGGATGCGCGGCCAACTACGCTCCATGGGCGCCATGTTCGATTGGGACCGGGAGGTGGTAACCTGCCTGCCGGAGTACTACCAGTGGAACCAGTGGCTTTTCCTGCAGTTCTACAAACGGGGCTTGGCCTACCGGGCCAAGGCCCCGGCAAATTGGTGCCCAGGTTGCCAGACGGTGCTGGCCAACGAGCAGGTGATGGCCGACGGCACCTGCGAACGCTGCCACTCTGTGGTCACAAAGCGGGACCTCTCGCAGTGGTTCTTTCGTATCACCAACTATGCTGACGAACTGCTGCAATTCGACGGGATCGAGTGGCCGGAACGGGTCCAGGCGATGCAAACGAACTGGATCGGCCGGAGCTTTGGCGTTGAGGTTAGCTTCGGCCTGAATGCACCCGGCGTGGCAGAAAATGAGGTCCGGGTATTCACCACCCGTCCCGACACCATCTACGGGGCCACCTTCATGGTGCTCGCGCCCGAACACCCGCTGCTGGGGGCACTGACGACGCCGGAGCGCAAGGCCGAGGTCGAGGCGTACATGGAGGCGGCGCGGCGCGCCACCGAGATCGAGCGGCAGTCCACCGAGCGTGAGAAGTCAGGGGTATTCACCGGAGCCTACTGCCTCAACCGCTTCACCGGCAAGCCGATTCCCATCTATACCGCAGACTACGTGCTGGTGCACTATGGCACCGGCGCAGTGATGGGTGTGCCGGCCCATGACACCCGTGACTTCGCCTTTGCCACGAAATATGGGCTGCCCATCGTTACCGTGGTGGCGCCACCCGGCTGGCGGGGCCAACCCCTGGCCGAGGCCTATATCGAATCGGGACCGATGGTCAACTCGGGCCCGTTTGACGGCGTTTCGAACGCCGACGGCAAAGAACGGATCGCCGATCACGCCGAGACGACCGGGTGGGGGCGCCGGCGGGTGACCTACCGGCTGCGTGACTGGCTCATCTCCCGCCAGCGCTATTGGGGGACCCCGATCCCCATCATCTATTGCCCCACCTGTGGGGAGCAGCCGGTGCCGGAAGACCAGTTGCCCGTGGTGCTCCCTGAGGATGCGGAATTCAAGCCCACCGGCGAATCACCGCTGCGATACCACGCAGGTTTCTACAACACGGTGTGCCCCCGCTGCGGCGGCGCTGCCACCCGCGAGACCGACACCATGGATACCTTTGTCGACTCCAGTTGGTACCAGATGCGCTACCTCAGCCCGCACTACTCGAAGGGGCCCTTCGATCCCGCTGAAGCCGATCGGTGGCACCCTGTGGATCAGTACACCGGGGGCGCCGAACATGCCACCATGCACCTGCTCTACGCCCGGTTCTTCCACAAGGTGCTGCGGGATCTGGGCCTGGTGGAGTCGAACGAGCCATACGTCCGGCTGTTCAACCAGGGCCAGATTCTGGGGACGGACGGACAGCGGATGAGCAAGTCCCGCGGGAATGTGGTGGCGCCCGACGACAATGTCGCCCGTTACGGCGCCGATGCGTTCCGGACCTACCTCATGTTCCTGGGGCCCTGGGACCAGGGAGGCCCCTTCAACACCGAGGGCATCAACGGCGCCACCCGCTGGCTCAACCGGGTGTGGACCCTCGTTTCCGACCACTGGGACGCCGGGGACGCAGATGGCGACCCAGTTCCGGTGCGGGAACTCCGCCGCTGGACCCATCGCACCATCAAGCGGGTCGACCACGATGTCGCCGACTTTCATTTCAACACGATGCTGGCGGCGCTGATGGAGTTCACCAATTACCTGGTGCGTCCGGACAGCCAGCAACTCAGGGGCACGGCGGCATGGCGCGAAGCGCTGGAGTCGCTCATCCTGATGACGGCGCCATCGACCCCCCATTTTGCCGAGGAGCTGTGGACGCTGACCGGCCATCCCTATAGCGTGCATCAGCAGGCGTTCCCCAGCTTCGACCCCGCCCTCACCGTCGAGGATGAGATCACGCTGGTGGTGCAGGTGAACGGCAAAGTCCGGGAAAAATTGGCGGTCGCCGCGGGGATCTCCGAGGACCAAGCCAAGGCTGCGGCCCTCGCCTCGCCCAAGGTGGCAGCCCAAATCGACGGCCGGCAGCCCCGGCAGGTCATCTACGTTCCAGGCCGCTTGGTTAACATTGTCCTCTAGTTCACCGGACCCCAGGAGCTGCCAGTGACACCTTCCACCGGCTTGAAGGGCCAATTCGCCCTGATCCTCGGAGCCTCATCGGGTTTCGGCGAGGCCACTTCGTTGGAGTTGGCCCGCCACGGCATGCACATTTTTGGCGTGCATCTCGACCGCCGGGCCACCATGCCTAACGTCGAGCGCATTACCGGGGAAATCCGTGCCAACGGCGTCGAAGCCCGTTTTTTCAACGCGAACGCGGCCGACGCCGAAAAGCGAAAAGAGGTGGTCGCCGCCATCAAGGCGCGCGTTGCCGGAGACCCCGCAGGCGCCCAGTCGGTGGGCGTGATGATGCACTCCCTCGCATTCGGGACGTTGAAAGCCTTCCTGGCGAAAGACCCGAAAGACGCGATCAGCCAGGCTCAGGTCGAGATGACTCTCGACGTGATGGCCAACAGCCTGGTGTACTGGACGCAGGACCTGTTCACCGCCGGCCTGTTGAGCGAGGGCAGCCACATCTATGCGATGACGAGTTCCGGATCGACCCGGGTGGTGGCCACCTATGGCGCCGTGTCGGCCGCGAAGGCGGCGCTGGAAAGCCACGTCCGCCAATTGGCCATCGAGCTGGCTCCCCACCGTGTCACGGTGAACGCCATCCGGGCTGGTGTGACCGACACCCCGGCTCTCCGCCGCATCCCGGTGGCGGCTCAACTGATCGCCCGGGCCGAGTCCGGAAACCCCAGCGGACGGATGACCACGACTGCAGACGTTGCACAGGCGATAGCCGCGTTCTCTGGGGCAGGGACCCATTGGGTGACGGGCAACGTGCTCGGAGTCGACGGCGGCGAGGACATCGCCGGCTGGTAGGCTCTCAGACGAACGTCGCGCTTCGAGTCAAAACGCGACGCGGGGCGTTTTCTTTCGCCGCCGGGCTCCTGTCAGGTTTTAGGGGTTCAGGCGGCATCAGCCGCCCCCAGCCCAGAAAGAAGGAGAGAATCCTCTGCGGGGGGCGCCCCCGATCCTGGCAGCCCTCGAATTCCGGCTCACGGCGCGGCCCTTATTGTTCGAGCGGAGCGCGAATCTGCGCCGTCTGGCCGAGATCCGTTGAGATGTGGGTAATGCATACAGCCATTCAGTTCAGTTCCGAGGGGCGGGCCCTGAGCCGGACCCGCGTCCGCTGTCCTGCATGATGCTCTCGATGCCGGTGCGCACCGCGGTAATCTGCCCGGTCAGGTTGGCCTCGATCCTTCGCAGCAGGCCCAGGCCGTACTCATCGAGTTCGCGACGCCGCCCGGCAATCTCCCGCTCGGCTTGGTCCATCGCCTCGCGGGCCCGCTGGTTGCTCTGGCCGATGATCACTTCGGCCTGCTGCCGGGCAGCCTGCACCAACTCGTGTTGGTCCAGGCGTTGACGGTACAGCGCCTCCGCCTCCGACCGGATGCGTTCCGCGCCCTGCCTCGCCTCGGCGAGCAGGTCTTCCTGAGAGCGCAGCACCTCGGCGGCGTGCTGGATGTCCTGAGGAACTGCGGCCCTCATCTCATCGATGAGTTCCAGGAGGCGGTCCCGCTCGATGATCACGCTGCTGGTGAGCGGGATCGGCATGCTCTCACTGACCACCGTGTCCAAACGATCGATCAGGTGCAGGATATCGATGGCAACACCTCCCCAGACCTCGCGTACTAGCCGCGGTCTGTCTGTTGTAGCCGCTCGGTGAGGGCGCGGTTCACGTTCGCCGGCACCATATCGGCCAGTTTATGGCCCAAACCCCAGACCTCTTTAATCCGGGTAGAGCTCAGGTAAAGGTATTCGTGGCTGCTCATGAGAAACACAGACTCGATGTCCGGCGCCATCCGGCGGTTGGTCAGGTTCATCTCCAGCTCGTACTCAAAGTCCGAGAGAGCACGCAGCCCCCTGACCAGCACCGAAGCGTCGAATTGGTGAGCCAGGTCAACGGTCAGGCCCTTATAGGGGACTACCGAGACGTTGGTGACGCCAGGAGGCAGCGCTTCCCTCCATAATGCCATGCGTTCCTCCGTCTCGAACAGCAGCCGTTTCGGCGGCGCATCATATACGGCAACGATGACCTCATCAAAGAGTTTCGAGGCCCGCACGGCGATATCCAGGTGACCGAGCGTCAGGGGATCGAAGCTTCCGGGGTAGATGGCTCTAACCAACCACTGCTCCTTCCATCCGGTACAACGTAATCGTGGTATCGCCGTGCCGCCGCTCCTTGGTGACGCCCAACCCGGCGCATCGCGGCGCGGCGGGCGACCGGTGAGCATGTTCGTACACCACCACCCCGTCCGGCCCCAACATCTCTGCAACGTTCCCAAACAAGGTGTCCTCGGCCGGAACCGCATACGGTGGATCCAGCAGGATGACATCGTACCGCCCTGCCAGGCGCCGCCATGACTGGGCGACCGACGAACAATGGACGCGCCCCCGATCCAAAAGGCCCGCCGCCGCCAGGTTGGCGCTTATCATCCGGCAGCACGCTGCCTGCTGCTCCACAAAATCCACCCAGCCCGCCCCCCGGCTCAGCGCCTCGATACCCAAGGCTCCCGACCCCGCGAATAGATCCAACGCGCGGGTTTCGGGACCAAAAAAGGGGCCGATCATGTCGAAGATCGCGCCCCGAACCAGGTCGGAGGTCGGCCGCACTCCTGGGATCCCCGGGGCCTTCAATGGCCGGCCCTTTGCGGTCCCCGCGATGACCCTCACCGTCCCTCCGACCCACGAGCAATCATACGGTAAAAGCCCCACTCCCAGACAAAAGAGAAGGATGATGTTGTTCGTGGGGGCACCCCCAAGGCCCCCCGGCAAAGGGCTGACGCCCTCTGCACACCCGCTTCGAAGGTCGCCGCTGCCTCAACGCTGGGCTGTTACCGGACGTCAGGGCCGCTCGGTGAGGGCGACTTCGAGGTTGAGGCCCTGCCCATCCCGGTTCACCGTTACCTTGATCCGGCTCGTTGGTTCAAATTTCATCAGGACGTTGAGCAGCGGATGATCGTTGTCTATCGCATCGTCGCCCAACCGGGTGATGATGTCGCCCTCCTTGATGCCGGCCTTCGCCGCTGGGCCGTTGGCTGCCACCTGGGTGACAAAGGCTCCGGTTTTGACCGCCATGCCGTAGAAGGACGCGAGGCCGGGGGTGATCTTCTGGTGCGATATACCGAGATAGGGCCGGGCGACGCGGCCCTTTTCGATCAGCTGGCGGGCCACCAGCTTCACGGTGTTGCTCGGGATCGCGAACCCGATGCCTTCGACGGTCTCGCCCGCCTGGGTCTGACGGATCACCGAGGTGTTGATGCCGATGACCTGGCCTCCCAGGTTCACCAGCGGACCGCCGCTGTTCCCATGGTTGATGGCGGCATCGGTCTGGATCAGGTCTTCGATGACCTGTTTGGAGCCCGGCCAAGACCGGCGCAGCCCGCTGATGACCCCCTGGGTGATGGTGTTCCGGAAATCGCCCAGGGCGCTCCCGATGGCCACCACACGCTGTCCGGCCATCAGCGCATCGGAATCGCCCAACGGGGCGAGATCGGTCACTGTCTCATTCACCTGGATCACAGCCAAGTCGGTGAAGGGACGGTCGTCCCCCACCAGCCGCGCCTCCTGCCTTCTCCCATCGGCGAACACCACGGTGAGGGTGCGTGCCCCCTCCACCACATGGGCGTTGGTGACAATGTAGCCCCGGGAATCGACCACCACCCCCGACCCCGCCGCCAGTTCGGGCGATGTGGCGCCCCGGATGCGCCCGCGGCCGTCGATTTCGGTCACGATGGTGACCACGGTCGGACCCACCCGGCGGGCGACGTCCACGATGGCGGAATCCTCCGACAGGGTGACCGAGGCGGCGCTGCCGGCCAGTCCGGTGACCGCAGGTGAGCCACCCCGCCCGAACAGCAACGCCATGGTGACGGCTCCGCCGCCGGCGCCGGCCAGCACGGCCGCCATAAGGATCCACACCAGCGCAGCCTTGCCGATGCCGGACCCTTTTCCAGATTCCTGCGGTGAGTGGGATTGTTGCATGAAGCTCAGTCCATATGGTGTCAAATCCGGCGCGGACGATCCGTCTCTGTTTCCAGTATAGGTCATCAGCCCAAACGACCGGTACGGACGGTTGTACCAAGTTTTTGTATATCAAGGCTGACTGGAGTTGCCTGAGGCCCTCGAAGGCACCGAGGAGGGGTAAGGTGCTGTCTCCCGCGGACCCGCTCCTACACAAACATCCGGCATTGGGATCAGGTGCCACACACTCGGGCCGTTGCTGCGATGGTTCGCCGGTCGGCGTACGTCGCGGGCGACTGATGTTTCGCCCCTACATCGTCAATCCGAATCTGCGTAAATCTGCGCCATCTGCGCCATCTGCGGATGACCTTCCCTAATCTATGGAAATCCTGACCATCTGTGGAAAACACTCCGCAGGTCCGGTATCTGTTCAGACTTGAGTGGCGGCTTCTCAATCATTTGCCCCACCCCCCGAGAAAAAGAAAAAGTAGTGTTTCTGGGGGAACACCCCCAGGCCCCCCGGCAGGGTCGCTTCGCCCCCTGCGCCCCCGTGTCCGAACCCCGACTCTGAACTCGTACCAGGTCCGATTGTGCTTGCCTTCACGAACGGGGATTTGCTAAACTACCTTGTGATTCGCGCCAGGTGTGGCATCGCCATGCCGAACGTGCGTGTACCAGGAGCGAACTGTGATATTTGAGCACGATGTGCTGGTGATCGGCGCCGGGATGGCGGGGCTGCGTTCCGCGATCGAGGCCAACCGGGCGGGCGCCGACGTTGCCATCCTCACCAAGGTCTACCCCGTCCGCAGCCACACCAACGCTGCGCAGGGCGGCATCAACGCCGCGCTGGGCGAGGGAGACTCCTGGGAGTCCCACGCCTACGACACCGTCAAGGGCAGCGATTTTCTGGGGGACCAGGACGCCATCGAAATCCTGGCCCAGGAGGCGCCCAGCGACATCATCGAGCTGGAGCACATGGGCGTCATCTTCAACCGGGACGAGGAGGGCCGCCTCGGCTCGCGGAATTTCGGCGGGGCCACCCACGCCCGCACCTATTTCGTGGCCGACATCACCGGGCAGGCGATGTTGCATGTCGGGTACGAGCAGATCCTCAAGTACAAGATCCCCTGCTACAACGAGTTCTTTGCCACCTCCTTGATCCTGGAGGGGGGCGAGGCCAAGGGATGCCTGGCCATTGAACTGCGCACCGGCGAGATGCACATGGTGAAGGCGAAGGCCGTCATCATGTGCACCGGCGGCGTGGGCCGGGCCTTCGAGCCCAGCACCAACGCCCTGATCTGCACCGGCGACGGCATGGCGCTGGCCTACCAGGCGGGCGCCCCGCTGATGGACATGGAGATGGTGCAATACCACCCGACCACCCTCCCCTCCAACGGAGCCCTCCTCACCGAAGGGGCCCGGGGCGAGGGCGCCTACCTCATCAACTCGCTAGGCGAGCGCTTCATGCAGAAGTACGCTCCCAACATGCTGGAGCTGGCCAGCCGCGACGTGGTGTCCCGCTCCGAACAGACCGAGATCAACGAGGGCCGCGGCATCAACGGCTGCGTGCTGCTGGATTGCCGGCACCTCGGCGAGCAGGTCATTCGGACCAAGCTGAGCCAGATCTACGACCTAGCCAAGGACTTCTCCGGCATCGACCTCGTCAAGGAGCCAGTGCCCATCCGGCCCGGCATGCACTACATCATGGGCGGCATCAAGACCGACGTGAACGGACGCACCATGCTGCCCGGACTGTTCGCCGCGGGTGAGACCGCCTGTATAAGCCTCCACGGCGGCAACCGTCTGGGAGCGAACTCGCTGCTGGAACTGGTGGTGTTCGGGCGCCGGGCCGGTGCTGCTGCCGCCGAACACGCCGCCCGGTCGCAGCACAGCGGCGCCGGCGAAAAGCGCCTCAAACAGGACGACGACACCATCCGCGAACTGCTGGGCCGAGAGGATAAGGGCGAGCACGCCGGTCCGCTGCGAATGGAATTAGGCCGAACCATGCATGAGAACGTAGGGGTGTACCGGACCGCAGAAGGCCTCACCAAGGCCATCGGATTGGTGGCCCAACTCAAGGAGCGCTACCGGCGCATCAGCGTGGGGGACAAGGGGCAGGTGTTCAACACCAACCTCACCGCCGCGCTGGAACTGGGAAACATGCTGGATGTGTCCGAAGCCATCTGCCGCGGCTCGCTCATGCGGGAGGAGAGCAGGGGCGCCCAGTTCCGCCTCGATTTCCCCGATCGCAACGACGAGCAATGGCTCAAGCACACACTGGCCTACAAGGACGGGGACAGCGTCCGGATGGATACCCTCCCGGTGAAAATCACCCGCTGGGAACCCGTCAAGCGGACCTATTGACCCCCTCGGCGAACCCGGGCGCCGTGTCCCCGGCCATGCTGCACCATTCCCCTGAGGAGTTGCCAGGATGGATGTAAACCTTCGGGTCCAGCGGTACGACCCCGCCGGCGACCGCAAGCCCTACTACGAGGAGTACCTACTCACCGGGCAGCCGGAGGGCGTCACGGTGCTGGACGCCCTCATCGAGGTGCGGGAGAACGTCGACGAGACGCTGGGCATGCGCTGCTCCTGCCGCAGTTCGATCTGCGGCTCGTGCGCGATGCGCATCAACGGGCAGGCCACGCTGGCCTGCAAGACCAGAGTGTCGAGCGTGGCGCAGCCGGACGGCTCGGTCACCGTGGAACCGATGGGGAACATGCCGGTGCTCAAAGACCTGGTGGTCGACTTCGAGATTTTCTGGAACAAGATCAACGACATCGGGCCCTGGCTCAAAACCGAGGGACCGGTGCCGGAACGCGAGTACATCGTCGACAACGAAAAGATGCTCAATCTCATCGGGACCGTCGGCTGCATCATGTGCGGCGCGTGCGTGTCCGACTGCACCGTGCTGGCCGCCGACCCCGACTTCCTTGGTCCGGCCGCGCTGGCAAAGGCCTACCGCTTCGTGGGCGACCCCCGGGACGCCCACCGCGAAGAGCGGTTGGCCGACTACGTGAAAGATGGCGGGATCTGGGACTGCACCCACTGCTACTACTGTGTCGAGGTGTGCCCCAAGGGCGTGGCGCCAATGGAGTGGATCCTCGAACTGCGGCGCGAGGCCGAGGCGGCGGGCCACACCAATCACAACGGTGTTCGCCACAGCAAGGTGTTCGCCGAGTCGGTCAAGGAGGCGGGCTGGCTGGATGAGGCAAAGCTGGCCATGGAATCGATGGGGTCGCTGAAAGAGAAGCTGTCGCTGGTGCCGGTGGGTCTGCGGTCCTTGCTCCATGGGAAGATGCCGCCCACCGGTCCGCTGCACTACAAACGTCCCGGCGCTGACCATGTCAAGCGCATCTTTGAGGAACTGGAGGCCAAAGAGTGAAGTACGCCTTCTACCCCGGCTGCGTGGCCAAGGGCGGCGCGCCGGAGTTGTACCAGTCCACGCTGGCCGTCACCAAGGCGTTGGGCATTGAGCTCGTCGAGCTGGAAGGGGCGGCGTGCACCGGCGCGGGAGTTCTCAGCGAGCGCAACCCGGAACTGGCCGACACCCTCAACGCGCGCACCTTTGCGATGGCCGAGCGGCACGGCCTCCCACTGATGAACATCTGCTCCACCTGCCACGGTGTGATGTGCCAGGCGAACGCCCGGATGCAGAAGGACCCCGCCTACCTGGAGCGCATCAACACCCACCTGGCCCCCGAGGGGCTGCATTACAGCGGCAAGACGGTCGTAAAACACCTGCTGTGGGTGCTGATGGAGGATGTCGGCATCGATGCCATCAAGGCCAAGATTTCGAAGCCGCTGGGGGACCTCAAAGCCGCCCCGTTCTACGGCTGCTACATCGTGCGTCCGTCTTGGGTGCTGGGGTACGACGAGATGCCCCAACGCAAGCGCTATCTGGAAGACCTGATTGAGGCGCTCGGCGCCGAATCGGTGGAGTACACCGGCAAGGACAAGTGCTGCGGCTTCCCCATCCTGACCATGAACCGTGACAACTCGCTGAAGATGACCGGGACCCACGTGTTGGAAGCGCAGGACAAGGGCGCCGACTTCATGGTCACGCCCTGCCCCCTGTGCCACCTCAACCTCGACGGGAGCCAGGTGGAAGCCTCGGACGCGGTGAAGGCGCACCTGGACATGCCGGTGCTCCACCTGCCTCAACTAGTGGGCGTGGCGCTGGGCATCGAGCCCAAGGCGTTGGGATTGCACAAGAACATGGTCAACACCCGGCGGCTGGTGGAACAGTTCGCTAAGTTGTGACGGCTGACGGCAGCGCGATAATACAGGGGCACGGCTCGCCGTGCCCCTGTTCTGCATCCTGAACATGGCAGGACCACAGCCGGGCCCGATGCACGTGGGCGTGTGCCGCTTGGTGCTCCGGATGCCCGAGAACGGGTCGTTGAAGGACAAACGGCAGGTGATGCGGTCGCTGATGGAGCGGGTCCGCAACCGGTTCCATGTCGCCATTGCCGAGGTCGACGCCCAGGAGCGCTGGGATATCGGGGTGCTGGGGGTTACCAACGTCAGCAACGACCGGCAGCACACCGAAGCCGCGCTGAACCAGGTGGTCGAGTTCATCCAGGAGACCCGGCTGGACGCCGAACTCACCGAGGTCGACATCCAGGTCGTGGCGTACTGACCCGGCTCGTTGGCCGGACCGAGGTCGTACTCGTAGGAGTTCACAGTTGAGGAGCAGTCGGGCTGGGGAGCGGGAGTGCACGAGGGCGGCAGCCCTCTGCCGGGGGCGTGAGGGTGCCCCACACGAAGAATTCTCTCCCCTTTGTTCCCGGGTGGGGAGCGGGGCTCGGGCCGCGGGGCCTGAAGGGCGCGTCCCCGTCGGTTGCCCCCACCCCCCAAGAAAAAGGAGAAGATTTTGTTCCTGGGGGAACACCCCCAGGCCCCCGGCAGGATGGCTTCGCCCCCTGCACTCCCGTGTCCGATCCCCGCACCCTCAGCAGTTACTCGTTTGAGGAGGACAGCATGATCCGCATCGCACTGGCATTGATCGCCTGCCTGGCAGTTTCGCTGCACGAGGCGCCGGCCCGGTTGGCGGCCGCGGAGCCTCCATCAGGGTGGCAGCCGCCCCGTCAGCTCCGACCCTTAACGGCCCCGGCGACAACGCCACCCTGGCGAACTTCGGCCCAACGTTGACCTGGACCAACCCCGCCGGGGTCACCCAATACCACCTCCAGATCGTCCCGGCCAATAACGACGGCCCGGGAGTCGATCTCCAAGTCGGATCGGCGGGCGTGTCATTCACGGTGCCCGCGCCTCCCAACTGGTACGGCCTGCTGCCCGACATGACCTACACCTGGCGGGTCAGGGTTTCCAACGCTCCCACTTTTGTGACGTTGGCGGACCCGTCGTGGAGCGGCTTTGCCCAGCGCAGGTTCAGGACTCCGATCGTTGCAGCGGCCACCATCAGCCCGGTTGCACCCGGCAATGGGGCGGCGGTTGCCACCCTCACGCCAACGTTGCAGTGGGCCAATTCCCGGACCGATGTCTTCTACTATGAGTTGCAGCTCAGTAAGGACCCCACGTTCAACACCAATGCGGCCACCGCCACCGCCTCGGTCTACACGGCCTGCTGCACGGCGGCACCACCAATCCCAAGAATAGCTACGCCATCCCGGCGAACGCGCCGCTGGAGGACCGCACCAAGTATTACTGGCGGGTGCGCCCCCGGGTGCAGGGCGACGGCCGTCCGGTGAGTTATTCGGCCACCTACGGCTTCACCACCGCGGTGGCCGGGCCCGACCCCATCGCCGGCCCGCCCGTCATCGCCCAGTATTACGCCTGGTACGACACCGACTCGTTCGGCCCCTCGCTGACGTCGGACATGCCGGTGCGGACCTACAACTCCGACGATCCGGCCACCATCGAGCGGCAGATCAGGAAGGCCCGTTCCGCCGGGATCGACGCCTTCGCCATGTCGTGGCTCGGGCGCGGCGATCGCACGGACAAGAACCTGGACAAGGTCCTCACCCAAGGCGCCGCCCTCGGGATGCGCACGCTCATCACCTTCGAAACCGACAAGCCCGAGTTCGCCGATCAGGGGAAGGTCGTTGCCGGCCTCAGCTACCTACGCGACAAGCTGTTTCCCCGCAACCCCTGGTTGCGGGTCGACGGCCGGCCGGTGCTGATGTTCTGGCGGCCCAGCGCGGTGGCGGTGCTGCCGGGCCAGACACCGCTGGACGCCTGGCGCAGCATCCGGGAGCAGGTGGACCCGGACCGCAAGCAACTCTGGATCATGGAGAGGCTGGACTGGGATTACCTGCAGGTGTTCGACGGACAGTTCGTCTACAGTATCGCCTGGTCGCCCAACGTGGCAAACACGCTGAATAGCTGGCAGCGCAGGGTCCGGGCCGCAGAGTCGGCGCTGGGACAACCGAAGATCTTCATCGGCACCGTGATGCCGGGCTACGACGACACCAAAGTGCGCCCGGCCCCCGAGGGATTCGCTAGAGACCGCGAGAACGGCGGCTACCTGGCCCAGACCTGGCAGGCGGCTATCAACGCGGGCGCGCAGTGGGTCAACCTCACCAGCTACAACGAGTGGATCGAGGGATCGCAGATCGAGCCGCGCGTCAGCTACGGCAACCAATACCTCGGCATCAACAAGGAGTGGCGCGACCGGATCAAGGGGATCATTCCGTGAGATCGGCCCGAGAGACGGGCGGCCTGCCCGAAACAGGGCGGCTACGAGGCAACTGCTCAGTGTTCGGGGCCGGACACGGGGGTGCAGGGGGCGAAGCCATCTCGCTCGTCCTGAGCTCGTCGAAGGGCCGGGGGCCTGGGGGCGTTCCCCCAGGAACAAACACTTCTCTTTCCCTTGGGGGGTGGGGTAGCCGGCCGGGACGCAGCCCCGAAGCCTCCCGCTACGGCTTCCCGGCCGCCCCGACAGGGCGCTGCCGCCGCAGCAGCGCAACCAGCGCAGCCACCAGCAGTCCGACCGGCACCAGCCACCACGAGAACACCACCGCCCGCAGCACGCCGTCCGCCACCGCCGAGACCAGGACCAGCGACTGCTCCCACGCCTCCTGAACGCTCCGCGCCGGGTCCCAGCCCTTCACCGGATCTTTCAACAGCCCCGGTTCCACCGTGATGATGGTCACCACGATGGTGGCCATGTCTGAGGTGCGCTGCAAGACGTTCATCCTACCCTTCAGACGCTCGATCTGACTCCGCGTCTGAGTCAACTGGGTCTGCACCTTCAGGATGTCATCGATGGTGACGGCGCGTTTCATCAACTCCTGGAACTGGGCCTCAGTGACCTGCAAGTTGCGCATCTGGGCGTCGACGTCGGCGAACTCCTCGGTGACGTCGCGGGAGGTGCCGTTCTCATTCAAGACCTTGACCGATAGCTTGCGCAGGCCGGCCATCACCTGGTTGTAGGCGCTTGACGGCACCCGGAGGGTGAGGGTCGCCACCTCTTTATCTTTCTCCTGGCGGGTGGCGCTGCCCGCCACCATGCCTCCCACGCCGTCGGTGAGACCGCGCACCGCCTGAACGGAGTCCGACACGTTCTGCACCGCCAGCGAGAGGTTGGCGTTGTAGACGATCATGCGGTCTTCGGCCTGCGGTGCGTTCGAAACCGCCGCCCCGCCTGGCGCCGGGGCGGCTGCCGGGGCGGCATTCCGGCTTTCAGCCACGCCCCCTTTCGGCGCCGCCGCGTCGGCGGGTGCGCCCGGTGCAGGTGGAGCGACGGCCGGAAGGCCCAGCACTCCACCCGACCATCCACCGCCATCGAAACTGCGCGACGCCGCGCACCCGCCCGAGAACAACAGCAGGGCTGCGATCACTCCCCCCACCAAACGGCTGGGTCCAGGTTTCTGTAGCATCGGGGCGCCTCCTATCGGGTCGATCCGGTTTGTAGGAATACAAACCTTGTTAAGTTAATGTTACATCGGAAACCGAACCGCCTTCGCAGCAGAACACGAAACGCCCCCAACGTCTCGCGACGCTGGGGGCGTGCCATTGGGTCCTGTGATCGGCTAGCCGGGGAACTTCCAGGTGTTATCTGCCGTTCCCGAGACCTTCCAGAACGGAATCACGATCTCCGGGTCCGGTGTCTCCTCCCAGTCCACCTCCACCGGCAGCCCGATGGCCACCTTGTCCTCGTCGTCCCGCAGCACAGCCGCGATACGGGTGGCGTAGTGGCCGGGGTTGTTGGCATCGGGCAGTTCGATAACGGCCACCACGTAGGGCACCGCATCGACAAAATGAGCGAAGATGGGCTGCACCACCACCACGTAGCTGTAGATGAACCCCTTGCCCTGAGTTTTGAACCAGCCCACATCGGTGGACTGGCAGCGGTTGCAGGCCGGGAGCGGCGGGAACCACTTGTTGCCGCACTTATTGCACTGGTTCACCACGTATTCGCGGCGTTTAGTGGCTTCCCACCAACCCTTGCTATCGTAGTCCGGAATAAACTTGACTCTATCCCAGTGAATTGGGCCTGCCATGCATCACCTCCGCAGAATCAACGAGCTGGAAGTAGTTTCGGAACCCCATCCCATACCGACACAAACGTAGGGGTTGCGAAGCTGCCGGCAGCCCTTCGACCGGTCGTAGGTGTGATGGCCCTCTGCCGCGCCGGGGCAGTAGTCGTCGGCACGCCAGCGGAGTTGGCGGACGTTCTCGACCACCATCTGAATGCCGTGGGAGTAGCCCTCGGAGAGGTGGCCGCCCGAGAGGTTGCAGGGCAATTCGTGGTCGATCTGGAGCCGTCCCGTCTCCACGAAGGGGCCACCCTCGCCGACTTCGCACCAGCCGTAGGCTTCAAGCTGGATCATGGTGGTGAAAGTGAAGGCGTCGTAGCAGGAGATGAAGTCGGCGTCCTTGTGCTGGATGCCGGCCATCCCGAACAGGCGGTTACGTCCGTAGAAGCCGCCAACCTTGTGGATGCGCTCCCGGCTGTAGTTCCAGGCCGGCAGGTCCGTCATGGTGCGAGCGGTGCCGCCCATGATGTACACCGGGGGTTGGTCGAGGTCGTAGGCCCGCTCGCGGGAGGTGATGATCAGCGCGACCGCAACGTCAGTCTCCTGGCAGCAGTCCAGCAGATGGAATGGTTTCGACACCCATCGTGAGTTCTGGTGGTCCTCAATGGTGATGGGCGTCTTCATGATGGCCTTGGGGTTCAGCGTCGCATGATAGCGGTGCGCCACTGCGATGGCCCCGAGCTGGCGCGACGTCGTTCCATAGTCCCGCATGTGGCGCATGCATGTCATGCCAAAGCGCTGTGCCGGGGTGCTCCAGCCCCACTGAGCCTGGAACTGAATATCCCCACCCGCCGCCTCGGCCACCCGCGCCGCGCCGCCGACTGCCTGACCGCCGATGCGGCGGAACGTGCGGCCGTTCATCGAGCGCCACACCACGATGGTCTTGGCGTATCCGGCTTCGATGAGGCCGATGGCGTTGGCCACCAGCATCTCGCCCGAAGAGCCGCCGCCGTGGACGTCCACTGCGTAGTTCAGCCGCATGCCCAGCGCGGTGGCGATGTGGGGGGTCGTGGTGGAGTCCCCCATGACGTTGTACGAGGTCATCCCGTCGACCTCGTCCGCCCGCATACCCGCGTCCTTCAACGCGTTGTTGACAGCCTCGACCGCCATCCCGAGCTGTGTTTTTCCCGAATTCCGGGAGTGGATGGTTTCACCCACGCCCACGATGCAATACTTGTCCGTCAGTGCTCCCATGCATCCTCCTTAGGATCGAGTTGAGCGGAAGGCCGCCCCTTCACGCCATACCCGAAGCGAATTGTGCTCCACACGCACGAAGGTGTCAACCAAGCGGCGATAAGAAAGCCAAACCGCTTCGTGCGGCAGTTTCATCTACCGTGGTAGGGGCGGTCCCTCGTGGCCACCCTGTTCCCGGCAGAAGCAACAACCGCCCTGAGGGGATGGCGTCAGGATGTTGGGCAACGGATGGCACATCGAAGAGAATCCTACAAACGACGTCCGTCCTTGGTGGTCACTTTATAGCGGACCTCCTGGCCCGCCATCTCATCGACGTGCATCAGGTCGTGCCGGTAGAGCGATTTCAGGTACTGGATGAGGGTCAGGTCGCCGAACAGGCTGTTGCGCCCGACCCGCTCGAATTCGCTGTCCGAGGTCTCGGCGATGAATGCCAGCGTCTTCTCCCGCTCGTCGCGGAGGTCGCGCAGCAGCGCTTCGACGGTCATGCGGTTGGCCTCGGCAAAGGAGGGGTCGATGACCTGGGTCACCGCGCTGTTTTGCGCCAGGTCCGGCGTCTCTTCGTCCCGAGCCCGCTTTCCCCATTGGTCGCGATACATCCGTTCGGTGGTGATGATATGGAGCAGCATCGCCAGCGGTGAACGGTCCCCTTCCTTCCATGCTTCGGTCAAGCGTACCGGCGGCAGTGCAGCGGCCCCATTCACCAGGGCGCTGCGGGCCTCGGCCAGCTTTTCAACTAACTCCCGGCGGTCTTTTAACGAAATCATTGACGTCTCCTCTGTCCTTCATTCAACCAGTTGAATACGGCTGAGCGCCGCCCTAATCAGGTCTCCGTCCGCACGATGGGTATCACAGACCACCAGCGCCGAGCGCAGACTCTGCTCCATCGCTGCCACGGTGGCGGTCGTGAGGTAGGACGCGCTGGGCGAGTCCTCCCACGACACCACCCGGAGCGGCCGGTCCGGGCTCTCCAACGCTATCCCCCGGATGTCCGCCGCGAACTTGGCGCCCGGGGGCAGGTCGATCAGAACATCGCTATCGAAAAACGGGGGACTGCCTACGGGCAACTCATCTCTCACCAAGGCAGCCAACTCAGCCTCCCGCTGCCGCCGGGGCAACGCCTCCCGAAACCGTTCATCGAGCAAAGGCGTCACGGCGCACGCTACTGTTTGCGCCCGCTTGAAGAGGCTGCGCCGTTCCACCCTCGATAGCAGCTCCAGCGCCCGGGGAGGCGCCAGCCCCGCCTCACCAAGCAAGTCCCGGAGCGTCGGTTCCAAGGTGGCGTCGGTGGCGGCGCACACCCGCCGCAGGACCGGGTCCTTGACCGAGAGGTGCTCGACACGCCCAAGGGCGAGCAGGCAATCCAGCACAGCGCGGTTGATCATCGCCCCGGCAATCCGGGCGGTGTGGTGCCAGTAAACGTAGCGGAACATCAGGTACTTGGCAAAGATGACCGATTCGACGGTGCCCACCCCTGCTTCGGTGATCACCAGGTCGTTCGTTCCGGGATCGACGGTAAGGAAATCGATGAGCCGCTGGACCTCCACCCTGCCGTAGGGCACCCCGGTGTGATGGGCGTCCCGATTGAGGTAGTCGAGCTTATCCATGTCCATCGGCCCATCGATCAGCGTGTACAGGAACCTGGGGATGAGCGGGTTGGGGCGGCCGGTCAGGAGGTCAACCACCAACTGGGGCGCCACCTCCCAGGCCCCTGCCAACACCTGTCGCAATTCGACGTCGGTCTCGATGAGTTCAACGGTCAGCTCCAGATGGGACAAACGGCTGCCGTTCACCACAATTTCATCCATGACGTGGGAGTAGGGGAAGTGGCCGATGTCATGGAGCAGCGCCGCCGCCAGCGTCGCCCGGCCGATTTCGGGTTCGATATCGGCCAGGCCGGTCAGGTGTTGCAGGGCGAGCCGGGTCAGGTGGTACACCCCGATGCTATGGCCGAAGCGGGTGTGGGTCGCTCCCGGGTAGACCAGGAAGACCGGCCCCACCTGCTTGATGTGCCTCAGCCGTTGGAACGCCGCGGTGTCCAGCGTGGCGAACGCGGCATGGGACAGCGGCACACTGCCGTAGATGGCATCCCGCACGGTGTGGGGAGCCGGGGCGAACAGGTAGGCGTGGCGGTCGAGGCTCCGACGCGGGACAGCGGCCGGCATGAGGTGCACGAGAAGACGCTCCTAGCCCGCCCAGTATAGGGGCGCAGCCGGGGCGCCGCAACGCGGGGCGGCGGACGTAAGAGTTCACTGTTGAGGGGCGGCCGGGCTCAGAAGGGCGGCAGCCCTCGGTCGGGGGAGTGGGAGTGCCCCCCACAGAGAATTCTCCTCTTTTTCCCTGGGGTGGGGGGAATGGCTCATATTCCCCGAACCCCTGACACTGCTGTGATAAGGTCGTGGCTCACTAGGAACAGCAGCTCCTCCAGGGGTGTCCAGCGGGTCTCCCGTTGGCGGGGAGTGTGAGGGGTGTACCCTCACCATCCATCTCTTTATTTCTCCTACGGCGGGGAGGGGGTCAAGGGGCGCGCCCCGTCCGCCATGAGTGATCTTAGGGGGAGGTCGCCGTCCACGCCTTTTCATGGCTCGGTGGTGTCCCCATGGTCATGGGCGTCTGAATAGATACCGGCGGACAGGCGGCCGGACAGATGGAACGCCTCAAGAGAAGACGTTCTCCCAGCAAAAAGAGCAGCCTGGAGCGCTCCCGGTTTTGGTTTGAGGCTACAGCAGCAGGGACGCCCCCCGGATCGACAGGTGCCGGTTGTCGATACCGCCGTTTCGCTCGATGATGAGTTGCAGCAGCCTGCTCGCCGCAGCCGGGAACGCCTCGAGGAGCGATTTCACGGCATCGGCTTCGACGGCGAGCCGGGTGGAGCATCTGGTGGTGCGGACGGTCACCGGCCGGACGCCCCGGCCGAGCGCCGCCATTTCGCCGACGACGCCGCCTTGGTCTACTTGGCCATTGGACCGCTCACAGTCACGGTCTAGAACCGTCGAGACCACCGACCCCTCTTCGACCAAATAGATGCTGTCGCCCCAGTCGCCCTGGTGAAACACCTCAGAGGAGGCACCGTTTTGATACGCGAAATGCTGCCCTTGGAGCAGAGTCCCGCACAGAGGGTCTGGAGCCGCACAATATCAGCCTCTTTGAACAGCCCGCTCCGTTGCAAGCACTGCCGCGGCTTCACCGGATGAGATAGGTGCGTGGCTCGCATGCCGCGACGGGGCGGCGTCGCCCTCGATCGCCTTCTGCCCCACCGCCGAAATCTCGTACGCCATTTCGATAGATCGCCGGTTCATCAGCAGGAACGGAACGGAAAACCTCACTTCGAGTGACTTTCGGGAGTGGACCTTGGCATCCGTGACCGCCATGAACAAGCGTCCAGGGTCGTAGATGTGCTGAAGCAGGTCGACACCCGGCCCAAGATGCAGAGTTCCCTCTATCGAGTAGGGGCCGGCGTCCATCCCGGCGTGTACCTGATCCTTGGCTACCAGGAGCGCCTGTTGCTCCCGGCCCAACTCCTTGCCCGCGCTGAGGTCAAGCGGTGCAGCCATGACGATGGATGACTTGCGGAGCAACATCTCCGCCATCTCGGCGTGACGTTCCCCTTCGTCCTCGAACGCCGTCACGCCGGTGTCCCAGATCGTGACGAAATCCTGTTCGAGCGCATTCATGGAATCGGAGAACCGCCGGTGCGAACATCGGAGCAACCCGACGGCGCGGGCGTTTTCTGTGAGGAACTCACAACGCATCGCCTGAACGCGTACCCGGTCGAAAACACCGGACTTGCCCATGGTGACCTCCAGCGGTACGAAGCTTCCCCCGGTAATATGTCCGGCTGGCCCCGACCGATGACTGATAGATAATGCCAACAACGATCACACTCAAATCTACGAGCCGCAGCACGTTTTGTCTGTGCGCTTGATCACACCTACGGTGAATTAAACGAACCCAGAGCTAAAAAGATTAGTCCGCGAGTCAAGAATTTTTCCAAGCCCAGACGGGCAACCGGCGAGCCCAGCCGGTCGCGCCCGCGCCGGGCGCGCGGCTGGCGTCGCTGAGTACCCTGAGGCCGTGAGGCTAACGCCCCTTGAACACGGGAGACCGTTTTTCGAAGAAGGCGGCAACGGCCTCCCTGCTGTCATCCGTTTTGACGAGCCAGGTGTTGTAGTAGCTCTCGTTGTCGATGGCCTGTTGAAGCGTGGAATGCAGGCCCCGTTGCAGCACCTGCTTGGTAACCCTCGCTGCGATGGGGGGGTTGGCCGCAATGGTGTCCGCCAGTGCCAGGGCCTCCGGCAGCAGCCGGTCATGGGGCACCACCCGGTTCACCAACCCGACGGACGCACACCATGACGCGTCATACATCGCACCGGTCAGCGCCATCTCCGCCGCGAGCCCCGGCCCCACCAGCCGGGGCAGGAGATAGGAAACACCGGCGTCGGGCGTCAACGACCGCCGGATGAACAGCGAGGAGAACCGTGCCTGGTCGGAGGCGATACGGATGTCGGCCGCCAACGCCAGGGTCAGGCCGGCTCCGGCGGCCACGCCGTTGACGGCGGCGATGACGGGCTGCGGCAACTCTTGAAGCCGGGGCGCAAAATCGACGATCGAGCGGCCCTTGAGCCACCAATCGAGGCTCATCGTTGGGCCCTCACCCTTCCCCTCGGTGCGGTTCCGGATATCGCCCACATCCGCGCCCGAACAGAACCCCCGCCCAGCGCCGGTGATCACCAGCACGCGAGCGTCACTCTCTCCCACCCCGGCGATAGCTTGGTGAAGCTCGCGGGTCAGGTCACGATCCATCGCGTTGAGTTTCTCCGGGCGGTTCAGGGTCACTACGGTGACGGCACCGATTCTTTCGACTAAGACGACGTTTTCTGCCATGACGCCCCCAGATACACACCTGTCTACGACAAGACGGACGGTGATTGGCCGTCCGTCTGCACGACGTATTGAGCATTATGGTGCGCTAGGCGGGGCTCGAACCCACGACCTCAGCCTCCGCAGGGCTGCGCTCTATCCACTGAGCTACTAGCGCCGGAATTGGTGCCGAAGGTGGGATTTGAACCCACACGCCCGTAAGGACACTACGCCCTGAACGTAGCGCGTCTGCCTTTCCGCCACTTCGGCCCATGGTGCGGAACCACCCTCAGTATAGCTGGCATGGCCGGACGCCCGCAACCAGAATTCGGGGAGGTGTCTATTCAGTGTCAGGGGTTCGGGGATATGAGCCACTCCCCCCACCCCAGGAAAAAAGATGAGATTCTCTGTGGGGGCCACCCCCACGCCCCCGGCAGAGGGCTGCCGCCCTCGTGCACTCCCACTGTTGAGCCCGGCCGCCCTCAACAGTAAACTCCTACTCGGGGAAGGTAACTACTCAGAGATGAGGGGCCAGAAATCTTCGGAGCAGCTGTGCAGAGGGCGGCAGCCCTTTGCCGGGGACTTGGGGGCGCCCCCCAAGAGCAACATTGTTCCTATTTCTCCGGGGGAGGGGCAGTGCAATTGACGAGCGATGAACCATTTGGGGACAACCACCACCAGGGTGAGCCCAATGATGCCATGGATGATGGCCCGAGCCGCGATCTGCAATACGTTGTATTGCCACAACTCCTGCATCCACGCCATGAGACACAGCAACGCCCCGAGGGCGAGGAAGGAGCCAGCGGTGACCCACCTCGGGCCCCACCCATCGACCCGGGGACCCAGAAAAGGCCCAAAAACCCCGCCGATGACGGTGCCAACCGCCACCGGAGTGGTGAACGCCGTTCGGCTCCAACCAAACTCCTCGGTCACCGGCTTCAGCATGATGGCCAGGATCGGAAACGTTTCCTGGCTCTGCACGAAATCACAGAGCACCACCGTCGCAACGATGACCCAGCCGTAGTAGACGGGGAACCGGAAGGCCCGCATCGTTCAGACGGCCGCGGCGACCCGGGGCGGGCGGGAAACGAAGACGCACAGGCATGCGATGACCATTGCCGAACCGAACGCCAGAAACGCCGGACCATAACCGCCGGTCACATCGAACACCAGGGCCCCGGCCAGCGGCCCCGCGGCGATGGCCAGGTTCTGGGTGGGATGGGTCATCCCACGGATTGCGCCGAGGTGACGCCGGCCAAAGTAGTCGGGCCACAGCAGACGTTGCGCCAGCGCGCAGCCGGTCGCCGACCCCTGCGCCACTGCGAAGACCAGGGCGGTGGGGGCGTCGTGGACGAGCGGCAGGAGCAGCACCGGAAGCGCTGCTGCCCCGAAACTCACCATCGTCACGGTCCGGGATCCGAAGCGCTCCGCCAGGAACCCGGAAGCGAACCCGCCCAGAGCGTTGAACAGCAGCCACACACTGGTCACCGAGACCGCCTGCAACTCCGGGACGCCGATGTCGGTCAAGAATGAAAAGAGATGGAGGTTCAGCCCGGCCGCCGAGAACGGACTGCACATCCCCGCCAAACTGAGCAGATAGAACGCAGGCGAGCGCATTGCCTGGTGGAGCGTCGCCGAAACCTCGATGTCACCATCCGCTCCTGCTGCTGGTTGGGCCCGCCGCCGGCGCTCCCATTCTTCACGGGTCATCCCATCAGGCAACAGCCCCAGGTCTTCGGGGATGCGTCGCAAGAATAGCGCGGCGGGGATCACCGCCAGCAGCCACACGACCACGCCTTGAAACATGGTGGTTTGCCGCCAGCCAATCAGCGTAACCATGAGCAGTGTCAATGGCGGCATTGCGAATTGGCCGATGGAGTTTCCGATGCTGCCCAAAGCGACGGCCCGTCCCCGCTTCACCACGAACCACTTCGGAACCACCACCACCAGAGCCAGCGCGATGACGCCGTGGGTCACGAGCCGTGCGCTGATCTGAATGCCGTAGTACTGCCAGATTGAGTCCATGAGCGCCATCAGCGGCATCAACAACCCGAGCAGAGCAAAGGACACCGCCGTCGCCCAGCGCGGCCCCGACCGATCCAGCAGGCCCCCCACCATCGGCCCGAACAGGCCCCCCAACACGGTGCCTATGGCCATGGGTGTCGTGAATGAAGTACGGGTCCATCCGAATTCGCCGGTGATCGGCTTCATGAGCACGGCAAGGATCGGAAAGGTCTCTTGGCTTTGGACGAAATCGCACAGGGCCACCGTGATAACGATGACCCATCCGTAGAAAACGCCCCGCCGGGCAGGCTCGAGGGATGGCATGAAAAGAAATCCGGCGTAGCATAACATGAACCCCACCCCTGCCCCAGCGGGGGCTGGGGCAGGGGTGGGTTGGTGGTAGCGGACTACGGGATGAGGAGTTTCATCCCTGCCCAGATCAGGTCGGGATTTGCTAAAGCATTGACTTCGGCGATTCGGGACGGCGTGGTCCCCCAATGGAACGCCAGCCAAGTCAGCGTGTCGCCGGGCTGCACCACGTACGGCCCGGCGGGGACAACCGGGGGCCGGTTGGGTGCAGGACCGGCAGGCTCGGAAGCCGAGACAGGCGGCGGTTTAGCAGCCGTACCGGTCTGGGGAACTTTCAGCACCTGGCCAACGTAGATGTAGTTTGGGTCGCTGATGCCGTTGGTGTCCATCACTGCGTCAACACTCACCCCCCATTTCGCCGCAAGGCTGGATAGGGTGTCGCCGGGCTGCACCACGTACACATGGGCGCCGCCTGCAACGTTCGTCACGGGATTCAATTGGAGCGCCTGCCACGTCTCAGGCCGCGTCAGCCCGTGGCGCCACAGTGAGACAGCATGGATCCCTTGCGAGTAGGAACGGTCCAGCAACTGCTGCCATCCGCCCGAGCGGACCGCATTGGCCTGCCCTATCAGGTGGATGGGCAATCCGTAAGGTTGGAGCACCTTGAAGGTCACGTCCACCAGAAACGCAGCGGTGATCCCCTCCACGCCGGGAGGAAACCCCGAGGCGACAAAATGCTCCCAATTTGCCGGAGTGTTGAACTCGTCCCAGTACACCTGGGGCGCAATCTCGTTACTGAAACCGGCAAACTCCTTCAGAGGGATCCCCGGCAGATGCCAAGGGCGGGGGTCCACGGAAACGGACAGCCACGCGTTGGGTTGGAGCCGGCGCAGCTCTTTGCCAAACAGGAGCGCCTCCTGAGGCCCGCCACCCCAGAAGCCCGGGTGAGGCTCCAGGTCGACGCTTACACTGCGGGCGCCCGCCGCCACCACCTGGGCGGCCATCTTGGCCTCCTGAAGTGGCTGGTAGCCCTTGGCCACAAACCACGCGTGTACTGGAACGCCGCCGTCTTCGAAGAATCGGACCAGCTTCGCGAACTTTTCGGGACCGCTCACGGCACTTGGCGACGGGTCGAAGCGATCCATCCAATCGACCCCATCGTGAGTCTTGATAACCACTCCCAGCCCGGCGGCGGCGAGCGCCGGCCGGATGGTTTCGGGGGCCCCGTCCTCGCTGAACTGCCACACCCAGGAAAGATGCCTTTGGGGAGGGGGCGCCCCGGCGGGTCCGGCATGCGCCACCCGGGGCCGCCGGAGGATCACCCCACCAAGGATTCCCGCAGCGACGGCGAGGCCGCCGCGAGAGAAGAGCGTCCGGCGCGTCAATATTCTGTTTTGAGGGTCAGGGAAATCCATAGGCTTCCTTCTTGAAGTCAGTATTCTCTTTAACTGCAACGCGTATCAATTTGTCACGGTCAGACCGGAATTCGCCGTTTCTCACGATTTCCCCGTGAGAATTCACTGTTGAGGGGCGGCCGGGCTCAGGAGTGGGAGTGCACGAGGGCGGCAGCCCTCTGCTTGGGGGAGTGGGGATGGCCCCACATAGCATTCTCCCAGGAACAGCGTCTCCTCCAGGGGTGTCCAGCGGGTCTCCCGCTGGCGGGGAGTGTGAGGGGTGGGTATGCGTACCGGGGCCGGACCCAAACGGCGCTGCAGGGCCGTTACTTCTTCTCGGACTTCTGCAGCGGAAAACTGTGGGGGCTCGAACGTTCTTCCGATGGCTCCTGGCGCCGCAACCAGCTGGCAGCAGCGGGCGCCGGGATCGCTTCCTTCGGCGAAGACGAAGCTGGTGAACTGTATGCCGTCAACCTCAATAACGGCGCCATATACCAGTTGATTGCCGATTGAGGGCAGCAGGGCAGTGCGCCCTGGAATCCCCGATCAGCGCCTCACCGGCACTCCATCGATTCCGTTGAACGCCGCCGGGAGATCCAAGAGGCTGGCGATCCGAAGGTGAGCGCGTTGGATCTCGGGCCGGAGGGAATGGATGTGGCCCCATGGACCGCGTTGCAGGAACACCGCTTTCATACCGGAAGCCAATGCCGGCAACACGTCGTTGTCCAGCCGGTCACCAACGTAGGCAATTTCCGCAGTATCGTGGCCGCTGGCCAACGCCGCCCGCTGGAAGAACCGCACGTCCGGTTTCTCGAACCCCATTGCCGCCGAGGTCAGGATGAGGTCCACCCCCAGTCCCATAGCCCTTATTGAGGCGGCGGCTCGTGCCGGCTGGTTGCCGGCGATGCCTACCCAATAGCCTTGTTCCTTCAGCCGCGCCATGGCCGGACGGACGTCCGGATACAAATCGGCCGCATCGAACTCGTTCGGCGCCCCCGCCCCGGCTCGCGCTCGCTCCTCCGCGGCCAGATCGAATCCCGGCCGCAGCAGTTGGAAGAGCTCGTGGTGGTCGCGTCCCCGTTCGATCAGGCTGCCCAGCAGAGCGTAAAACGAGGGCCGGGGCACACCCAGCCAGTCGGCCCACCCACCCCAGATCCTCGATTCGTCGATGAGCGTCTCACCGACATCGAAGAGCACCGCGCGGATCGCCATGGGGCCGCCGCTACTCCCGGCGGCGCAACTGGGGAAACAGGATAACTTCCCGGATAGAAGCGTTGCCGGTCAGCAACATCGCTAGCCGGTCGATTCCCATGCCCAATCCCCCGGTGGGGGGCATCCCGTGCTCCAGGGCGAACAGGAAGTCCTCGTCGGGGAGTTCTGCTTCGTCGTCGCCCAGCGCCCGCATTTGCGCCTGGTGGGAGAACCTTGCCCGCTGTTCGACCGGATCATTCAGCTCGCTGAAGGCGTTGGCAATCTCCATCCCACCCACGAACGCTTCGAATCGCTCCACCAAACGGGCGTTCTCGGGCATCCGTTTCGCCAAAGGAGAGAGCTCCACGGGATACTCGGTGAGGAAGGCCGGCTGCATGAGATGCCGTTCCACGGTGTTGGAGAGCAATTCGTCCACCAGCTTGCCGAATCCTGCCCCCGCCGGAGGCGTGTGGCCCTTGCTGCGCATGGCCTCGGCCAGGGCATCGGTCTCGCGATACGCCAGGAAATCGATGCCCGACCGTTCCTGAATGGCATCCCGCAGCGTGATCCGCCGCCATGGAGGGGTCAGATTGATGGTCCCTTCCTTGTACGGGATCTCCGTGGCTCCCAGCACCGTCCGGGCGATGTGGCTCACCATGTCTTCCACCATGGCCATCACGTCCAGATAGCTGGCGTAGGCCTCGTAGCTCTCCAACGTCGTGAACTCAGGGTTGTGTTTGGTGGAGATACCCTCGTTGCGGAAGATGCGCCCGATCTCGTACACCTTCTCGAGACCGCCGACGATCAGCCGTTTGAGATGGAGTTCAGTGGCGATGCGCAGATAGAACTGTTGGTCCAGGGCGTTGTAATGCGTGACAAACGGCCGGGCCATCGCGCCCCCGGCCTGGGGTTGCAGCATCGGCGTCTCGACCTCAAGGAAGCCCCGATCGTCCAGAAAACGGCGCATGGTGGCCACCACCCGGGAACGGGTGATGAAGGTCTGCCGCACCTCTTCGCTGGACATCAGGTCGAGGTAACGGTGCCGGTAACGGGTCTCGGTGTCGGTCAACCCGTGCCATTTCTCCGGGGGAGGCTGGAGCGACTTGGCCAGAACCGCGTAGTGATGGGCGCCCAGCGTCACCTCACCGGTCCGGGTGCGAAAGAGGTTGCCGGTAACGCCGACAAAATCGCCCAGGTCGAGTTCCTTCAGGTTTTGAAACTGGCCGGCCGGCAGATGATCGGCCCGAAAATACGCCTGGAGTTTGCCGGTTCCATCACGGATGTCCATGAAGGTGGCCTTACCCATCACCCGGAGCGCCGTGATGCGCCCGGCCAGGGTCACGGTCTCCTCGGTATGCTCTCCAGCATGCTCCGCCTCGAAGGCCGCAAAATAGGCCGCTGCTTCCACCGCCGTATGGGTGCGTTCGAACCGGCTGGGATACGGGTCCAGGCCCTGGGCGCGCAGCGCCTGCAGTTTGCTCAGCCGCTGTTGGTAGAACTCGTCGTTCCGTTCCGCCATGGCGTCCTCGATTCTCCGCCACCCGCCCTCAGCTCAGTCTCGACCGGCGGTGGGGTGGCGGTGAATAAAATCCGTGACTGCCGCCACAAAGCTCTCCGGGTGGCTGACCTGGGGCACGTGGGCCGCATCCTCAAACACGTGCGTTTCAGCCTGCGGCAACACCGCAGCGAGACGGCGGGTGATGTGCGGGAAATGGTTCCGGCTGCGGCCCCCGTACGAGATCAGCACCGGCCGGTCAAATGCCGCGAGGGCCGCGAGATCGAGCTTGAGACGGGTGGGGTCGCGCAGTTCATCGAGAAACGTCGGCGCGTTCTGGATGAACTTTCGCCGCAACGGGAGGGTGAGCCTTGTCTCCCAGGCGCCCGGTCCGAAGATGATGTCGTCGACGAAACGCCGGGCGCCTTCCTCGTAGTTGCCCTCCGCCAGCGCCGCGATGACGGGGTCGAGCTGGCGATGCGACCGTGTCGCCAGTTCTCCCAATTCCGGGTCATCCAGAAAACTGCCGAAGACCGGCGCTTCATGCACCGCCATCGTTCGAAAGAGCCCAGGGCGCTGTGTAGCCAGGTGCAGCACGATCACCCCGCCGTATGAGTGCCCGACGACGTGCGCTGGCCCGAGCCCCAGGGCTTCGACCAGCCCGGCGAGGTCCGCCGCATCTTCTCCCAGCGAGCCCGCAGCGGGAGGCGCTTCGCTCGCACTGTGGCCTCGACGGTCGTACGTCACAACCCTGAACCCCGCCGCCAGGCCGGAAAACACCAGGTCCCAGTCGTGATGGTCGGTCCAGGATCCGTGCACGAGGACCATGGGCTCTCCCACTCCGGCAGCATGGTGATACAACGTGGCGCCGTTCACCCCGATCATGGGCATGCGATCAGCCGATCCCTCGCAAACAACACCCCGGACGCAGCGCCCGGGGTGGGTATGGACGATTCCTCCGGACGCTATTCAACGGATGCGACCGTGTAGATGGTCACCCCCGCTGGAGTCATCACCTGGACCTTCTCACCCACGCGCTTGCCCAGCAACGCTTTCCCCACCGGCGACTCGTTAGAGATCTTTCCCTCCAGCGGGTGAGCCTCAGCGCTTCCCACAATCGTGAAATGTTCGTCATCGCCCCCCAACGACTTTACGATCACGCGCGAACCGACGTTAATGGACCCACCCGAGTCGTGGGTGATGACTTTTGCGGTCTTGAACAGGGTTTCAAGGTCCCGGATGCGTCCTTCTACGAAAGACTGCTCGCGTTTCGCATCGTCGTACTCAGCATTGTTGACGGTCGTGCCGAGTTCCTTGGCTTCGTGGATCTTATCGGCAATATTCTTACGCCGCACCATGCGAAGCTGCTCGAGCTCGTGCTCCAACTCCTTGAGACCTTCTGGGGTTAGATATGCCGGTCCATGTTCAGCCATCCACCGCCTCCTTAACCCGGCATCCTCGGGTACTAAAAAAGACTGAGACACCTTGAGGCCCCAGCCGCACCCATTATAGCCACGTCCGCCCAGCCCTGTACAGACGAACCAGGCCCCGGTACGGGCCCGGTAAGAGTTCACCGTTGAGGGGCGGCCGGGATCAGGAGTGGGAGTGTCCGAGGGCGACAGCCCTCTGCCGGGAGCGTGGGGTGCCCCCCAATAGAATTCTCCTGTGTTTTCATGGGGTGAGGGGAGTGTCTCATACCCCCGAACCCCTGACACTGAAAAGATACAGGGCACGGACTCCAGGCTACCAGCCCACGGCCAGCGCCTCCATCTCAGGATATTCTTCGTCCACCGCATGGGCGATCGCCCTGATGCGGTTGCCGTCCAGCCCCAGCAACGATCGGACGCTGGCCGGGATTGGCTCCATGACAAAACCGCCGTCGTAACCAATGCCCAGCGCGCGGCTGATGACATCGGCCAGGTTGGTCACCGCCACCGTTTCCGGGTATGGCTTGGACGGATCCGGATGGTGGTGCCCGTTGATGGCTGACAGGAGGACCGGGGGTAGACCCCAACGTTCGGCCAATAGTCCGCCGATCGAGGCGTGGCTTGTCCCGTATATCTTGCTCTCAGCATCCAGAAAGCGACCCTGCCGGTTCGCCACCGCATCCACCATATGGAACGCCTCCGGACACCCTCGCAGCACCACCAGCTGCCCGAAGTCGTGGAGCAGCCCGGCCACAAGGAACTGCTCTGAGTCCCGCCACCCCACCTCGCGGGCGATCACCTTCGCGACAACCGCCGAGGCGATGGAGTGGTACCACAGCTGCTCGACCATGCGGGTGTCGCCTTGGATGGGGCCCCCAAATATCCCATCGGTCGACGATGCGAGCACCACCGACTTCAGCGCCTCAAGACCCAGAATCCGCACGGCCGCCGCCACGGTGGGCACGCGCCCTCTGAGCCCGTAAGCCGGCGAGTTCACCAAACGCAGCAGTTTCGCCACACTGGCCGTGTCGCTCATGATCACGTCCGCCACCTGCCCGAGGGAAACATCCGGGTTCTCGGTGAGCTTGACCAGCCGAATATAAATCTGGGGAGCCGGCGGCAACCGGCGAGGATCGTTCAACAGCGGACCGATCGCTGCGCGCACTGCCGCGGCATCAGGCGGGGGGACCGCCGCAGGGGACGAGTCTCGCTGGATGGCTACCGTCCGATACCCACCGCACCGCTCCTCGGAGCGGCTCTCGGTGATAGCAAGCGCCGCCTGGGCGAGATCGCCCATCAGGGCATCGCCGCTGACCTGGGCAAACTGTGCTTCTATCCGTTCGGCGGTGCGTGTCTTGAGGTCGAGGGCGCCGTCAGACATGGATGGGTAGCCTCCTGTAGCATGTTCTGAACGATGATTGCAGCACATCTGTGTTTATCATCGGCCGAATGGCCTGCGATCCCACTGCCATCTGGCCAATCTTAAGAAAGTCCCGTCGTATGCCGCCTTGAGCGATGGGGTATCCTGGTGAAAACCAAGGTAGGGAGGCCATAAATGCCCGATAGTGAGAATTACCGGAAAGGCGCGGCGCTGCGCCAGCAATTGATGGGCGATTATGCCGATAAAATGAATCAGACCGTCTACAGCGACCCCATGATGCAGCAGTTCCGCGATCTCAGCGCCGAAGCCATCTTCGGGACCATGTGGACCCGTCCAGGCCTCGACCTCAAGTCGAAGGCGCTGGCGGTGGTGGCCGCAGACGTCGCGACCGCAGCCGACGAGATCACCATCCATCTCCGGATCGCGTTGAACCAGGGCTGGACCGAACAGGAACTGGCTGAAGCCATCCTCCTGCTCACCGGTTATGTGGGAGCGCCGCGCGTGCGGCAGGCGCTATTGCGGGCGAAGGACGTTTTCGAAGACGTCCGCGCCCAGCGGGCCGGCTAAAGGCGCCGGCATGCCCGCGCCAACCGCGTCCGCCCGCCTCCGGAGTCTGCTGCGGGGCGGGATGGTTCTCGCGCCGTTTGTGTACGATGGGCTGAGCGCCCGCATCGCCGAAGGCGCCGGGTTCGAATGCCTTTACCTCTCCGGCTTCGGCTCCTCCATGGCCAAGGGGTTTCCCGACGTCGGACTGCTGACCGGCACCGAGATGGTCCAGAACGCCGGTTACGTGGTTGGCGCGGTGAGCGTGCCTGTCATCGCCGACGCCGATACCGGTTACGGGAACGCGATCAACGTCCAAAGGACGGTCAGGGACTACCAACGCGCGGGCGTGGCCGGTATCCATATCGAGGACCAGGTCTTCCCCAAGAAGTGCGGCTTCTTCAACGGCAAGGACGTCATACCGATGGAGGAGGCCGTAGGCAAACTGCGGGCCGCGCTCGATGCCCGCACCGACCCCGGCTTCCTGGTGATCGCCCGTTGCGACGCCCTGGCCATCGCTGGTTGGGACGAGACCGAGCGGCGGTGCCGGGCTTATGCAGCCGCGGGGGCCGACATGGTGTTCGTGGACGGCATCGACTCCCTCGAACACCTCGAAACATACGCAACGAGACTGAGGGACATTCCCAAACTCTACAACGGCGACCTCCGGCCCGGGCCACAAATCGCGTCGATGGGGTTCAGCGTGATGATCCATCGAGGACCGATGTTTCACGCCTTCCGGGCGATGCAGGACGCGTACCGCGGGCTCAAGCAGGATGGGACGTTGGATCGGGCTCGTTTCGGCGACACCGCCGAGTTACGGCTGGAGATCGCTGAAATGCTGGGGTTACCGGGGATATATGAAGCGGAGGAACGCTACGCGCCGCGCCCTTCGGGGTGACTGACACCCGGAGGGGCGCCGGCGGCAACCTGGTTCAGTTGTGGGCGAAGACCGAATGGTCCTGCACGTTGCCCCAACTCTTCAGCGGCCAGTAGGTTAACCAGGCCTTGCCCACGATCTTGTCGAAGGGCACGGGGCCCCAGACATGCGAGTCGCTGCTGTTGGCGCGGTTATCTCCCAGCACAAAGAACTGCCCCTCGGGCATCGTAATGCGTTCCCGTGTGTATCCGGGGTTGGCTTTGATATATGGCTCGTCCAGCTTCTCTTCATTCCGGTAGACCACACCCGCCCGGATTTCAATCACATCGCCGGGACCCGCCACCACCCGCTTGATGAAGTCGCGGCTCGGGTCCTTGGGGTAGTGGAACACCACGATATCTCCAACTTTGGGCAACCCGAAGGGATACACTGCGCCGGAATCCTTGGCCACGGCCGGCAACAGGCCGTTGAGCGGCCCCAGGTTCCATGAGGCGTAGGCCGCCTTGTTCACCAGCAGGTACTCGCCGTTCCGGAGAGTCGGCTCCATGCTGGACCCCTCGACCTTGAAGTTCTGGACCAGGGTTCGCACCGTCAGGTAGATGAACAGGGCAAGCAACACCGTCTCAAGGATTTCGCGGACGGCCTTGCCCGTGCGCCCGGTGGCCGGACGCACGGCCTGTTCCCCCTCCACGAGGCCGCGCTCAGGACCGGTGTCCAGCGGGTCCCCATCGGCCCGCGGCCGGGCAACTTCCGGGCTCGGGAAGGGGTATAGCGTTGGCGGCATGTTGTAGGACATAGATGAGACCTCGCACCCATTATAGTGCACGGAGCCCACCGTAGACCTCACCGGATCGCCTTTGTAGGAGTTCAGACTCAGGAGCCGGCGGCATGAACCACTCCCCCTGCCCCGGGAAAAAGACGAGGTTTCTCTGTGTGGGACACCCCCACGCCCCCGGCAGAGGGCTGCCGCCCTCATGCACTCCCGCTCCTGATCCCGATACCCCCCTGAATTGTGAACTCCTACCGCACTTGGCACGAGTTCACACCGCTGTTACCGTCCTGATTGCGGACGACCCTGCGATTGACTACGATATTCTCGTGCCGATGATTGTGCACCGACCGGCAATCCCGGCATTCTTTCCATGGCCGAGGTCCGATGCGTGGTGTGTTGCTGAAGGCGGGCACTCTCGAATATCTCGTGAGCGTCGAGTATATTGTGCGAGAATCGGGCGCTTATCACTAGGGTGGGCAGTACGACTGGGAAGGCACCTTTATCCCGGAGATGCCGCTGCCCCTCAGCGCCACCCCCTACGTGCTCCAAATGGAGGACGGACGGCGCGGTTATGTCAATGTGGTCCAGCGCCGGCAGCTAGAGGAATACCGGACACTGTACCGGTTCGAGGGCCATGCTGGGGTCAACGCCTGATTCTTGCGGTCGGGGCCGATGCGCTGCGGCTTACGGCCGTGCCCGGCCGTAAGCCGGCGCCGGCCGCCCATGCCTGAACTCCCCGACCTTGAAGCCATCCAAGACTTCATCCTCGCCGAGTTGACCGGGGTGGCCGTGACTGAAGTGTTGGTGCTCCATCCGATACCGATCCGCCTGCCCACCCCCGGCGAGTTCGGCGATCGGTTGAGGGGACAAACCCTGCAGGGCGTGCGGCGACGGGGCAAGTTTCTGCTGCTGGACTTCAGCGCCGGCGACACGCTGGCGGTTAACCCGATGCTGACGGGCCGGTTTCAGTACGGCGCGACCGGCGAGCGGCGCAAACCAAGGACCTGCTTCATCCTCCGGCTGGCCAACGGCCACGACCTCCGGTATTTCGACTCCAAACTCATGGGCAAGCGCTACTTGGTGGAGCAGGGGTCGGAGGTCCAGATTCCGCGCTGGGAGGAGATGGGACCCGAGGCGCTCGACCCAGAGATGACGCTCGAAATCTTCATCCGCAGGCTGCGGCGCCATCCCGGACAACTGAAGAACATCCTGATCAACGACACCTTTTTGGCTGGCATCGGCAATGCCTATGCCGACGAGATCCTGTTCGCGGCCGGCCTATACCCTTATCGGCGGCGAGTCTCGCTCACTCCGCAGGAGACCGGAGCGCTGTACCAGGCGATGGTCGGGGTGCTAACCGATGCCAAGGCAATCGTCGCTGCGCGCATGGGCGAACAGATCCATCTGAAGATCCGCGACTTCCTCAAGATCCACGGCAAGGGTGGCAAACCGTGCCCGGCCTGTGGCGGGACGATATCGCAGATCACCGCCAATCAGCGCATCACGAACTATTGCCGCCGCTGTCAGCAGTAGCCGGTGGGCCGGGGGTCATTGGGGCGCGGCGAGGGAACACGCGGCCCACAACCCACGGGCAGCGCTCCGAGCCTCGGCCTCTTTCTGCAACAGCACGTCCCGATTCCTCGTGTCCGAGGCGGAAGAGACCACGCGGGCAAAGCCCTCCGACACCAACTGGGCATTGATCATCGTGGCGTCCAGGTACACATAGCGCAGCAGTCGCCCGCTGGCGTCGGCGTCGGTCGAGTCGCGTTCCAGGTCCACCAACTGGCCTTCCACCAGTTCGCTGTTGCGGGCCGCCGCCTGAGCGCCGAAACACTCGGGAGGGACCGCCGAAGGCGCGGTGATCCCCAGGTAGCGCACCCGCTGGCGCAGGCCGTTGATGTTCACCTCGATGCTATCGCCGCTGAGGATGGCGGTGACCTGCGCCCGCGCCCGGCCGCCGGGTCCCCCTGGCCCACCCGCAGAGGCGCCGGGCGACATGAAATTGAACACGGGCGACCAGGCCGCCGGGCTGCCATCGCCCTGCACCCGCGGGCGCACCCGCCAGTGATAGCGCAGCCCCGGCTCCAGGGGGAACTGGGAAGGAACGGCGTAGCTGCGGGGTGGACTGGTCAGCGCACCGTGGCGCAATTCAGCATAGAGAAACGCATTGGGCCCGAACTCCGGGTCCTTGCTCAACTGGATCTCGTAGTACCATCCACTCGGACTGGTATCGGACCACACGATTGAGGGCTGCAGCGACCCGGCCACCGCCCCGATCTGGGGGCTCACTCCGCCGATGGAGGTGCCGCTGAGGGCAGGTGTACGGAACACCCAACTGTCCGACCAATCACTCCAGGATGGGTCGTCTGCGCCCGCCGCCGTGGTGGCGTCGGAAACCCGCACCCGCCAGGTGTAGCCCATGTCGGGCAACAGGCCGAACCACGCAGGGGGCGCGGGCAGGGCGAACTGCGCCGGTGCCGGCGACACGATGAGATCGAGTCCGGGGCCGTCGTTATTGGCCGGGTTGACCTGCAGGTGCAACTGAGTGACCACCGATTCGGGTAGCGCCCAAACGAGGATGGGGCCAAAGGTGGCCACCTGCGCCCCGTTCCCCGGCGACTGCAACTGCGGCGGTTCAGACCGCGAAAAGGCGTGCGATGGGGCCGACAGGCCGGCCACCAACAGCGTCAAAACCGCAAGAATCGCTTGCTTCATTGGGCCTCTCGTTCAATTGCTAATGTACTGCGTCAAACCGATCGTAGATTATCAAACCGCTGACCTCACCCCCTTGATCCCCCTCTCCTCGAAGGAGAGGGGGTAGAAAGAAGTTGAGATGAGGGGGCGCCCCTCACACTCCCCGCCAGCGGGAGACCCGCTGGACACCCCTTCCAGAGCAGTGTCGAACCTATGCACTATTCCTGACGCAGTGCACTAACGGGTGGGACACGGGGACTGTAGCCCCGTCAGGGAGAGGTTCAAAACTTGAAGGGACCCTGGGGCATCCGCCTGGCTCCCGCCTTGCCGGAGAACATGTTGCCGTACTGCTTCAGCATCTTCTGCATCTGGGTGAACTGGTTCAGCAATTGGTTGACGTCGGCAGGAGTGGTGCCGCTGCCTTTCGCAATGCGCCGGCGCCGGCTGCCATCGAGGATGTCGGGGCGGCGCCGTTCCCGGGGGGTCATGGAGTAGATGATCGCCTCCACCTTTTTCAGCTGCCGGTCGTCCAGGGCCGCGGCCGGCAGTTTCTTCGCCATGGACGACATGCCGGGGATCATCTCCAGCAATTGGCTGAGCGGCCCCATCTTCTTGACCTGCTGCAGCTGGTCAAGAAAATCCTCCAGCGTGAAGGACGCCGTGCGGAGTTTCTTTTCCCACTGCTCCGCTTTCTGCTGATCGATGTTGGCCTGCGCCTTTTCGATGAGCGTCAGAACGTCGCCCATTCCAAGGATGCGCTGGGCCAAGCGGTCGGGATGGAAGGGCTCGAAGGCGTCGGGCTTCTCGCCGGTGCCCATGAACCGGACCGGCACCCCGGTCACCGCCCGCACCGACAGCGCCGCACCGCCACGGGCGTCACCGTCCGTCTTGGACAGAATCAGTCCGGTGACACCCAGCCGGGCGTGGAACTCGCCCGCCGCCCGCACCGCGTCCTGCCCGGTCATGGCGTCGACCACCAGCAGCACCTCGTGGGGCTGGAGCCGTTCCTTGATGATGGCGACCTCGTTCATCATCCCGTCGTCCACATGCAGACGGCCTGCAGTATCCAGGATCACGACAGTGCTGCCCAGTTCACGCGCCTTGGCAACGCCGGCCGTCACGATATCGAGGGGAGCAGCGTTAGCTCCCTGTTCATGCACCGGGATGTCCAACTGCTTGCCGAGGGTGACCAACTGATCGATGGCGGCCGGACGGTAGACGTCGGCGGCTACCAGCAGCGGGCGCTGGCCCTGCTTGCGGAGCATGAGGGCGAGCTTGGCGCAGGTGGTGGTCTTACCCGACCCCTGGAGCCCCACCATCATGATGATGGTGGGGGCCGTCGAAGCGAGGTTGATACAGGGATTGCCCTCCCCCAACACGGTCAGCAGTTCCTCATGGACAATCTTAATCACCTGCTGGCCGGGGGTCAGGCTGCCCAACACGTCCTCCCCCACCGACCGCTCCCTGATGCGCGCCACGAAGTCTCGCACCACCTTGAAGTTGACGTCGGCCTCCAGCAGCGCCAGCCGCACCTCCCGGAGCGCCTCGTCAACCTCCTTTTCGGTGAGCCGGCCCCGGCCCGCCAGGCGCTTGAAAACGCCGTCCAGTTTTTCGGAGAGGGAATCGAACACGAACACCCGCCTAGAGAGAGCGCTATTCCCGGGGAGCTTCCCAACCCATTGTACCGGGCGCTATCAGGCATGGGCAACCGCCACGGACTGTGCGCGGAACGCAGGTTCAAAGTCGGGTAGGCCGAGCGTGGAGGCGTGGCGGTCCCATCTCGGTGCGATGGCAAGCGGGCGCCCACGTCCGAGGGTGGGTCTGAAACCCACCTCTACGACTGTTTCCCCGTTTCCCCCTTCCAGATTTTACATCCTGAAGGTCGGTGCTGAGCCTCGCACGTTGACCCATAGAACTCTCCTAGATCTGCGTCAAACTGTGGATCCAAATCTGGATGGCTCTGTCGGCTCGCACCCTGTAGTATCCTTAGGTGCCCACTTCCGGCCAAGGATGGCGTGCCTATGTCCGGTCCCTGTCGGGACCTCATCGTCCTCGATTTCACTTGGGGTATGGCGGGCGGCCTGGCGGCCATGGTGCTGTCGGACTTCGGCGCGCGCGTCATCAAGGTCGAGCCGCCTGCGGGCGACCCCTTCCGCCGCCACCCTGCGTGGCTCATGTGGAACCGGGGCAAAGAGGGTGTGGTGCTCGACCTCAAGTCCGCGGCGGGCCGGGACGATGCCCTCGCGCTGGCGCAGCGGGCCGATGTGGTGCTTGAGGCGTTCCGTCCGGGGGTGGCTGGCCGGCTTGGGATCGGCTACGAGGCGCTGTCATCAGCCAATCCCCGGCTGGTGTACTGCTCGGTGAGCCCATTCGGCCAGCGCGGCCCACTGAGCCGGGTCAAGGGCTATGAGGGGATCATTGCGGCCAAGACCGGCCGCATGATGGCGTTCCGGGGGCAGCCGGACCGGGACGGCCCCGCGTTCAGCGCCGTCCCCACCGCCACCTGGGGGGCGAGCCAGGCCGCGGTCCAGGGCATCATGGCGGCGCTGCTGGTGCGGGAGACCACTGGCCGCGGCCAGTGGGTCCAGACCAGCATCCTGCAGGGGATGATGCCCTACGACCTCCAGAGCCTGATCATCCACGACCTGCGCGCCAGGGACCCCGTGAAGTACGCCGTCGATCCCCAGACCGACCCAAAGCGGGTCGCCAGTCTGCAATATCTGCCCGCCCGCTGCGGCGACGGCCGCTGGATCCAGTTCGGCAACAACAACTTCCGGCTGTTCCAGTCCACCATGCGGGCACTGGGTCTCTGGCGCATCTATCGCGACGAGCGCTTCAAGAACGCCCCCGACCTCACCCCGGAAAACCGGGAACTGCTGCGGGACATGATCTTCGACAAGCTCGCAGAACGCAGCTTGGACGAATGGATGCAGGTGTTCATCGAGGACGGCGACGTAGCCGCCGAGCCCTTCATGACCGCCATGGAAGGGTTGCGGCACCCCCAGTTCGTCCACAACGGCCACCTGGCCGTCGTCGACGACCCCCGCACCGGGCCGATGGACCAGGTGGGCCTGCTGGTGGACCTCGATCAGACGCCCGGAGCGGTGAAAGGCCCGGCGCCGGACCTCGGTCAGCACACCGATGCCGTCTTACAGTGGGTGCAGTCGACGCCGGCCGTCGACACCGCCCCACCGAATCCCGCCGCCAAGGCGCCCCGCTACCCCCTCGAAGGCGTCACGGTGCTCGAATTCGCCACCATCATCGCCGCTCCCTACGCCGCCGCGCTGCTCGCCGATCTCGGTGCGCGCGTCATCAAAGTCGAGCCGCCCGAGGCCGACCTGCTGCGGGTGCTGGCGGGCGGCCTCGGCACCGGCACGGTGAAGACCACAGCGGGCGCCGAGAGCATCCAGATTGACCTCAAGACCGAGGAGGGGAAAGGGGTTGCCCGCCGGCTCATCGCCCAATCGGACATCGTGCTGCACAATTTCAGGATCGGGGTGCCGGAGCGGCTGGGCATCGATTACGCGGCGGTAAAGGCGATCCGGCCCGACGCGATCTATGTCACCGTCACCGGTTACGGCGCCAGCGGACCCTTCTGCCACCGGCCAGCCTTCCATCCACTGCCGGGCGCGCTTCAAGGCGGCGCGCTGCGCCAGGCGGGAGCGGGGGTGCCCCCGCCCCCCGAGGCCCCGCTGACACGGGATGAGGCGAAGGAGATCTCGCGGCGCCTGTTCCGGGCCAACGAGACCAACCCGGACTTCAACACCTCGATGGCCGTAGCCAGCGGTATGCTGCTGGCGTTGTACGAGCGCCGCCGCACCGGGCGGGGCCAATCGCTGCTGGCCACCATGCCCTGCGCCAACGCCTACGCCAACGCCGACGAGGCCTACAACTACGCCGGACGGCCCGATTGGCGGCTGCCCGACGCCGAAAACCACGGCACGCACGCGCTCTACCGGCTGTACCAGGCCACTGAGGGCTGGGTGTTCCTGGCCTGCCTCTTCGACGACGAGTGGCAGGCGTTCTGCCGCGCCGCCGGGCGGGACGCTCTGTCCGCCGACCCGCGCTTCGCAACCGAAACGGACCGCACCGCCAACGACGCCCAACTGATCGACGAATTGACCCGCACCTTCGCCCAACGCCCCGCGGCGGAATGGGAGCGCTTGCTCACCGCGGCGGATGTCGCTTGCGTCCAGGCCGACGCCGTGGAGGGCATGGGGGAATTCTTCGCCGAGAACGCCCACGTCCGGGAGAACGGACTGGTGATTGAGACCCATCACGCTCGCTTCGGGCGGTATCTGCGCCACACCGGCGTGTGCGATTTCTCCGAGAGTCAGGGACGCTTCGGCCCAGGTATTCTGGCGGGCGAGCAGACCCAGTCGTTGCTCCTGGAGTTGGGCTACTCCGGGGCCGAAATCGATGCCCTCTACCGCAATAACGTGGTCTTTTCCGAACCCATTAACCCGATACCCTAACAGGAGGCATCCATGGCGGATCGAGCACTCAGCGGCAAGGTGGCCATCGTAACCGGCGCGGGGCGGTTGCGCGGCATCGGCCGGGCAACCGCGGTGGCGCTGGCCGAAATCGGCGCGGACGTGGTGGTGACCGGCACCGGCCGTGACCCCGCCTCTTTCCCGCCCGATGAGAAGGCCATCCACTGGCGGGACATCGAGAGCACGGCGGAGCAGGTGCGCGCCCTGGGCGTCCGCTGCCTGCCGCTGAAGGTCGACGTCAGCAACTCCCTGGCGGTCCAGGAGATGGTCGACGCCGCCATCAAGGCCTACGGCCGCATCGACATCCTGGTGAACAACGCCGCCTTCGCCCGCGGTCCTGACCGGGTGCCGATGACCGAGATGGACGAGACCATCTTTCGCCGCGTCATCGACATCAAGACGGTGGGCACCTTCCTCTGCTGCCGCGCCGTGACCCGGGTGCTGATAGCCCAGAACCAGGGCGGGCACGTCATCAACCTCTCCTCGACCGCCGGCAAGCACAGCGCCGCCCACATGGGGGCCTACGCTGCGGCCAACGCCAGCGTGGAGGCCATGGGCCGGGTGCTGGCCCGCGAAGTGGCCCAATACGGCATCACCGTCAACACCGTCTGCCCCGGCCCCGTCGACACCTCCCGCATGGACGACGTTCCCCGGGGCGAGGCGTGGGATCGCTTCATCAAGGGGCGCATCCCGCTGCAGCGGGCGGGCACCGACGAGGAGGTGGCCGACCTCATCGCCTATCTCTGCAGCGGCAAGGGCGCAATGTGGATGACCGGCCAGGCCATCAACATCGATGGCGGGTCCGTGATGGAGCGGTAGCCGGTAATCGCGTCCCCTTCAGTCCCCCACCGTGACCTGGTGCGAGAGGTACACTTCCCGGTCCTCCTTTGACGACTGCTGGATGGCCAGGCACGCCTCCAGCGTCGCCTTGCCCCAGCGGGCGTCGTGGATGGGGCGGATCCCATCGACCACGGCGCTGCGGAGTTCGTCGAACACGTTACCGCGGCCGGGAACCCCGCGGTCGTAACGCAACGGCAGCGACCGCCTGCCCTCGTCGTCGTAGATGATGAGACCGTCTGCGACCAAGCGCAGGTCGCCCCGCTCGCAACTCACGATGGCGAGCCCCAATTCGACTTGGAACATCCCCATTCCCCCGGGACCAACGGAACGCATCGCCGGGCCGCCGTAGCCCATGGCCGACAGCATCGCCGTTTCCTCGTCCGGGCTGCGGGCGCCTTCATTCAACGCCCGACGGGTCGCTCCGTGGCTCGTGAGGGAGAGCGAGCGCTCATCTTCGGTGCTGACCCGGAACTCGAGCGAATCGAAGTGGTCGTAGCCGCTGTACACCAATGAGGCGGCAGCGCCGTCATCGAACTGCAGCAGCGCGGCGCAGGCGCCTTCGGTCCGGCGGCCGGGGTCCCACACACCAGCCGTGGCTCGGACGCTCTTGAGCATCCCGCCCCCCAGCAGTCGGGATGCGTCCACCTGGTGCGGCGTCTGATTGAACAGGATTCCGCCGCCACTGGCGGAGTCGAGCTCCTCAGGACGGCGGGGCCGGTAGAGGAACGGGGTGTAGGCCGCGAAGTTGATGAGGCGCAACCGACCCAACTCGCCGGTGCGGATGATGGCGCGGGCCGCCCCGACGGTGGGGTTGTAGCTCGCGGTGTGGCCGACGATGAGCGTTACCCCCGCCCGCTCCACCGCATCGATGATGGTGTCGCAGTCGGCCAGGGTCAGCGCCAGCGGCTTCTCCACCACGATATGCTTGCCGTTCGCTGCTGCCAGCAGACAATGCTCGGCGTGGAACTGGTGGGGCGTTGCGATGTACACCACGCCCACCTCGGGGCTGGCGCAGAGCGCCTCGGCGCTGTCGTACGCCGGGACCTCGAAATCCCGGGTGAATTGAGCCCGTGCCGTGGGGTTGAGGTCGGCCGCCGCCGCCACCACGGCGTGCGGGTGGGTCCGCAAGGCAGGCAGCATCGAAACGCCCGCCCGCCCGAGGCCCAACACCCCGAACCGCAGCGGCGGCGGCACGATCACGTTGATGCGGGAGTCCCCAACCCCTTCACTGCTCCTTCGACGCGATAGAGCTCACGGGTTGCATCCACCCACGACTCGGTGCTGCGGGGCAGCACCGCCTCAGCCGGCCGGAGGTGGAAGACTCCGGGGTCCTCGACACCGGGCGGCGGCGTGCCGTCCTTCCGCAGTGCTCGGGCGGCGCTCAGCATGCGATGCCGGATCCGTATCTGCCCGGAGTCCGAGACACCCAGATGCTCCTTGGTGCGATCGTAGATGAACCCCATGCTCTGTTGCATGCCCGAATCCTGCGGCCAGATGCCGGGGAGGCCGGAGTACCGCCGGTTCGTGCGTTGCGCCTCATAATCGAACATGAAGTCGTTGTCGTTTTCCAGTTTCGGCCAGTACTTCCCGTAGGGGCGGGTCGAGGGCGGGTGGAAGATGTTTTTGGAGGGATGCAACCCCTCCAGGCCGTCGAAGCCCAGCCGGACGCCGTTCTGTTCGTCCTCGCTGAGCGGTCGAGTCGGATGATAGGTGAAGCACAGGCAGATGGTATGCTCGTCATCCATCGGGATCCAGGCATGGCCTTGCAGGGGATTATCGTAGCCGTTGGGGGGAATCAGCGTATGGAAGGGCAGCAAGAAAGGATACACTCGCCAGTAGTGGCTGTCATCAGGGGCATTCCGGCGGGTTGCGATGAGCACCCCGTAATCAGTATCCACCGTTTCAAACACCGGGGACTTGTCCAATCGGGCGAGATAGGGCAGGAAGCCCGATGCGCCAGGCCGGGGGACGTAGATCTGCTCGGTGGCGCTTGCCGGATCCCCGGGTTCCAATATCTGGTGCAGGAAGCCGATGTGCGTGCTGTCGTACTCGCCCTCGATGGGCTGGAGGAAATTGTTATCTGCGATGCGGATGGTGTGATAGACCTGGGCTTCAGGCACCATGTTCCACTCGAGGTGCGGCAATTCGGGCGGCTCGACGAGGGGCCCCATGTAGGTCCAGACCACGCCGTTGCGCTCACGACAGGGGTAGGCGGTGTGATGGATCTTGTGCTTGAAATTGCTCTCGGCCGGCTCGTTGGGCATGTCCACGCAGTTGCCGGCCACGTCAAACTTCCAACCATGGTAGACGCATCGGAGCCCTTCTTCCTCGTTCCGGCCGAAGAACAGGGAGGCGCCGCGGTGCGGGCAGTGCTGGCCGGCCAGTCCGACTTCGCCGGAGGTGACGCGGAAGGCGATGAGGTCTTCGCCAAGCAGCCGGACGCGAACTGGCGGACCGTCCGCTTCCAGCTCTGAAGATAAATAGAAGGGCAACCAGTATTGCCGAACCATGTCGCCCATCAGGGTGCCCGGGCCCACCCGGCACAATGCGTCGTTCTCTTCTCTCGTCAGCATGATTCATCTCCTTTGGGATCACCTATACCGGAGGCTCTCGGAAGCAACTCTACATCTGCGCTTCGCGAACTGCAACGAACGGTCTGGTTCGTATCTGTTCAGTCTTCGGGGGACGAATTGCTACACGACCATCATCCCGGCCTCGGCCATCCCCCCGGCCCGAGAAAAGGAGGAAAAGTTGGTTGTGGGGGCATGTTCCCCACGCCCCTTGCCCAAGGACTGCCGCCCTTTGGAATCCCGCTCCACCTTCCGTTCACGAAGACGGAGTGCAGGGGGCGAAGCCATCCTGCCGGGGCGTGGGGTGCCCCCACCCAAAACCTTCTCTCTTTTTCTCGGGGGTGGGGATCGGACCGGGACGCGGCCCCTTAAAACTGAATAGTTACTCTGGTTCGCCGGGTCTATCGTGCCAGCTTCTGCAACATCGCGATGGTCTTGTTGCTTTCTGCGAGCTCGTTCTCATCACCGAACACATACTTGAACGCCGCCACCTTGTCGGGCGCGATGTAGCTTTCCGGGTCCGCGGGCGGCACGTCCTTGCGGCGGCTGTTCTGAAGGATGAGGGGCGCATAGTGGGTTTGCCCCTGCGGAGACAGCAGCCAGTTGACGAATAGCTTTGCCGCGTTGGGATGCGGCGCCTTGTCGGGCATCCAGAGCGGCGCATCAAACGCCGCGAGCCGGGCATCCGCCAACTGGAGCGGCTTGACGTTATTGCCGAGGCCCTGAGCCCTGAAGTCCTTCAGGATAGTTGGATTGATCCTCCCGATAGGGTATTTGCCACGTATGACTCCCTCGGTCATCAGCCGATCGTCGCGTCCGACCCACTGCGGTTCTTGCTCGGTGAAGAGGCGCAGTACAAACTCGTCGCCCTGGGTCAGCCGCAGAATGGTCGCCTGCCAGAAGGTCGCCCCATGGATGGCGTCATGCCAGGCTATTTTCCCCTTCCATTTGGCATCCAGGAGGTCTTTGGCAACTTTGATCTCGCCATCCTTCACCAGATCGGTGTTATACCAGAGCAGGATCCGCTCTCCCCAATTGCCGGAGTATCCCCAGCGCTTCTCAAAATCCACGAACCCTCCTTCGAAGCCGTTCACCCACTTTGAATCATCCAGCACCTCGGGGTGAAAGATCAGCGGCCGGATCGGGACCAGCGCTTTCTTGTCACGGAGCTCCGGAATGCCATACACCGCCTGCATGCCGATCATGTCATAGTTTTGGACCCCAGCATTTCGCTCCTGCCAGAACTTGGGCAAGAACAGGGTCCCGGTACCCACGTTACTGACATCCACCTCAATGCCAGGGAATGCTGCCTGGAAAGCCTCGCCGGTCTTCGCGTAACCAGTCCCTGCGCCGATGAACTGGAGAGTGAGCTTACCCTCACTCTTGGCGGCCACCACCAGCTTGTCCCATTCTTCCTGCCAGGCAGCATCCTTGCCGGTTTGCGTCGATCCAACGGGGGCAGTGGATGGCGCCGGTGTAGCTACGGGAGCGCAAGCCCCCAGGGTAGCCGCAGTCGCGAGGGCGGAAATGCGTAAGAAACCGCGCCTGCTCGCCTCCGGCGGGGAACTTCCTGAACCAACCAATGTCATGTGTACCTCCCAAGGACGCAAGGCCAAGATTAGACTGGCTTCTCACCACTTGGCGGGTTGGTACGGTTAAATTCCCCGAATGTCAATGGCAAAATTTCATCATAACCCTATCGCATCCGCCGCAACTTCGAGATACTCCCGAACACCTGCGGTGGGTTCATGCGGGAGCCCTTCATGGTGTAGGACACCTCACCGATGTAGAGGTTACCCTTGGAATCGACCGCTGCGCCGTGCGGGGCGACGAACTGGCCGGGGCCGTCGCCGTCCTCGGGGTCGCCGAAACGGGCGACCCGCTCACCCTTTTTGTTGTACACGCTGATGCGGTGCCCCAACCGCGGGCAGTCTTCGAGACCGGCCTGGCCGTTAAGTTCGCCGATGTAGATGAGGCCGTCAGCGTCCATGCAGATGCCGTCGGGACGGTAGACGTCGTGCCACACCGCCTGCACCTTGCCGTTGTTGTCGAACACCTGCATCCGGTTGTTCTCGCGGTCCGCAACGTAGACGTACTCGTCGCGGTCCACCACCACGTTGTGGGGCCGCTGGAACTGGCCCGGGTCGCAGCCCGCTTCGCCCCACGACAGGATGTGCCGTCCGTCCGGGGCGAAGCGGTGCACCCGGCTGTTGCCGTAGCCATCGGTCACGTAGATCTCGCCGGTGGTGGGCGAAACCGCCGCATGAGTGGGCCGGTTGAAGGGCGCGCCGCCCCACTTCTGAGCCGGCGAGTTTAGGTTGCCCAGCGTCATCACCAGCTTGCCATCCAGCGTGTACTTCTGCGCCACACTCAGGCCGTCATCGACACACCAGAGGTGGCCGTCGGGGCTGACGCTCAGCCCGTGGGTGCGGGCGTCGGTGAACTTCCCCTCGCCCCAGGCATTGATGAGATTACCCTCAGGGTTGAACACCAGCACCGGCTGCTTCCCGCCGCGCACGAACAGATAGACGTTGTCGTTTCCGTCCACCGCCACGCCGGGGCACTCCCGGAACGCCAATTCGGCCGGCACATTGGGCCAGCCGGTCACGTCCTCGTACATCAATTTTCCGTCGCCCAACGTCACCATGGCCATTCGAGTCCTCCAATGCATTCAGGTATCGGGACAAGGGTAGGAGCCGCCGGGGGCGATGTCAATTTCGAACGGAGGTCCATCCACAGATTGGGAGGATTTTCATGGATTCCCGAATGGTTATCCGCAGATTACGCAGATTTTCGCAGATCAGAGTCGTAGTAGCGGCGGGTTTCAAACCCGCCTTCGGGGCAGGGTTCTTCTCGCCACCGCGTCGCCTCGGTCAGCGACAGCGGGTTCTCGTTGCGCTCAAGGGGTGCCGCGAGAACCACGCGACAGCACAAAATACCCTTCGAGCCCCGCGAGAAGTTTCCGCAGCCTTCGGTCTACCGCTGCCGCCTCGCCATGGCTTCGGCTTACCGGAGCGCGGCCGGACCGGTCAGCGCCATAGGTGACTGAACTGCAGCGCCACGATCTCCTCGTAGGAGACATCGCCGGACAGCAGACCGAGTTCTCGCGCAAACAAGGTGGCGCAGCGCATCATGCCCCGGGTTATCTGGGGTTTGTAGTACCGGCTGTCGTGGGCGACCTGGTTGGAGATGAGGCGGGCCTCCTCCTCGGGGAAGAGGCTCCGCCCCACCTCCGCGGCAAGGTCTGGATTGGCACGAAGCATCTTTTGGGTCTTCACGATGGCCCGCACAGCGCCCGCAGCGGCATCAGCATGCTCGGATAAGAAGCGGCTGGTGGTCACCAGCGCGGGGAAGGTGTAGCCGCGGGCGGCAGCGGGACCGTCGCCCCGGCGTACGTCCAGCAAAATCCGGGCTACTCCGTGCCGGACCCCCAGCGCGGCGCGCATGCCGTTGCCCCAATACGCGTCCGCCAGATCCTCTTGGATCGCCCGTACTCCGTCCCAGGCCCAGTTGCCGCTTTCGTGATGGGGGGTCGGCACGATGCGGATGTTGTCGCGCTCAAGGTCCAGACCCGCCTGTGTCAACAGATGCTTCAGAGCCATGCCCGGTCCGGTGGCGGCACTGATGCGGAGCCCCTTGAGGACGGACACGTCACCGCGCCGCGCGGGGATATCGGACCGGAGGGCGAGGAACCAGTAGGTATGGTGGGCCAGGGCACAGAGGACCTTACCGTCCCGCCATCCTGGAAACGCTCCGAGGGCAATGTAGGGCGACCCGCCGATGAAGTCGACCTCGCCATCGCGCAGCGCCTGCGACCCATCGGGTGGGGCCGGCACCAGCTCCACATCGAGTCCTTCGCTCGAGAAAGACCCCAGCGCGACCGCAGCGATGGCGACGAAGTAGGAGGGCGAAACGACATCCGAAACGGTTAACCGGAACAATTCGTTCACCTTAGGGAGATCATCCACAGATTACACAGAGTTTCACAGATTCGGACTGATGATGTAGGGGCGGGTTTGAAAACCCGCCCTCGCTCACCCCGGCCCGTCGCCACCGTACAGCGCTCCGCCGCCTCCAATCCGACCACTGTGGATCTCCCGACGACACGGATCCGCTCCCGCGAGGGTTCGGTCCCCGGCGGCAGATTCTCGCTTCGCTCGAACAGTATCGGGCCGACGCGCGGCAGCACATGATACCCTTCGAGCCCGGCGAGAAGTTTCCATAGTTTTCGGATCGCACACGACCACCTGCAGTGCGTGGCCGGCGCTCGAGGCGAGGGCGGGTTTCAAACCCGCCCCTACGAGGCGGTGGCCTCACGCTCCCAGCACCCCCTTACGCCGCAGCGCCCGCCCGAGGCTCGGCGTCATCTTAATCGCCCGGAACTCGGCGATGACGAAATCGAGGTGGGCCTGCGCCTCGGCCGTCCGGTTCGGGTGGTGGGGGTGGTGGCCTGTGTCAGGCGTTGCGTCTGGGTCTGACTGGGCAGCGATCACATCTGTCGCGTGCTCACGGTATCCGACAACCGTGCAGCACCAATGAGCACTACCACCGATGGAACCGACAGCGCAGCGATGCCACCAACCCCTATAATTCCAACAATATAACCAATTCCCGCAAACACGCCGCTCTCGCTCCTGAAGACCAACAAAGCCTGCGGACCGAGCCATACCAAAAGACCCGGCAATAGTGGCCCACGATCCGAGCCGCAGGGCAACTCGTGCAACACCAGGGGAGCGCTGGCTGACGACGAGCATCGCCAGTACCAGCCCGCTCCAGACAACCAGTCCGCCGAGGAACAACGGACCGAAAAAACTCGGGCCGAGCACTCCGGCGGCCACAGCCAGCGCGGCCCCCGCCCCCACGATCAAGCCCCTGTGCTATCATCCTCGTGGCGGCGGCTTGCACGCTAGGACCGCCGGGAGGCCACCATGCGTTACCGAACATTTCCCAAGACCGACGTCACCGTTTCCGAGGTGGGGTTCGGCGTTTGGACCGTCAGCGCCGGCTGGTGGGGGAATTTCACCGACGACGAAGCCGCTGCGCTGCTGCGCAAGGCCCACACCCTCGGCATCACGTTTTACGACACCGCCGACACCTATGGCAACGGCCGGGGTGAGGAGATCATGCCCAAGGCCTTCCCCAAGAACCGCCACCAGGTGGTCATCTCCACCAAGGTGGGGTACGACTTCTACAACAACACGGCGCCCCGCACTGGTCAGCGGGAGTGGCCTCAGGACTGGACCCCCGAGTTCGTGCGCTTCGCCTGCGAACAGAGCCTGAAGCGGCTGAAGACCGACTACATCGACATCTACCAACTCCACAACGCCCGCATGGACGCCCTGGAATCGGACGAGCTGTTCGCCACGATGGAAGGGCTGAAGAGCGAGGGCAAGATCCGCTGCTACGGGGTCGCCCTCGGTCCGGCCATCGGCTGGCGGGACGAGGGGGTGTTCGCCGCCGAGGAGCGGGACATCGCGGTGCTCCAGGTGATCCACAACCTGCTGGAGCAGGAACCGGGCCGCCAGTTCATCGCCGCCGCCCGCAAACGCAACACCGGTCTCATGTCCCGGGTCACCCACTCCTCCGGCATGCTGGAGGGCAAGTACACGCTCGAAACGACCTTCCCGCCAGAGGACCACCGCAGCCACCGGCCGCGCCAGTGGCTCATCGACGGCCTGAAGAAGATCGAGCACCTGCGCTTCCTGCACACCGAGCGGGACCTGACGCTGGGGCAGGCGGCGCTCAAGTGGCTGCTGGCCGAGCCGTTGATGATCACCACCCTGCCCAATATCTACAACGAAGAGCAACTGATCGAGTTCGCAACCGCCTCCGATAAGGAGGACCTGAGCCAGGAGGAGATCGACCGGGTCGACGCCCTGTTCGACCAGAACTTCTACCTGGAACCGGCCGCAGCCAAGGCCTAACCAAAAGCAACTGCGCCGTAACAAAGGTAATTACTCGGAGATGAGGGGTCAGAAACCTTCGGGGCAGGTGTGCTGAGGGTGGCAGCCCTTGGCCGGGGGACTTGGGGGTGCCCCCGAATAGCAACATTCTTCTTTATTGCTCCGGGGTGGGGCACCGGAGTTCGCGAGAACTGCCCCTGTCCTGAGTCTCGTCGAAGGGCCTCCACGAAGACTCGCACCTTAGACTGAGCTCTTACGAATCAAGGAGGAGCAGCTATGAAGATCGCACGGTTTTCCGTTGACGGATTGGACTTTCACGGGAAGGTCGAGGGTGACCGCGTCCGGGTCATCAAGGGCAGCATCTTCGGCGACTGGGAACTTTCCGGCGCCAGCTACCCGCTGGCCCAGGTGAAGCTGCTGCCGCCCACCCGCCCGGTGAACTATTGGGGCGTGGGCGAGAACTACGCCAAGCACGTCAACTACCGGCTGGAGGAGATGGGCGAGTCGTTCCGGCCCCGCTCGGCCGCCTTCACGCCATGGCATAAAGGCGTCGGCTCCATCATCGGCACCGGCGACACCATCATCATCCCCCCGGACGCCGACTGGATCGAGTACGAGGGGGAGATCTGCGTCGTCATCGGCAAGCCCTGCTTCCGGGTGACCGAGGCCGAGGCCCCCAACTACATCCTCGGCTACACCGTCACCAACGACATCGGCACCGGCCCCACCTGGGCCAAGTCGGACTTCTCGCTGTGGCGGGTGAAGAGTTGCGATACCTTCGGCCCGGTGGGCCCCTGGATCGAGACCGACCTCGACCCCCACGGCGTCGACATCATCGTGCGGGTGGACGGCAAGGAAGAGGACCGGGGCAACACCAGGGACATGATCCACAACTGCTTCGAGATCGTGAGCAACATCAGCCGCCACATCACGCTGCACCCCGGCGACATTATCACCACCGGCGCCCCCGGCCTCACCCGGCCGCTCAAGGCGGGCGAGGTGATCGAAGTGGAGATCCCCGAGATCGGCGTCCTGCGCAACCCCATCGCCAACCTCAAGGAATAACAGCGAGCACGCCATGAAGATCGCCCGGTTTTCCGTCGATGGGATGGAGTTCCACGGGCAGGTGGACGGCCGCCTGCTCCGGGTGCTGAAGGGCAACCCCTTCAAACGCATCGAGGTCACCCGCGCCAGCTACCCGCTGGAGAAGGTGCGGCTGCTGCCGCCCACCCGCCCCGTCAACTACTGGGGCGTGGGGGAGAACTACCCGAAGCACGTCAACTTCCGGGTGGAGGAATTGGGCAGCGCCATTGCCGAGCGGGCCAAGAAGTTCACTCCCTGGCATAAGGGCGCCGGCAGCATCGTGGCCTCCGGCGACCCGGTGGTGGTCCCGCCGGACGTCGATTGGATCGAGTACGAGGGCGAACTCTGCATCGTCATCGGCCGCCCCGCCTTCAAGGTGAGCGTGGACGCCGCGAAGGACTTCATCTTCGGCTACACCGTCAGCAACGACATCGGTTCCGGCCCCGCCTGGTTCCGGGCCGACTTCTCGCTGTGGCGGGTCAAGAGCACCGACACCTTCGGCCCCATCGGGCCCTGGATCGAAACCGAGATCGCCGACCCCCACCAGCTCGACATCATCGTGCGGGTGGACGGCCGGGAGGAGGACCGCGGGAACACGCGGGACATGATCCACAACTGCTACGAGATCGTCAGCAACATCAGCCAGTACGTCACCCTCCATCCGGGCGACATGATTACCACCGGGGCGCCCGGACTGACCCGTGCGCTCAAACCGGGCGAAGTGGTGGAGGTGGAAATCCCGGAGATCGGTATCCTGCGCAACCCCATCGCGGCCAGTGAGTAGCCCTTATCGCCCTGACTCCCTGGGAGCAGGCGTGCAGAGGGCGGCAGCCCTTTGCCGGGGATTCTTGGGGTGTCCCAGGGTGTCCCCCAAGAACAACTCTCTTCTTTTTCTGTAGGGGTGGGGCGGCAAACATCCGGCCTTATTTCCCGGTCACAAAACTCGCCACCGGTGGACTGAGTTCTTACAAACAGATGGGTGGGGGGACAGTGCAACCGCCCGGGATGAGGGAGCGGCAGCGACAAGAACCGTTGGTTGACTAACATTGGTTTCCGGGCAGGCACGGGGGCCTTGCCCCTACACGAACAGACGCGGGTAGCGAATAACCCATTGGGGCGAGGGCCACCGAGGACACACGTCGATGAAGATCGCACATTTTTCCGTCGAGGGCATGGAGTTCTACGGCTCCGTGGAGGGCGACCGCGTCCGCGCCATCCAGGGCAGCATCTTCGGCGAATTCACCGTCACCGGGCTCTCGTTCCCCCTCACCGGCGTCACGCTGCTGCCGCCCACCCGGCCCACCCACTTCTGGGGCATCGGCGAGAACTACCCCTACCACGTCCGCTTCCGCGTCGAGCAGTTCGGGGAGGAGGTCGCCACCCGCGCCAAGCGGTTCACCCCCTGGCACAAGGGCGCCAGCGCCGTGGTGGCCAGCGGCCAGCCGGTGATCATGCCGGTGAACGCCGAGATCTTCGAGTACGAGGGTGAACTCTGCATCGTCATCGGCAAGCCCGCCCGCAACGTCAGCATCGAGGACGCGCCGGACTACATCCTCGGCTACACCGTATCGAACGACATCAGCAGCGAGGGCTCCTGGCACGACGACTTCTCCCATTGGCGGCGCAAAGGGTGCGACACCTTCGGCCCCGTCGGCCCATGGATCGACACCGCAGTGGAACCCCACAATCTGGACATCATCACCCGGGTCAACGGCGTGGTGGAAGACCAGGGCAACACCCGCGACATGGTCCACAACTGCTACGAGATCGTCAGCAACATCAGCCAGTACGTCACCCTCCATCCGGGCGACCTCATCACCACCGGCGCGCCCGGCCTCACCCGCCCCATGAAGCCGGGCGAAGTGGTGGAGATCGAGATCCCCGAGATCGGCATCCTGCGCAACGAGATCGTGCTGGACACCCGTTAGCGTGATTCGTCAGGAATAGTGCATATCATCGAAAATGCTCTGGAAGGGGTGTCCAGCGGGTCTCCCGCTGGCGGGGTGCGTGAGGGGGGTGCCCCTCACTTCATCTCTTTTTTACCCCCTCTCCTCGGAGGAGAGGGGGATCAAGGGGGAGAGGTCAGTTGTCCGATAATCTACGATCTGTTTGACACACTACACTGGCATTCCGGAGCGCACCCATGGCCTCTAAATCGACCGAACTCTACTGGTGGGCGAAGTGAAGCCAGTGCCGAGCCACGCAGTCTGCGCTGGCGACGAAGGTAAACGGCCTCAAACTGCGGGACTTCTTCAGGGACCCCCTCACAGAGAGTGAAATCCGGTCACTGGCGGCTGGCCGCACAGTCGCCGATCTGTTCGCCATGAAGAGCCCCAGCGTGGCCAAGCTGGGACTGAACCCGGCGGCCCTGAACGAGGCCGAGATGATCAAGTGGATGATCCGGGAACCCCGCCTGCTCAAGCGGCCTATCCTGGTCATCGACGGCAAGGTCCACATCCAACCCCGCCCGAAGGACATCGAGAGGATGGTGTTTTAGACGGTAGCCGTTTGTTGAGCTTGTCGAAACGACCGGCGGGTGCCTTCGACAAGCCCTTCGGCGGAGCTCAGGACAAACTCGAGCAACGCCGATTCACGCCCGCCCAACGGCGGGCGTTTCTCACCTAACGAGGAGCACCAATGGCCACCAAACCCCTCTCCATCGGCGTCATCGGAGCGAATTTCGGGGCGGCGGTCCACATCCCGGCGTTCCAGTCCGAGGGACTGGAGGTGGTGGCGGTGTTCTCCCGCAATGAACAGCGCGCCCGCGACACCGCTCAGCGCTTCGGCATCCCCCACGCCTTCACCGACTACCGCCGACTGCTCGACCTGCCAGACCTGGATGCCGTCGCCATCGCCTCGCCCGCCCGCCAGCACCACGAGATGACGATGGCGGCGCTGGACGCCGGCAAACACGTGCTGTGCGAAAAGCCCTTCGCCAGCAACCAGCAGCAGGCCCGAGAACTCTGGCAGAAAGCGGAACGCTCCAGCCTCACCACCATGATCGCCCACGAGTTCCGCTTCGCCTCCGGCCGCAGGCGGGTGCGGGAACTGATCGAGGAGGGCTATCTGGGCACGCTCCACAAGGCCATCATCTCGCTGGTCACCGGTCCCACCACCGGCTTCCCGGTGCGCCCGCTGACCGAGCGGGACGCCACCTTCGAGGGCGGCTTTCTGTTCAGCCTCGGCTCGCACTACATCGACTGCATCCGCCACTGGCTGGGCGAGGTGACCGTGGTCACCGGGCAGGTGCAGGTGCTGGCGGGAGTGCGGACCGACCCCGCCACCGGCGCCCCAGTGCAGGCCGCCGCCGACGACGCCTTTCACTTCGTGCTGGAGCTGGCGCGCGGCGGCACCGCCGAGATGACCGGCACCAACGTGGCGCCCTTCGGTCCCGGCGGCCACGTGGCGCTGTACGGCAGCGAGGGCACTATCATCACGCCCCACGAAGGCCGGGGGTATAATCCGCCCGCCAAGGGCGTCATTCTGGCCGCCAAGGCGGGCGATGCCGAGCTCAAGCGGCTCCCCATTCCCGACCGCCTCGAACCCATCACCGACGACCGCGACGACCGCCTCGGTCCCTTCCGCAACCTGACCCGGGAGTTCCTGCGCGGCATCGAGACCGGCGCCTCGCCCGCCCCCAACTTCTACGACGGCTACCGCTGCCAGCAGATCCTGGACGCGGTCCGGGAGTCGTCAGCGACGGGCCGGAGGGTGGCGATCCCGGCGGAGTAGCATCCGGCTAGAACTACACACGCGAATGCGAAGCCAGTCACGTAAGAAGCGGGTGTTGATTCATAACCACCGACGCGGCCCGGAGAGCTACTCACTACCGAGAACTTGGTGTACCGGACGCTGACGGCGAAGCAATAGCGGGAACATTGATATTGATCATGGGATCAGGTTGGAATGTAGCTTGCGCCCAACCACCAAGTAGGGCTGCAATAATAGCGATTACGCTCACGATAGCGAGCTGCACCTTGAAATCTCTCTCGCGAGCTTTATTGTCAGCATCTTCTCTGTTAGCACGCCACTCGCGATCAGCCTCTTCCCGAGCTGCTTGCCAGTCGAGGAGCATCTTGCGATCTACCATCTCTTGGCGGTCCTCGACCGTGGAACCAAATCGCCAAACAATAAATTCAGAGCACTCTCCCTCTTTTTGAACCACCTCTCTAAATTTATCAGGCTGACCTGGTTCAGCCTCTTGATGCAAAGGCCACGCCTGCTTAAAACAGATAGGAAGTATCTCGTAGAACACCTTAGGCAGGTTAAGATTGCGGGGTGACTGACCAGTTTCTCGCATTCCTAGTTCCACTTCGACCAATTGTCTATCCTCGAAGCGGCGCACAGCCAGAAAGCCGCAATCAGCGCATTTATGCAAGTCGGCCATGAAGCACCCCACGAATGAAGTTGCCTCATAGTCGCACAGACCCTAGCGCGAGTCGAGTAGATAATCATGAAACGGCCATGCGTCGAATTCCCCGTGGGGGGCCATTGGCCTGACCTCGCCCCGGCGCGTGTCGTCATCAACCCGGCAGTTCTGTTGTACCTGGTGACTACTCATCGCCCCGCCAATGACAGGCGCTTCCGGACCATCCAACGGATTTCCTCCCGTGCCACCCAATTCGAGTGGGAATCGGGATGGAAGCCGCCTCAGTGCAGTATCGATACCCCCGGCCCCCCGGCCCCCCTGCCCCAATCCTCCAAAACCTGTTAAAATCTGAGTGATCTGTGGATAACTCCGGTTCGATCT
>SHYD01000089.1 GCA_009692945.1 Dehalococcoidia bacterium | reverse complement strand
CCCTGACACTGAATAGTTACAGACTGCTGTATTTGTTCAGACTTAAGTGGCGGCTTCTCAATCGTTTGCCCCACCCCCCGAGAAAATGAAAAGGTAGCGTTTCTGGGGGAACACCCCCAGGCCCCCGGCAGGGTGGCTTCGCCCCCTGCCGCGGTCCAGCGGGTTGGTGCTACAATTACAGGCTGGAACACCGAACGCGGCAGACCTGAACCACAAAAAATTGCCGCCGTTCCGGGGGAAGGACCGGCCCAGTTTATGCCCCTCGACGTCATCCATGTGCGGGGCGCCCGCGAGCACAACCTCAAGAACATCGATGTCGTCATCCCCCGAGGCCAACTGGTCGTGATCACCGGCCCGTCGGGCTCCGGCAAGTCATCCCTCGCATTCGACACCATCTACGCCGAGGGGCAGCGACGCTACGTGGAGTCACTGTCGGCCTATGCCCGGCAGTTCCTCGGCCAGATGGAAAAGCCGGACGTCGATTACATCGAGGGGCTGAGCCCCGCGATCTCCATCGATCAGAAGAGCGGCAGCCGGAACCCCCGCTCCACCGTGGCCACCGTCACCGAAATCTACGACTACCTCCGCCTCCTGTTCGCCCGGGCGGGCCGTCCCCATTGCCCCAGTTGCGGGCTTCCAGTGGAACGGCAAACCGTACAGCAGATCGTGGATGCCATCATCGGCATCCCGCCCGATACTCGCTTCATGATCATGGCGCCCCTGGTGAAAGATCGTAAAGGGGAGCATATCGCCGTCCTCGAAGACCTGCGCAAGGCGGGTTACGTCCGGGTTCGGGTCGACGGAGCGATCCGCGACCTCTCGGAGTACATCCCGCTGGACCGCAACCGCCGCCACTCCCTGGAGGTGGTAGTCGATCGGCTGGTCGCCCCTTCGTTGGAGGACCAGGAAACCGCCAAACAGGGCGGCACGGACCCCTTCCCAGGCCGGGTGACCGACTCAGTCGAAACTGCGCTCAAGCTGGGCGCCGGCGTGGTGCTGGTCAGCGTCGTCGATGGCGCAGAGTCGCTTTATTCGGAAAACTTCAGCTGCGTCCACTGCGGCATCAGCCTGGGCGACATCGCGCCCCGGAACTTCAGCTTCAACAGCCCCCACGGCGCCTGCCCCGACTGCACCGGGCTCGGCGCAAAGATGGAGGTGGACCCGGACCTGGTGATCCCCAACCGGGACCTGAGCTTTGCGGAAGGCGCGGTGCAACCGTGGCAACGCGCCGGGTCGATGAACCCCTGGTACAACAGCATGATCAACTCGGTCGCCAAACGCCATGGGTTTTCCGTCCAAACCCCGGTCAGCAAACTCGACCCGGAGGTGGTCCAGGTTATGCTGTACGGCGATTCCGGAAAGGCGCTGAAGGTCCAGCACGAGACGAAACGGGGCCAGGTTTACGAGTGGGAGACCAACTTTGAGGGCGTTATCCCCAACCTCATGCGCCGGTACAAGGAGACGGACTCCGAGTTTGTCCGGTCGGAGATAGAGCGGTACATGGGCGCGACACCGTGTCCCACTTGCTCAGGCCTCCGCCTCAAGCCGGAGGCCCTGGCCGTCACGGTAGCCGGACTCAACATCGCCCAAGTTTCGGCCATGTCGACCGCCGCAGGCAAGCAGTGGGTTGCCCATCTGGCGGGCCAGGGTGACGATCCATCGCCCCTGACCGCACGGGAACAGATGATTGCCCACCAGATCCTCAAAGAGCTGGGGGGACGGCTGGGATTCCTGGTGGACGTGGGGCTGGACTACATCACCCTCGACCGCGCCGCCGGCACCCTTTCGGGCGGGGAGGCGCAGCGCATCCGGCTGGCGACCCAGATCGGTTCGGGTCTGATGGGCGTGCTCTACGTATGCGATGAACCGTCCATTGGCCTCCATCCGGTCGACAACCAGCGTCTCATCGACACGTTGACACGGCTCCGGGACCTGGGCAACACCATTCTGGTGGTGGAGCACGACGAGGCCATGATGCGCGCCGCCGACCACCTCATCGATATGGGCCCAGCCGCGGGCGAGCATGGGGGATACGTTGTCGCCAGCGGCACGTTGAGCGAGGTGTTGAGCCGTCCCGAGTCCATCACCGGGCAGTACCTCAGCGGCGCGGTGGCGATCCCATACCCGAAGATGCGCCGGAAGGGAAACGGCCGTGCCCTCACCATACGCGGCGCACGCGAGAACAACCTGAAGAACGTGGACGCGGCAGTCCCGCTGGGGATGATGGTCTGTGTGACCGGAGCGTCGGGCAGCGGCAAGAGCACGCTGATCTACGACATTCTGTACCGGCGTCTCGCCCAGATCCTCTACCGTGCCAAGGAGAAGCCCGGGTCGTTCGGTTCCATCGAGGGCATCGAATATGTCGACAAGGTCATCAACATTGACCAGTCTCCCATCGGCCGCACCCCTCGGAGCAACCCGGCGACCTACACGGGAGCGTTCACCCCAATCCGCGAGCTGCTGGCGGCCGTACCCGAGGCGAGGATGCGGGGCTACGGGCCGGGTCGCTTCTCCTTCAACGTGAAGGGGGGCCGGTGCGAGGCCTGCCGCGGCGAGGGATTCGTTCAGATTGAGATGCATTTCCTGCCGGACATCGAGGTCCCCTGTGAGGTGTGCAAGGGTAGGCGCTACAACCGGGAGGCCCTGGAGATCTTCTTCAAGGGCAAGAACATCGCGGACATCCTTGAGATGACCATCGAAGAAGCGGTTGAGTTCTTCGAGGCGTTCACCCCGATCCGCTCCAAGATGGAGACCCTCAACGCGGTCGGGCTCTCCTACATGCGGCTGGGCCAACCCGCTACGACACTGTCTGGGGGCGAGGCGCAGCGCGTGAAACTCTCCACGGAACTGTCGAAGCGCGCCACCGGCCGCACCATTTATATCTTGGATGAGCCGACCACCGGCCTTTCGTTCGGGGACGTGGCCGCGTTGCTCCGAGTGCTGCACCGCCTGGTCGATCAGGGCAACAGCGTGTTGTTAATCGAACACCACCTGGACGTCATCAAGAACGCCGACTGGGTCATCGACCTCGGTCCCGGAGGCGGCGAACGGGGAGGGGAGATCATCGCTGCGGGCACCCCGGAGCAGCTGACGGAGATCGAACACTCCTTCACCGGCCGTTTTCTGCGCGACATCCTGCTCAGGCAGGCGGTCCGGGCCTGATGGGAGAACCCCTGGAACAGCCCGAGTCCAACCCCGCGGCTTCGCGCGAAGCGCCAACCGAACGACGGGTGTTTGAGCGGGTCCGCCCGACGCGGCCGGGTGATACGGTCTACCGGGTCAAGCGAGCGGAGTTCGAAGGCTTTACCCGCCGCGGGACCGGGCATCTCGAAGCCGGTCTGACCATCGAGCGCCCTGCCGGACCGCTCGGCTGGCTGTGGCGCCTGTTGGTGGGAAATCCGATCCACAACGAACTGGAGAGCCAGGAGCGGCTTTCGAAAAAAAAGGCGCTGGCGGTATTCTCTTCCGACGCACTCTCCTCGGTGGCCTACGTCCCTCAGGAAGTGCTGGCCGTCCTGCTGACGGGGGGCATGGGGGCGTTGTGGTGGTCCTTCCCCATCGCCATCGGTGTGGTGCTGCTGCTGGCCTGCGTGGTCACCAGCTACCGCCAGACCATTAGCGCCTATCCCAGCGGCGGCGGCAGCTACATTGTCGCCCACGCCAACCTCGGCCCGGTCCCGGGACTCGTTGCGGCTTCGGCGTTGTCGGTGGGGTACATCCTCACCGTTTCGGTCTCCATCGCATCCGCGGTGGACCAGATGGTCTCGACGGCTCCGGGGTTGGTCGATCACCGGGTGTTATTGGGGATCGCAGCCATCGCCATCGTCACCGTCACCAACCTGAGGGGTATCCGGGAGTCCGGCAGCATTTTCTCGGTCCCAACCTACGTGTTCCTGGCGGTGATGTACTCCCTGATTGGGGTGGGGCTCATCCGCCTGTTCATGGGGACCCTGGAGGTGGCTGCCCCCACCGCACTCCCGGATGCGACGGCGGTAACCGGAGGGGCATCAATCTTTCTTCTGCTACGGGCCTTCGCGACGGGGTCAGCGGTCATGACCGGAACCGAGGCAATCTCGGACGGGGTCCCAGCGTTCCAACCGCCCGAGCCCCGCAACGCCGCCCGCACGTTGGTCGCCATGGGAGCGATCCTCGCCAGCATGTACCTAGGGCTCACCTTTATTCTAACCCACATCGGCACGGTACCGACTGAACACGATACCATCATCTCCCAACTGGCCAAGCTCGTCTTTGGTGATGGGCTGCTGTATTACGTCGTGCAGGCCGCCACGATCCTGATCCTCATCCTCGCTGCCAACACGGCCTACGCAGACTTCCCGCGACTGGCATCGTTCCTTGCCCGCGACAACTACGCTCCTCACCAACTGGCGTTTCGGGCGGAGCGATTGGCCTTCTCCAACGGGATTATCCTGCTGGGTGTCCTGAGCGCACTGCTCATCGTGGCGTTCGGGGGATCCACCGGCGCGCTGCTGCCCCTCTACGCTTTGAGCGTTTTTCTGGCGTTCACCCTATCCCAGGCCGGCATGGTCGCGCATTGGCGCAGGGTGCGGGGACCCCAATGGCAGGTCAAGGCAGCAGTCAACGGCGCGGGAGCGCTGGTCACTGGGATGGTCACGCTCATCGCTGGCGCCACTAATTTCATGAACCCGAACCTGCCGATCGTCCCTGGTCTGCCCGTTGGTTGGGGCGCCTGGCTGGTCGTCATCATCATTCCCGCCATGATCAAGATGTTCCTCACCGTGAAAGCCCACTATGCGGATGCGGGCGCTGCAACCGCCCTTCCGTCCGCGCCTGAGGCGCCCCGGTCCCTCAAGAACGTGGTGGTGGTGCCGGTGGCCGTTCTCAACCGGCCGTCGATCCGGGCGTTGCAATACGCCACCAGCATTTCATCGCAGGTGACCGCGGTCCACGTCACCTCAGAAGCCGCCAGAGCCGCCGACCTGGAGCGGGAGTGGCAGCTATGGGGGCAGGGGGTCCCATTGGTCGTCATCGAATCGCCCTACCGCAGCCTCACCGGCCCGCTGCTGCAATTCCTGTCGGAGATGAAACGGGTCGAGCAAGCCGATATCGTGACCGTGGTGCTGCCGGAGTACGTGCCCGACCATTGGTGGCAGCACTTTCTCCACGGGCAGTCGGCGCAGTTCCTAAAGCTCAGTCTGCTGTTCAAGCCGAACTTCGTGGTGGTCAGCGTCCCCTACAACGGCTGACGCTGGCCCATCGCCAGGGCCACCCCTGCCCGGCGAACCCTACATCCGCAAAACCCGTGCCTGAGCGCCGGATGCGGTTTTCGACACCTCGATCCGCACCGGAAAGGCGTCCTTCATTTCGTCGATGTGGGTGATCACCAGCACCCGCTGGAAATCGTCCGCGATTGCACCGATAGCCTCCACCAACTTCTCCCGGCCCGCCGTATCCTGGGTGCCGAACCCCTCATCGATAATCAGTGTCTGCAGCGGGGCCCCCGACCGGCGGGCCAGCAGCCGCGACAGTGCCACCCTCAGCGCAAAGTTGATGCGGAAGGCTTCGCCACCGCTGTACAACTCATAGGGCCGGCCACCGCCGGTTTCATCGGCGATGATGATATCGAGCGTCTCGATGAGGTTGCCCGCCCGCCCCTGGCGCTGGGTCACCAACCGGATGCTGAGACCGTTGTCGGTGAGCCGGCTCAGCAGCCGGTTGGTCTCCTCCTCCAGTTCGGGCAGCGCCGTCTCGATGAGCATCGCCTGCAAGCCACGGCGTCCGAAAGCCAGCGCCAGCTCATCATAGGCCTGCCGCTCCCAGGCCAACGCCGCAGTCTCCTGCCGTAGCGCCTGGACCCGGCGCTGGGCCTCGATACTCGCCGCGATCTGTTCGCTGGCCCGCCCAATCTCCTGGTCGGCCGATCGCACCTGTTGTTGCAAATCTATCAGCACCTGCTTCGACGTCGCGAGGTCTTGCGACCGGTCGGGAGACGCATCGAGATCTTTCTTGAGCGCCGCGATCCTCGATCGTTCGTCATCGAGCTGGGCCTGCCAGCGCTTCTTAGCTTCAACCATCCGGACCAACTCGGCCTGGTCTTCAGGTCCCCGCCGAAGGGCCTCGGCCAGTTTCTGAGCCTCGCCGGGAGCACCCGCCAAGGCCGAATGCTCGGCATGGACCAATTTATGTTCTGCCTCGCTGTACCCCAGCGCCTCGACCGCGGCCGCTAACTCACCTTGCCGGCGCCGGCTGTCGGCGGCATACTCCCCAGAACTCAACCGTAGCCGGACGGCGGCGAGCCGCTCCTGCGTGCGAGGAAGCGCATCGGCGGCCTGCCGGGCCGAGTCCATCCCTTGGGCGGCCAACTGAAGAGCGCTTTGGGCGGAAGCCCTCCGGCTGTTGACCGCCGCTTCGGCCTCCTTCATAGCCCCGTTCAATTGGGCGGCCGATTCCAACAACTCCTTCAGTCGCCGCTCGTTCCCGCGGAACAGCCCGCGCTGCTGCTCCAGTTCCATCTGGTACTCGCGAATGATCTTCTCATGTCCGTGCGGACCCAACTCAGTGCCGCACAATGGACAGACGCCCACCGCACCGGGCTTCTTCAACTGCTCCACTCTGGAGCGCAGTTCCTTGCCCTGCTGAACGATTGTTTCGTTATGGTGCCGCAGCGCACCCATCTGTTGGGCAATCGTCTCGATCTGGGAACGGGACTGTTCGATCTTGGGCTGTTCGTCGGCGAGCTGAACCATATCCGCCTCCGCCTCACGCCGCTGCCGTTCCAGGGTGGGACCGGCTCCGGCCATCTCGGACAGGCGCTGGCTCTCCTGTTGAAGCTCGCGCTCCTCGATCTGGAGTTGCGTGCGCGCCTTGTCAAGCTGGCGCTCGACGGCCAACAACTCCTGACGCAGCCGGTCCAATTGCTGCAGTGCAACCGTCAGCCGGCGGTTTACCGCATCGAGCACCTGGTAGCGGACGGCGGCCGCCTCTGTTTCCGCGGCGTGTTCCAGGATGCCATTGAACTCGGTCAACCTTCGAGAGATGGCCGCTTCACGAGCGATGGCTCCGGAGAGATCGTGTTCGATTTGTCCGGCGCGGGCTGCGGCTTCCTGTAGCCGCTGCCGCTTCTCGCCGAACGACCGCATCTCCTCCTCGATGGCCTTCACCACCAGATCCTGCCGTGCGGCCGCCCCGGCTGATGCTGATCGGAGCGTTTCCAACGCCCGGA
>SHYD01000022.1 GCA_009692945.1 Dehalococcoidia bacterium | reverse complement strand
GCAGGGGGCGAAGCCACCCTGCCGGGGGCCTGGGGGTGTTCCCCCAGAAACGCTACCTTTTCATTTTCTCGGGGGGTGGGGCAAACGATTGAGAAGCCGCCACTTAAGTCTGAACAAATACAGCAGTCTGTAACTATTCAGTGTCAGGGGTTCGGCGGTATGAGCCACTCCCCCCACCCCAGGAAAAAAGAGGAGAATTCTCTGGTGTGGGGCACCCCCACGCCCCCGGCAGAGGGCTGCCGCCCTCGTGCACTCCCACTTCTGAGCCCGGCCGCCCCGCAACGCTGAACTCTTACAGCAGTCTCGAACAGTGAGGCCAGACCAAGCCATGTCTCCGGCTGAGGCGATGACCCGATGGTATGATGGCGGTGAACCCGCCTCGGATGCGTTGCCGCCGCCTCGCAACTGGGTAACTCAACGGGCTGGAGGCGCAACCTGCTATGCAACGCCAATCACCCCCGCACGGCGCCTCGGGCGCAATTCCCCGCCAGGTGGCCGAGGACTTGGTGCGGGAAGCCGGCGCCGTTGCTGTCGAGCGCTTCACCCAAGGGGTCGAGGTCACGTTCAAGGGCTGGCGGAACGTGGTCACCGCCACCGACTATGAGATCGACCGCCTGATCACGGCTCGGTTGCTGCAGGAGTTCCCCGGTTGGGGCATCCTGTCCGAGGAATCGCCGCCGGTCGATGGCGGCGACTCCGGCCTCGTCTGGGTCGTCGATCCCATAGACGGTACGAAGAACTTTTCGCAGGGGATGCCGACCTTCGCAGTGAACCTGGCCCTCGTCGACCGGGGCACCGTGGTGCTGGCGCTGACCTACGACCCCAACCGGGACGAACTGTTCCTGGCGGAGCGCGGAGCGGGCGCGTCGTTGAACGGGAAGCCGATGCACGTCTCCAGCAAGACCCTGGTGGAGGAGTGCCTGATCGGGTTCGATATGGGCTACGACAATGAGCGGGCCAAACAGTTATTGGATTTCCTCGGGTCGCTGTGGCCCGCCATGCAGGGGATGCGCAATATCGGGTCCGCTGCCCTTGGCCTGGCGTATGCGGCCTCGGGCAGGACGGATCTCTACCTGCACAGCGTGCTCTCGCCCTGGGACTTCGTGCCCGGCCTGCTGCTGGTGCAGGAAGCCGGAGGCATCGCCACCGAACGCGATGGCAGCGCCCTCGCCATCGGCACACACGGCATCATCGCTGCCAACGCTGCCGTTCACGCCGACCTGATGCGTCTCGCTACGGGCAACCCCTGGCAGCGAGCGGGATTGGAGTAGGCGCCGCTAGGGTACTGCGTCAGGAATAATGCATATTATCGACAACGCTCTGGAGGGGTGTCCAGCGGGACCCCCGCTGGTAACTACTCGGTCTTCGGGGGCCGATTTGTTATTGAAGAGCGTCCGCTGGTCATCCGGATCCCCCACCACAAGAGAACAAGAAGAAAGTTGTTCGTGGGGGGCACCCCCACAACCCCCGGGGAAGGGCTGCCGCCCTCTCCACACCTGCTCCGGGGCGCTCCGACCCCTCAACTCTGAGCAGTGACCCCCGCTGGCGGGGAGTGTGAGGGCACCCCCTCACTATCATCTTTCTTTCTACCCCCTCTCCTTCGAGGAGAGGGGGTAGAAAGAGGGTGAGGCAGCGTATCCATTCAGTCTTAGGGGTTCAGGCGGCATCAGCCACACCCCTAACCCAGAACAAAAGGAGAGAATTCTGGGCGGGGGGCACCCCCGCTCCCCCGGCAGAGGGCGGCCGCCCTCGTGCACTCCCGCCCCCGATTCTGGCAGCCTCGAACGTGAACCCATATAGGTCAGCGGTTGGAAAATAGACGATCTGAGTGCCCCGGTACGCTAGATCTGGTAGAACCCCGCGGCGGGGTCGATCCCAGGAGACAGGGACCGCACCGTGGCGGGCGGGAAGGTGAAGCGCACGGCGAAATACGCCAGCGCCAGACCGCAGACCTTGGTCAGCCAGAAGCCGTCGATGGCGCCTGCCACGAGGCTTGCCGCCACCACCGCGACCGTTGCACTGGGGGCTATCGCCCGGAAGGCGGGGCCGTCCACGTTGCCCAGCCGGTGGTGGGTCGCGGTACCGACGACCGTGGTAATGGCCACCACCGCCAGCGTGACGCCCTGCGTCATGTGCTGGGGAAGCCCGGCGCCAAGGCTCATGAACGGGATGATCACCATCGCACCGCCGATGCCGAGGAACCCCGAGAAGCAGCCCGTGATGAAGCCGAGCAGCGCCCAAAAGATGAGCGGAATGGTGACCGGGCCGCTGGGGGCTGCTCCCACCGAGATCACATCTTTCGCCAGCATCGACAGCGAGACCGCGAACAGGAAGACCCCGAAGGCGCGGCGCAATTGGGCCGATGGCAGCGACGACATCCAGGTGGCGCCCACCACCACCCCGAACAGGCTGGGGATGGCGATGCCGGGGATGATGCTGAACGCCAGAGCGGAATCGAAAACAAAGCGGCCGGTCAGTCCCTGCCAGGCATAGGTGAGGGCGCCGAACAGCGCCACCGGCATGATGATCGCGAGGCTGGTGCCCTGAGCGGCCCGCAGCTCGAAATGCAGCCATGATGCCAGCAGGCCCACCACCATGGCGCCGCCGCCGACCCCGGTCAACCCGCTGAACACGCCGGTGGAGACTCCCACCGCCAACTGGCGCGAAAACGGGCTGCGCATCCCCGCTACTTCGGTCCCGCACGGTGGCGATCGACGAACCGGCCGATGCGCACGACCGCCTCTTTGATCTCGTCCATCGAGGTGGCGTAGCAGCACCGCACGAACCCCTCGCCGCAGGCGCCGAAGGCCGAGCCCGGCACCACGGCCACCTTCTCCTCCACCAGCAGCCGCTCGGCGAAGTCCTCCGAGGACAGTCCGGTGATCTCGATGGAGGGGAAGGCGTAGAACGCTCCCCGGGGCTCGAAGCAGCGCAGTCCCATGTCATTGAAGGCCGCTACGATGAGCCGGCGCCGCCGGTCGTAGGACGCCACCATGTCCTGGACGTCGGGCTCGGCCCGCTTCAGCGCCTCCACCGCGGCGGCCTGGCTCATGGTGGAGGCGCACATCGTCACGTACTGGTGCACCTTCATCATCGCTTCGAGGATCGGCGCAGGGGCTGCCGCGTAGCCCACGCGCCAGCCGGTCATGGCGTAGGCCTTGGAGAACCCACCGAGCAGGATGGTACGTTCCTGCATTCGCGGCAGGGCGGCGAAGCAGGTATGCTCCACGCCGTAGACCAGGCGGTCGTAGATCTCGTCCGAGATGACCAGCAGGTTGTGGCGCTCGGCAACCGCCGCGATCTGTTCGAGGTCCTCCCACTCCATCACCGCCCCGGTGGGGTTGCTGGGGAAGCCCAGCACCGCGACCTTCGATTTTGGGGTGATGCGCCGCTCCAGTTCGTTCGCTTGGAGCTTGAAGTCGTGGAATTGCGAGGTGGGCACCGGCACCACCGTCCCACCCGCCAGGGTGGCGCAGGGTCCGTAGGAGACGTAGGCGGGGTCAGGCGCCAGCACCTCGTCGCCGGGATCGACGATGGCGCGCATGGCGAGGTCCATCGCCTCGCTGACGCCGACCGTCACCAGGATCTCCCGCTCCGGGTGGTAGCTTACGCCGTAGCGCGCCTCCAGGTGGCGGGCGATGGCGGTGCGGAGTTCGAGGGTGCCGTAGTTCGAAGTGTAGTTGGTCTGCCCCTTGGAGATGGAGTGGATGGCCGCTTCGCGAATAGTCCAGGGGGTGACGAAGTCAGGCTCCCCGACGCCCAGCGAGATCACGCCGTCGATGGAGGCGAGCAGGTCGAAGAAGCGCCGGATGCCCGATGCCGGGATCTGCTGGACCCGGCGGGAGATGGGATAACCCTGGGGGAAGGGAGAAGCGTCCACTGGCCTCCAACGGAACCGGAAGATACAGCCGAGCCGGCCGGTTCAGTCCGGCGACGGGTCAGAGTGAATAGGGCTGCCGTTGCACCGTGGGTTCGCCCTCGACGATGATGCCGCCCTCTTTATAACGTTTCATCAGGAAGTGTGTGACGGTCCCCTGCACACCCTCAATCGTTGCAATCTTGGCGGAAACGAAGCCCGAGACCTCCTGCATGGTGTGGCCTGCCACCATCACCGCCAGGTCGTACTGCCCCGAGACCAGGTACATCGAATGGGTTTCGGGGAAACGGTAGATCCGCTCGGCGATGGCATCGAAGCCGAAGTCCCGCTGCGGCGTGACTTTCACCTCGATGAGCGCCCATACCTGGCTCTCCCCCGCCTTGTCCCAGTTGATCTGGGCACGGTAGCCGAGGACGATGCCGTCCGACTCGGCCTGCTTGATGATGGCGGCGACCTCGTCGAGAGGACGGCCGGTCATCACGGCGATCTGTTCCGGGGTGGTCCGGGCGTCCGCTTCGAGGACTCTCAGCACGTCTTTCAACTCCGCCTCCACGCAGGGTTTGGAACGAGCCCTTCGGCAGGCTCAGGACAAGCGCCGCGGGTGGGATCAGCCCGCCCCGACCCGGGTGAATAGGTTGGCGCTGGCCGGCATCGCCTCGCCTGCCGCGAGCACCCGCCACCGCAGCCGTGCCGGGCGGAGGCCATGCCACGCTGCGATGACCGCTTCCAGTGCCGCATCGACCTGTGTCACGGTCTCGCCGTCGCGCGGCGCGGCCTCGATGTACAGGTTTTGCTCGCCCCAGAACTGCAGGTGATTAACCCGGCGCACCGCGGCAACCGCCGCCAGGGCAGCGACGACGGCCTGTTTGAGTTCGTGGGTGTACATGATCGGCCTTGCGGGTTTGGCCTATTATAGCCCAAAACCCAGCGCTGGTTGACACGGACGGGTCTGGTTGCGACGCTAGGCCGGGCGAAACCGGCCACCAAGCGATCCCTTCGGGATCTGGGGCAGCTGCAGCTACCGTTCCCGGAAGGATCGCCGACCCTACAACGCCGGTCGGCGGGTGTGCCAGTCCGTCGCCTGCTGGTAGGCGTGGCCGACCCGCAGCACGGTCGGTTCGTCGAAGGCGCGGCCGATGATCTGCATCCCCACCGGCAGGCCGCCGGCGAAGCCCGCGGGCACGCTCATCCCGGGCAGTCCGGCGATGTTCACCGGGATGGTGCACACGTCGCTCAGGTACATCTGGACGGGGTCGTCCATCTTCTCGCCCAGCTTGAAGGGGACGGTGGGGGAGGTGGGGGTGATCAGCGCATCGCAGCGCTGGAACACGGCATTGAACTCCTGGCGGATCAGGGTGCGCACCTTCTGTGCCTTGACATAATATGCGTCGTAGTACCCGGCGGAGAGGGCGTACGTCCCCAGCATGATGCGCCGTTTCACCTCCGGCCCAAACCCGAACTGCCGGGTCTTTTCCATGGCGTCCCACATCCCGTCGGCCTCGGCGTGGCTGTAGCCGTACTTCACGCCGTCGTAGCGGGCCAGGTTGGACGAGGCCTCGGAGGGGGCGAGGATGTAGTACACCGCCAGGGCGTAGGGCGTGGTGGGCAGGGAGATGTCCCAATCGATGGTCGCTCCCAACCGTTCCAGGTCGGCGATGCCGGTCCTGATCGCGGCCTCCACCTCGGGTTGCATGCCATCGACGAAATACTCTTTCGGAACCCCGATCCGCAGCCCCTTGAGGTCGGGCTTCAGGGCATCCCGGTAGTCGGGCACCGCGACATCGACGCAGGTGGCGTCGCGGCGGTCGTAGCCGGCGATGGTCTGGAGCACGATGGCCGCGTCCTCGGCGTCCCGCGTCATGGGGCCGATCTGGTCGAGGGAGGAGGCGAAGGCGATGAGGCCGTAGCGGCTCACGCGGCCGTAACTGGGCTTGAGCCCGGTCACGCTGCAGAAGCCGGCGGGCTGGCGGATGCTGCCACCGGTGTCCGTCCCCAGGGCATACAGCCCCTCGCCCGCCGCCACCGATGCGGCCGAACCGCCGCTGCTGCCGCCTGGAACGCGGGTGAGCTCCCACGGGTTGCAGGTGGGATGGAACGCCGAGTTCTCGGTGGAGGAGCCCATGGCGAACTCGTCCATGTTTGCTTTGCCCATCATGACGAGTCCGGCTTGCTGTAGCCGGTCCACCACGTGGGCGTCGTAGGGGGGAACGAAGTTCTCGAGCATGCGGGCGGAGCAGGTGGTGCGGACGCCGCGGGTGCACAGCACGTCCTTGATCACGCCGGGCACGCCCAGCAGAGGGCCGGTCTCGCCCTTCGCGAGGCGGGCGTCGGCGGCGCGGGCCTGATCGAGCGCCCGCTCGGCGGTGACCGTCACGAACGCCTGCACCCGGCCCTCCACCGCCCCGATGCGGGCGAGCACGGAACGGGTGAGCTCCTCGGAGGTCACCTCCTTCTTGGCAAGGAGGCCGGCGGCTTCGTGGATGGTGAGGTCGTGCAGGTTCATGAAGACTCAGTTCGAAGCAGCAAGGAAGCCCTGCATTGGGACGAGACGCCGGTTGCAGGGTTCGGCGGCAAACTGCAACCCCTCCAACGCGTAGGCCCCCAGGAGGGGAACGGTCCCGGTTACGGCAAAGATGACCCAGGTGATGGTGGAGCGCCCTTCGACCCCGATCTCCGCCTGCCCGATGGGGAGCGTGATGGTCCTGGAATCGGCGGTGGTGAACTCCATCGAATCGGTGGCGGTGAGGCCGCACGCCGACAACCGGTCTTCGGGGATCAGCGAGTAGGTGGCGCCGGTGTCGACCAGCGCATCGAACTGCTCCAATGTGCGCCGCTCCGGACCGAATAACGTGACGGACTGAAAGAAGGCGCCCAACAGTCAGAACTCCAGCACGGCGCGCACCCGGAAGGCGCCTTCCTCGGCGTGAGGCGCGTTGGCCATGACGTCGGCAGCCGGCAGTGACGCCTCGGCTTGGTCCTCGCGCATGACGTTGCTCATGGGCATCGCGTGCCCGGTGGGCTCGATCCCCTCGGTGTCGAGTTCCCGCAACGCCTCGAAGTGTTCGAGGATGTTGGAGAGCTGGGTCTGCAACCGTTCGATGTCGGCATCGGTCATGCCGACCCGGGCCAGCTTGGCGATGTGGCGTACTTCGTCGGAGGTCAGCATTGAGATTTAAGGGGGCTCGTCCGGGCTGGAGTTTGCGGGATGATTATAACATCCGGCGCCCTCCCCCTGAACCGCCCGGTGCCCGGATCGTACATCAGCGCTCGCAGATACACCAGCCCGCTCTCGGCATCTCTCGGTTCGCCGGTGTACCGATACGGCTGCGCGCTGGGGCCTTGCGTCTCGACCGGGACGCCGAATTCATCGGTCTTGTAGGTGTTGGTGACGGCGCCGACCGCGTCGGTAACCGCGCGCACCGAGCCGAGGCCGTCCGTGTGGTAGGTGAGCACGCTCGATCCCTCGACGGCGTAGGCGAGGCCGAGGCCGTAGACGTACTTCCTGGTCCCGTCATCGAGCACGACCGGGAGGCCGCGGTTCACGTCGTTGACGAGCGTGGTCGTGACCGCGGCCACGGTCTTGCTGTGGCGCACGCCGTCGCCGTTGTAGGCGTAGCTGCTGGTCGCGCCGGCGACCGTGGCGGAGTTCATGCGGTTGGCCTGGTCGAAGGCGAAGCTGTCGGCGCCTTTGGCAACCAGGTTGCCGTTGGCGTTGACGGTATAGCTCACCGCGCCCGCGGCCGTGATGCGGTCGGCGCGGTCGTAGCTGTAGTTGGTCGCCGAGCCGCGGGTCATGGTGCTGCGGTTGCCCGCGGGGTCGTAGAGGTAGCTGGTATCGAAGGGCGTGCCGGGGGCGTCGACCCCCGTCAGCCGGGAGAGCCGGTCGTAGCTGTAGGTGGTGGTCTCGGTGGCGGGGCCGGAGCCGCTGCCGGTGGACGCCAGAGTATGGCGATTCCATTGGCCTCCGCCCACAATGGTCACCCCGGTCGGGGTAGTGAGCGCGGTAGGAAGCAGGCGGTTGGTCGAGGTTCCATCTCCCAAATGGCCGTCGTCGTTGCGCCCCCAAATCCAGAGGGTGCCATTCTTCACGGCCATGCTGTGGTACTCCCCGGCGTACAATGTGACCGGCCCAGTTAACCCGACGACGAGATCCGCTTTGTTGCGACGGTTATAGGTGTCGCCATCCCCCAATTGGCCGTAGTCATTGTCGCCCCAAGCATACACGCTTCCGCTGGCGGTCAATCCCAGGCTGTGGACTTCGCCGGCAGCGATTTCAGTGACACCGGTGAGAAATTGGTTGCCGGGACCGACTTTTTTTACTTGATGGGGGGTCGAGTAATAGTTGAGGTTGCCCGTACCGAGCTGACCACTATCATTGCGCCCCCAGGACCATAGTGTTCCGTCGCCCTTGAGGCCCAAGCTATGGGCTTCGCCGGCCGCGACGCGGACGACGTTGGTCAGGTTAAGAACTTGGACAGGAGAAAGCCGATTGTTAACCTCGCCATCACTCCCGTCGCCAACGTGCCCGCTCAGGTTCCATCCCCATCCCCAAGCAGTGCCGTCTTGCTTGGAGACGATATTGTGCTTGTACCCCGCCGCGATTCGGGTGACCCCCGAGATACCGGTAACCAAAGTCGGAGCGTGCTGTTCGACGGTTGTGCCAATCCCCAATTGCCCCTTGTCATTCAATCCCCAGGTCCAGATGGTACCGTCGCTTTTCAACGCGACGCTGTGTTTGTAGCCCGCGGAAACGGCAGTGACGTTGCTGAGACCGGGCACCTGTATCGGCGCCGTACGGTCCGTCGTCGTGCCATCGCCGAGTTGCCCGGCATCGTTGCGGTCCCAGGCCCAGACGGTGCCGTCACCCTTCACGGCCAACGAATGCTCCGCTCCAGCGGCCAGGGCCAAGGCCCCGCCGAGGCTGGTTACCTCCAACGGGGACAAACTGCATGGCAGGCTGTTGCAGGTGTTGCTGCTGGTAGCCCCCAATTGATTGTAGTTGTTGCGGCCCCATGCCTTGGTGCTGCCCGTATTTGGCACCCCCAGGCCGGCCAGTTGCTCGTCGATCTGGGTGCGGTTGCCCGCGGCGTCCAGCTTGTACATGTGCTGCCTGATGATGGTGGTTCCCAGTTTGTTGGCCACCCGGGTCAGCCGCCGGGCGTTGTCGTAGCTGTAGGCCGCAGTGGTGGTGTTGCTGTTGGTGGCCTGCTTCAGGCTGCCGTCCTCGAAGTACTGGTAGCTGGTGGTCCGGCTCGCCCAGTCGAGCAGCGACTGCAAGCGGCTGGCGTTGTCGAAGCTGTAAGTCACCGTTCCGGTGCCGCTCGGGTAGATGACCTTCGTGCGGTTGCCGTCCAGATCGTACCGATAGCCCAGAACCTTGCTTGCGGGATCGGTAAGTGAGGTCAGGCGGTTCAACTCGTCGTACACGTAGGCGGTGCTGCCGGTGCCGTCGGCCAGGCTCAGGCGGTTGCCGTTGGCGTCGTACGTGTAGCCGGCGTTGGGGGTGACGCCGTCGCTGTAGCTCATGGCGGTTAGCCGGTTGAGGGCGTCGTAGGCCATGGTGGTGGTCTGGTTCAGCGGGTCGAGCAGCGTGGCCCGGTTGCCGTTGGGGTCGTAGCTGTACTGCGTGATAAGCGTCGGCGTGGTGGCGGGCCAGGAGGGGTACTGGGTCCCCCTGCGCACCCGGTTCAGCCCGTCATAGGCGTAATCGGTGGCTCGCTCGTAGCTGGCGTCGGCCTTGGCCCGCAGCAGCCGGGAGAGGTTGCCCAAGTGGTCGTACTGGTACTCGGTGGTGATGAGGGGGCTGGGGGTGACCAACGGGTCCGTCCACACACTCGGGCTCTCCAGCACCTGGTTCAGGCTGTCGCGCTCGTCGTAGAGGTACTTGGTGACCTGGAGCCTGGGATCGATGACCACCAGCCGGTTGCCCACGCTGTCGTACTGGAAGCTGGTCACCAGGGCGCCGCCGCCTGCGCTGGGGGCGGGCGCGCTGGTGGTGAGGACGCGGTCCTCCTTGTCGTACGCGTACAGCCAACTGTGATCCGCCGGCACGCCGCCCGCGGCGTTGCCCAGCGGGTCCACTATCTTGATGCGTCGGCCGGCCAGGTCGTAGTCGTAGGACGACTTGTTGGCCAGGGCGTCGGTCACGTTGTCCAGCAGGCCGAACTTGGTGCCGGTGCCGAAGTACACGAGGCGGGTGGCGTAGGTGTAGTGGAGCGACCCGCCGGTATTGCCGCGCGGCGGGATGACTCTGGTCATCAGGCCGGGGTTGGCGGCGTCGTTGTACTCGAACTTGGTGGTGGCGGTCTGTGCCCCGCTGTCGGGGTCGGTGTAGTTGCGGGCCACCGAGAGCAGTTTGGTCTGGGTCCCGTCGTAGGTCAGGGTGGTGGCGTAGGTCGGATTTACCAAAGTGCTGAGGTCAGCAGCGCACGTGACGGTGGCGCCGCTGTTCACACCCTTGGGCGGCACAGTCTGGGTGAGGTTGTCCTTGCTGTCGTACTGGAACAGCGTGACCGGCCGGTTGGCGCCGCCGGTGGGCGGTGGGTCGATGCGGCGGGTGAGGTTGCCGCGGCTGGTGGTGATGGCGGTCCCTCCGTAGGAAACGTCGTAGCAGAAGTTGGTGGTGTTGCCGCGGGCGTCGGTGACGCTGTTGCGGAAGCCGTTGCCGTCGTAGTTATAGCTGACGGTGTTGGTCTCGGCGCTGGTGGGCCGCAGCACCTAGCTGGTGACGAAGCCGGTGGTGAGGTTGTAGGTGTCGGCCTGGGTCGTGTTCCAGGCCGGGTCCACCGACGTGGCCGGGTAGGTCATCGTGGTGGTCTGGGTGCCGTTGCCGTTGTCCACGTAAGCGAAGGTCGTCTGTTGGCCGGTGGTCAGCCCGCGGGCGTCCTTCTGGGTGCTGACCCGCCCCTGGGCGTCATAGGCATTGGTGACGGCCACGTGGCCGTTGGCGTCGGTGATGGTGGTGAGCCGCTGGGAGGTCCCGTCGTAGCCGTAGGTAGTGGTCTTCCCCTCGCGGTCGGTGGCCGAGGTCAGGCGTCCCGATCCGTCGTACCCGAAGCTCACGGTGCGGGCCGGGCTCATCCAGTCGGTGATGGAGCACAGGCGTCCCGCCGAGCAGGTGTCGTACGCGAAGCTCAGCGAGCCGCGGCCCGCGGGGTCGCTCACCGCAGTCAGTTTGCCGGCGGTGTAGGTGAGGGTCGAGGTGTTGCCATAGCGGTCCTTGATGCCGGTGAGGTTGCCAGCGCTGTCGAACAGCTGCGCCGAGCCGTCCTTGTTGGTGGCGGTGAAGGTTCCATCGGTCGCGTTTCGGGTCAGCGTGGTTGGTGATGCCCCCCGGCGGCGTGTAGCTGCCGTCGGGGTTGTGGTCGTACAGGATGCTGCCACCCTCGGCCGTGACCAGGACGAGGTCTACGGATCCTTCCCCGGGGCTGCGGAGGCGCACGTTGTAGTTGTGGGTCCAGCCGGGTCCCAGCGGGCCGACGCGGGCGTCGCTGCTGGAGTAGCCCCGACGGAAGGCAGGGGCCGGGCCACGTCCGGGGATGACGAGATCGGTGCGGCTGTACAGAAATCCGCCGGTGAGGGTGTGCACCGGGTCGGCGCTCGTCGTGTCGTTGGGGCTGGCTTCTTGGACGGTGGGTGCGGGTGCGGGCTCGTCGGCGGGCGGGAGCACTCCTTGACAGGCTTCCCCCATCTCGGAGGCGCTGAGCGCCCGGTTGAACACGAAGACCTCGTCAACCAAGCCGTCGATCTCATGGTTGTTTGGGAAGAGCGTGGACAACCTCCCGCCCAACGAAGCCTGCGGAAATCCGTCGTTGTTGTTGGTCGAAACGGTTTGCGTGACGCCATCGGCGTACACCTGTGCCTGGAGGGTCGCTTGATTGTATGCGACCGCAACACAATGCCACGTGTTCAGGCTGTTGCGCAGATCCGGGAGCGTCGAAGCGTAGGCCCCCCCGACACCAGCGGCGACCCGGTATCCAAAACGGCTATCATGCAGAATCAAGCCGCGGTCAAACGATTGGTCGTCATGGGTCATGACCCATCCGAAGCTGCCGCTGGTGCTCCGGAGGTTAACCCACATCCCGATGGTCATGTTGGGGAGGGCGTCTGCGCCGATATCAACCGGCAGGGTTGCGATGGCCGCGACGGTCTCGTTGAAGGAGAAGGCCTGTCCGTTCTGCCCTACCACATCGAAGCGGTGGCGGCTCCGAGCGTCCCGTGGGCACCGCCTACGGAGTCGACGGCATTTCCCTCGCCGCTCCAGCGGTGGATCAGCCCGGAGGGGATCGCCGTTTCCGAAACCGACTTCTTCATCAGGGGGCGTTCAGGAGGCGCAACGTAACCCTCCGCCTTTGGCGCCGCCGGCAGCACCACCAGGGTGAGGCCCAAGAACAGAACCGAAAGAAGCCGCCAGACCGGACGAGATGCCTTCATGAGTGGACTCCTAACTATCAAGGGCATGGCTACAACTTTTTGCCGGTGGCGTTCGAGAACCCAGCGTCCCCCGAGCAACGCCGGGGAGCACCGGGGCTCCGCCCATGAGACGCGGCGTATCATTTGACGCCGCGGGCCGGGCGGGGCCATCCGGCAGCCCGACCGCGATCAGCTATTGCCAATGTAAGGGCGGTACCTGACAAAACCCTGACAAGCCTCCCGAATGAGAGGGTTCAAACGACATGAATGGTCCGTTTCTTTGGCAAGAAATGAGGCAGCAGCGTCCGCAGCTGCTATGGCCCGCGCCGGCCTTGCCACCGATGTTGCCCTCGCTCCCGGTCCGCGCCTACAGTGGATCAAACACCCCTAAGGCGGTCATTTTGCCTCAGCACATCGGCGTCATCGGGTTCCCGCTGCGCCACACCCTGTCGCCGATCTTCCAGCAGGCCGCGCTCGACTTCTACGGACTGGACATCCGGTACGAGGCATGGGAGACGCCGCCAGACCGGCTGCCCCAGGTGGTGGCCTCGCTCCGTCGCCCCGACCGGTTGGGGATGAACGTTACCATCCCCCATAAGCAGGCGGTGGCGGCGCTGCTCGACCGGATCGATCCAGTCGCCGCCGCCATCGGCGCGGTCAACACCGTGGCTAAAGCGGACGGAGTGCTGGTGGGGTACAACACCGACTGCACCGGGTTCATAGACGCGCTGCGCGCCGACGGCGGGTTCGAGCCGGCAGGGAGGTCCGCGCTGGTGTTGGGCGCCGGCGGGTCGGCGCGGGCCGTGGTGTATGGACTGCTCACGGCGGGCGCCCTGCGCGTCGGCATCGCGGCCCGGCGGCCGGAGGCGGCGGTCGAGTTGCAACGGGCGTTTGCCGCCGGCGTGGGACGTGACCGGACGGTGGTCGAGCCCTGGGGTGCGGCGATCGAGGCGCGGCTGCCAGCCTACGACCTGGTGGTCAACACCACATCTATGGGGATGCTGCACGGGGCCGCGGCGGCGGAGTCGCCGCTCGGCGGGGTGCGCATTCCGTCGGGGGTCTTGGTGTATGACCTGGTGTATAATCCGTCTGAGACGCCGCTCATGCGCCAGGCACGGGCGGCGGGCGCCCGGGCGGCCGGCGGGCTGTCGATGCTGGTGTACCAGGGCGCCGTGGGCTTCGAGTTGTGGACGGGTAGGAAGCCCCCGCTTGAGCTCATGATGCAGGCCGCGCGCCGGGCACTGTACGGAACCGATCCCGCTCAGCAGTAGCGACCCTCATCCATCGGGCGATGTGACTGGGCGATGCGACGGCCGGTTCCTGTTGACGCGGCGATTACGTGTGAGGAACCTCAATGACCCACTTCCGCTGGCTCACCACCGGCGAATCCCATGGACCCGGCCTCACGGCGGTGCTCGAAGGTCTGCCTGCCGGTGTGCCCATCAGTGAGGAGTACATCCGGGGCGACTTGGCCCGGCGTCAGGCCGGCTATGGACGGGGCCGCCGCCAGCAGATCGAGACCGATTGGGCCCGGTTCCGTTCGGGCGTGCGCCATGGGCTCACCCTGGGCAGTCCCATCGCGATGCTCATCGAGAACAAGGACTGGGAGAACTGGCAGGAGGTGATGAGCGTCGCTCCGATTGAACGCCAGTTGAACACCATCACCCGGCTGCGTCCCGGCCATGCCGATACCACCGGCGCCATGAAATATTTTCAGTGGGACGCCCGCAACATCCTGGAACGGTCCAGCGCCCGCGAGACCGCCGCAAGAGTGGCGGTGGGCGCAGTGTGCCGGCGCTTCCTGGAGGAGTTCGGCATCGAGATCCACAGCCACGTGTTGTCCCTAGGCGGGGTCCATGCCGCAGTTCCCCATCCGGTCGACTGGGCCGCGGTGGAGGCCAGTCCGGTGCGGTGCGCCGACGAGGCCGCCGCAGCGGTGATGATCGCTGCCATCGATAGGGCGAAGGCGGCCGGGGATACGCTGGGCGGCACCCTGGAGGTGTTCGCGACCGGGGCGCCGATGGGGCTGGGGAGCCACATCCAGTGGGACCGCAAGCTGAACGCCCGGATCGCCCAGGCGCTGATGAGCATCAACGCCGTCAAGGCGGTGAGCTTCGGCGCAGGGGCAACGGTTGCCGACCTCGCTGGTTCCAGAGTCCACGACGTCATCAGGCCGGCTGAGGAGTGGGGCGATGAGGGAACCGCCGCGGGGGGGGTCCGTCCGTGGCAGCGCCGCACCAATAACTCAGGCGGGTTCGAAGGCGGGATGACCACCGGGGAACCCATCATCACCCAATTCGTTATCAAGCCGATTGCCACGCTGGCCAACCCGCTGCCGACGGTTGACCTGGTTTCCGGGGCGCCGGTGCAGGCTCACTACGAGCGGAGTGACGTCTGCGTGGTTCCCGCCGCGGGGGTGGTGGGCGAGAGCATGGTGGCCATCTGCCTGGCCGAGGCGATGCTGGAGAAGTTCGGCGGCGACCATCTGACGGAGACCTTCCGCAACTACCAGGGTTACCTGGCGACCCTGGGTCCCCGAGGCGTGGAGTAGGCCGGGCCATGCAGAAACAAGCGCTCATCTTGGTGGGGCTCTCCTATACGGGGAAGTCGTTAGTGGGCCGGGAGATCGCAAAAAGGATCGGTTGGCCCTTCGTGGATACCGACGACCAAGCGGTCAACCTGGCGGGAGGGCTGTCGATCCCCGATATCTTTTCCGAATGGGGCGAGGACCGGTTCCGGGCGCTGGAACGTCAGAGCCTCGGGCTTGCCTGCGGCCGGGGACGCGCCGTGATCGCGACCGGGGGCGGTGTGGTGCTGGACGGGGGGAACCGGGCGATGCTGGGGTCGAGCGGGGTGGTGTTCTGGCTGGATGCCCGCCCCAGCACCATCTACCAACGGCTGTTGCGGGACCAGGCCGAGAGCGACAACCCAGTCATCCGGCCCATCATGCAGGCAGACGATGCCCTGGAACGCATCAAGGCGCTCAAGGAGCACCGGGCCCAACACTATGCGGCAGTCTCGGACTGGTGCATCGCCACCGACGCCCTGAGCCCCGATGAGGTGGTGGAGGAGGTGCTGCGGGTGTACGGCAAGCTCCGGGGGCGGTTGAGCACGCCGCCGTTGCCGGTCCCGGTGCTGGAGGAGGAGGGCGCCGAGAACCCTCATGCCGGAGGCTTCGGTGGCCGTGGGGTGGGCGCCGCTGCGGTGGTCAGCACCTCGGGCGGCAGCTACCCGGTGTTCGTGGGGTCCAAGATCATCAACTCGCTCCCAGCCCGCCTCGCCAACCTGGGCGTGCAGCGCGTCGCCTATGTGGTGAGCGATGAGAACGTTCACGCCCATTATGGCGGGCAACTTGAAACGATCCTGAAGGAGCGGGACTTCTCGGTCGCCTCATACATCATGCCGGCAGGGGAGGCCAGCAAGTCCCTCGACCAGGCGGTTGCGCTGTACGACTGGCTGATGGCCCGGAAAGCGGAGCGCGGCCACTGCGTGGTGGCGTTGGGTGGAGGGGTCGTCGGCGACCTGGCCGGCTTCGTGGCGGCGACCTACCTGCGGGGGATGCCCCTGGTGCACGTGCCGACCACGCTGCTGGCGATGGCCGACGCCAGCATCGGCGGCAAGACTGCGGTAAACCGGGCAGCGGGTAAGAACCTCGTGGGGTCGTTTTACCAGCCCAAAATGGTGCTGATGGATGTCGACCTGCTGCGGACGCTGGGCGAGCGAGAGTTGACCGAGGGATGGGCCGAGGTGATCAAACACGCGCTCATCGCCGACGAGTCGCTGCTCGATGACATCGAAATCAACCTGGAGCGGCTGAAAGCGCTGGACGGGCGGGCGACCGCCCGGATCGTCGCGGAGAGCGCGGCAATCAAAGCCGGCGTGGTGAGTCAGGACGAACGGGAAACCGGCATCCGGGCCATCCTCAACTATGGCCATACCATCGGGCATGGTCTGGAGAACGCGGCCGGCTACGGCCAACTGCTGCATGGCGAGGCGGTGGCGGTCGGGATGACTGCGGCCGCACGGATCGGTCTGGGGATGGGTCTGTTGAACCAGCGAGAAGTGGACCGCCAACGCAGGGTGCTGGAGGCGTTTGGCCTGCCCACCACCTGCAACGGCATCGACCTGGGAGCCGTCCGCGCCGCGATGTCGTGGGACAAGAAGGTCCAGAACGGGCGGCAGCGCTGGGTGTTGCTCAACGGCCTGGGGCATGCGGTGGTGCGGGACGATGTGCCCGCGGATCTGGTCAACGAGGCGCTCGCGAGCGTCGTGCAGGGCTGAGCCGCGTGTTTGGCTTCCGTTCCGATACCCATTGTCCGGATACGCTCGCTCGTACCGGGCTGTTGACCACCCCGCATGGGGAAGTCGAAACGCCGGTGTTCATGCCGGTGGGGACCCAGGGCACCGTGAAGGCGGTTGCGCCCTGGGACCTGCGGACCCTGGGCGCCAAGATCATCCTCGGCAATGCCTATCACCTCTACCTGCGTCCCGGTCATGAGCGGATCGCCGAACTGGGCGGACTCCAACGGTTCACCGGCTGGCACGGGCCGATGCTCACGGATAGCGGCGGTTTTCAGGTGTTTAGTTTAGCTCATATCCGCAGCGTCGATGACGATGGCGTGCGCTTTCGCTCGCACATCGATGGCTCGGAACACTACCTGACTCCAGAGCGGGTGATGGAGATTGAGCAGGCCCTGGGAGCCGATGTGGCGATGGTTTTGGATGAGCCCGCGGGCTTTCCGAGTTCGCCCGAGGAAACGCTTTCCGCCACCGAACGTACCCATCGGTGGGCGGCCCGATGTTTAGCGAGTCATACCCGTCGGGACCAGGCGTTGTTCGCGATCGTCCAAGGCGGACTGGACGGAGACCAACGGCGGTACTCTGCAACGACGCTGGCGGCGATGGACTTTCCCGGCTACGCCATCGGAGGATTGAGCATCGGCGAGCCCAAAACCGAGACTTGGGGTATGGTCGAGGCCGCCGTGGCAGCGCTGCCTCCCGAAAAGCCCCGGTACCTGATGGGGGTCGGCTCGCCCCTCGACCTGCTGGATGGGGTCGCCCGTGGCGTGGATATGTTCGATTGCTCCTTCCCCACCCGCATCGCCCGTAACGGGGCGCTGCTGACGGCGGAGGGGCGGGTTAATATCACGAACGCCCGGTTTCGAGACCAGGCGGGGCCCATCCAGGCGGGGTGTGACTGCCTGACCTGTGCGGAGTTCTCGGCCGCTTATATTCATCACCTGTTCATGAGCAATGAGCTGCTCTCGTTCCAACTGGCCACCATCCATAACCTCAGGTTCATCTTCCGCTTGATGGAGGATGTCCGGTCGGCGCTACGAGACGGACGGTTTGATGCGTTCCGGCGGACGTTCTCTGCCGGGCATATTGAGACGGACCCAGAGGTGCGAACCTTGCAGAAGGCCAAATGGAAAGCCGCTCGAGCTAAGACTCCTGCTCTGTGAACATGCCCGCGGCGAGCTTGGGGAACCCCGCGAATGCCGCGCGCCAAGAGAGTGCAATCGAAGGAAACCCGTTTGGTAAGGAGGATTTGCCATGAGTGACCGCAACAATCAGAAGCGTGAGACGAAGAAGCCGAAGAAGGACGCCAAAGCCAAGGCTATCCAGAAGCTGGTGTCCGAACCGGTTGAGGTGGACGTGGTCAAAAAGGGCAAGCGCAAAGGCGAATCCGAGGAGCAGTGACAGCAGGCTGGCGGTGACGCGACAGTCCTTTCCTCCCTTAACCGAGGACCAGGCCGACTTCGCCTCCGGCGGTGGGGCGCCGTCCCATGGCGCCCGCACCCCACGCACGGGCGCACTCGTGTGGATGGTCCTCTGGATAGCTTTTGGGGTGTTTCTGCTTTCAGCTGCCGGAGCGGCGTTCGTGGCGCACCGTTGGGTGACCACCTCCATGGAGGGCCGGCCCGTCGATCTGATGGTCATCAACGGAACGGTATCGCTCTACTCGGCTCGGTTGCAGCAGTGGGTCAGTGTTGTTGCCGATGCCCGGCTCCGCGAGGGTGACCGCATTCGCACCGACCCGAACTCGCAGGCTTTCGTGACTCTGTTTGATCACAGCACCGTGCGGGTCTTCCCCGGTTCGGAGCTCGAAGTGGTGACCTCGGCCAGCGGCCGGTTCTCCCCTGCGCAATGGCGCATCGACCTCCAACTCAACCAGGGGACGGCGCACCTGGGCGTTGCGCCCGCCTTCGAATGGGAACGTGCTTTCACCATTCGTTTGGGCCAGGCACGGGCGTTGCTTGAGGAGGGTGGCTATACCCTCACCGCCGAAGGGGGCAAGTCGGGGCTGCGAGTGGGTGACGTGGGTGGAGCGTCGGTTATCGCCAGTGGCGCCGAGTTTCATGTGCGCAGCGGCCAGAGAATGGATTTTGACAAGCGCGGCGCCACCGGACCGATAGCCGAACGCGAGGAGTTGATCCGGAACGGTGACTTTGGCCACGGAATCGAAGGGTGGCAACCGGGCAGCACGGCCGGCTTCCGAGAAGGCCAAGACCTGCCGGGGAGTCTGAGCTTGTCGGTTGAGGACGGGCGGGTGCAGGCCAGGTTCCACCGGGCCGGGAGCCGGGGAACCTTCTATGAGACCTACCTGTTCCAAGAAGTCGGCCGGGATGTGGGTCACTATGCGGAGCTTGTGCTCTCGCTGGATTTCCGTCTGGTGAACCAGAGCCTATCAGGCGGCGGTTACCTGGGCACTGAGTATCCGCTGCTGGTACGGGTGAATTACCGGACAGCCCTGGGCGATGGCACGGCGCTCTACGGCTTCTACTACCAGAATGATGCGAACAATTGGACCGATCAGGCGATTGGTGTCGAGCAGAACGCCTGGATCCACTATTCGGCGCCGGTCAATCTCATGGCGCTCAACCCCCGCCCGCAACGCATTCTGTCGATCCAGGCAGGTGCGAGCGGGTGGGACTATGAAAGCGTGGTGACCAACATCAGTTTGGCCGCCCAATAAGCGCTGGCTTCGATCAGCGCGCGGCTGCCCGAGCAAACCCGTAGTATTCGTCCGAGTCGAGCAGTTGCAGGATCGACGCTGGGTTAATGACCCGTCCGTCTGCCCGCCCCACCCAATCGAGCGCCTCCTCGTACAGTTCCATCACCGAACGGGGTTCGTTGCCCGCCGCCAGCAGGATCCGGCTGATGATCTCCTTCACCGGGAGGTCAGGGTTCTTGAACTCGGGGGTCCTGGCGCAGCATTCTGCAATGACGGCGACGGGGTCCTCACCGAAGGTGCCCGTCCGCAGTTCGAATCGCACCTTCTTGGAACCCGGGTCGTGAACTGGCTGCCGGATCTCCATCGGCTTTCCCAATTGCGACCTCGATTCCTTGCACATAAGCTCTCTCACCATGAAGGTGAAGGAGCGTCCCAGGGCGGTATAGCGCTCAGGGTCAATCCGGTAGCGAGTCAAGAATATCGCGCCGTCGTCCTCTTCAAATCCCGTCAGTTGATCCAATGCCATTGCTGCCTCCGTGCTATGTTCCGATGGACTGATCGCATGTCAGGGTGAGTCCGGGGGAGATTCCAGTTCCACCCTGGCGTTGGCGATCAGCCGAAGGTAGGGTGCGTCGATGCCGAGGGTTTCGGCGGTCTCCAGATCCACATCATACGGTTCTCCCGAAAACACCGTCCCAGCCTGATCCTCGGTCCCCTCCGTCCCAAGGCCGTTGGCGTCGAACCTCACCTTGGCGTCCACTATCCCGAGGTCGAAGGGTACCGTGAAATAGAGGTCGGCAATCGCTCCTTGCACATCGATCCGGCCGGTGGCGGGCCGTGACCGGTTGAACTCCTGGCCGTATTTGCTCTTAGGCAGCAATCCCAGCAGGTTGGGCACCGACAACGCTCCGCGGCCCGACAGGATGGTGCACGGGGTGACAGACATCAGGTAATCGCAGGAGAGCAGCACGTTGGGCACCCAGAAGTTGCCCATCGCGTAGGGCTTGGGCAACGGATTTTCAACCTCGACCAACGTGCAGTCCCGGACATCAAGGCTCAGCACCCGGGGGAAATCGTAGCCCAGGGCGCGGAAAATGGTTCGAGTATGCTCCTCTTCCGATGGCCCCTCCAGCAAGATGATATCGGCTTCGCTGATCCGGCGGACACCCCGGATGATGGCCGCCAGGATATCCTTGTTGGTGCTGACCGGGTACGGCAGGGGGAACGGCGCCGAAGGTTTGATAAGGACCCGGCGCGCCCGTGATACTTCAGAGGCTGGTTCGTAGGTGAATTCAGCCGACGGCGACCTCATTCGCGGATACCCCGTCCGCCCTGGAGCAAGTGAACTTCGACCGCTTCTCCAGCCCCGACGCTCTGCCGATCTTCCCGCAGTACCAACAGACCGTTCGCCGAGGCCATGGATGTCAGCACATTGGAATCCTGGGAGCCCGTCAGCCGCGCATGGTATTGCCCGTCTTGCAAGGTAACGATCACCCGTGCGAAAAACCGCCGCCCGTCGCCGTTCGACACCGGCTCATCCAGGGTCGCTTTGACGGTGGGCTGAGGCTCTGCTTCCTGGCCCATGAGTTTCAGGATGGCGGGACGGGCGAATTGATCGAACGCGATCATCGAACTGACCGGGTTGCCCGGCAGGCCGAGGTGGGGGAGCGGCCGTCCGGCTCGCCGCAACAGACCGAAGGCCAGGGGTTTGCCGGGCCGCATCCGGACCCGCCAAAAATCCATTGTCCCTTCGCTGGTGAGCACATCTTTCACAAGGTCATACTCTCCGGTCGAGACGCCCGCAGAGGTGATGAACAGATCGGCGTCCAAACCCAACTGGATCTTGCTCTTCAGGTCCTCCATTGTATCCCGCGCGATGGGAAGCAGCCTGGGGGTGGCGCCGCAGGCAAGCACCTGGGCGGCCGTGGTGTAGGTGTTGCTGTTGTAGATTTGGCCGGGACCCAAGGGCTCGCCCGGTTCTCGCAGTTCGTCGCCCGTTGCCAGGATTGCCACCACCGCCCGGCGGATTACGGGAACTTTTGTAAGACCCAAGCTGGCAATTACGCCGATATGGGCTGGGCCAAGGACGGTCCCCCTGGCGATGATGAGCGCTCCCGCAGGTGCATCACCACCGGCTGGCCTCACGCAGGCGCCAAGGCTTGTGCCCGTCCGGATGCTGATCCGTTGGAGGTCCACGCTGCGGACGCCCCGCGCGCGCTGGTCCATCTCGTCGGTTTCTTCGAAGGGTACCACCGTGTCTGCGCCGGGGGGTACCGGCGCTCCGGTCATGATGCGGACCGCGGTTCCGGGCCGCACGGAGGCTGTGCTCGGGTGCCCCGCGGCCGCGAGCCCTACGATTTGGAGCGTGACGGGTGCACCGGCCGAGGCGCCGGCGATGTCGGTATGGCGTAAGGCGTAGCCGTCCATGGCGGAGTTTGCCATGGGTGGAACATTGAACGGCGCCCGGATCTCACCATTGAGGGTTTGCCCCAAGGCCTCAATCAAGGGGGTGGATTCGGTGTCCAGGGGTTGGATCAGGGCGAGGATGCGCTGCTGGGCTTCTTCGACACTCATCATGCCATCGGAGGGCACAGGCTCACGCCCCCATGAGCCGGCTCGTCACCCAGGGGGTGATATTGGCCTCTACTACGGCGGCAGCGAGCAGGAGGGGGACGAAAACCGCGGCGCCTTTGCACCAGTTGACCACTGCCAGAACAACGCCGTCGCCGAGGGAGTGTCCTTTCGGCAGGGTCATCAGGCAAGTCCCAAGGGCGATGTTGAGCGCTCCCGCCACCGCGCGTCCAAACGAGGGGCGGAGCAGCGCGGCCAGCATGCGGATAGAGGTCGTCTTCCCGGCCCCGTTGGGACCCAGCATCGCCAGGATCTGTCCCGGCTCCACCTCGAAGGTGACATCCGTGACTGCGGTAACCGCGCCGAAATGCTTGGCTAGTTGATGCGCCTGGATCAAGCGGCCTCGATGGGGAAAAGAGCGGGTGCACGTGCGCGTATTGTAGCATGCGGTTACGGGGCCGGAAGCCGGCTGTCGGGCGGCTCAGCCTCGCCACGACCGCACCCCGCTACCGCAGTTGCGCCCCCATGTCCGCCGCCAGCCGCGCCAGCAGTTCGCTCCGGGCAGCGGCGACCTCCTCGTTGGTCAGCGTGTGGGTGGGAGACTGGTAGGTCACCTGAAACGCCAACGACTTCTTTCCCGCCGGCACGCCCTCTCCCGTGTAGATGTCGAACAGGCGGGCTGCGGTGACCAGGCGGCCGCTCCGGATGGCCGCCGCGATGTCCGCCGCCTCCACGTCCAGGCTGACCACGAGCGCCAGGTCCTCGGTGACAGCCTGGAACCGGGCGATGGGAGAGAAGCGGCGTCCGGCTCCCAGGTGCGGCAGCAGCGCGGCGAGGTCGAGTTCAAAAAGGTAGACGGGCCGGGATTCGATATCGAAACGGGCGGCGACGTCGGGATGGAGTTCGCCCATCACGCCGACCACCTCGCCCCCGGCCACGATCTCGGCGGTGCGGCCTGGCATGAGGTTGGGGTCCGATGCCGGGCGGAACTCGGCCGGGGCATTCAGTTCGTGGAGCCAGCTTTCGATGACCCCCTTGCAGTCGAAGAAATCGGACGGATGGCCGGGCTCCGTCCAGCTCATCTCTGAAACTGGTCCAGCCATCAGGCCGGTGATCTGGTCTCGTTCCTCGGGGAGGTCATCAGCCCGCGGCAGGTAGATACGCCCGGCTTCAAAGAGGCGGATGGGCCCACGGGCGGACCGTTGGTTGTGGGCGAGGTTGAGCAGGACGCTGGGCCGCAGCGTGGTCCGCAGGTACTCCTGCTCGTTGGACATGGGGTTGGCGACTTTCAGCGGCGTCACCGAGGACACGGCGGGGAGCGGCGCCAGCTTCTGCAGGTTGGCCAGGCTGACCAGCGAGTAGTTGATGACCTCCTGCATGCCCAGGGCCACCAGCACGTCCCGGGATTGCTCCTTGAGTTCCCGCAGCGGGTTGGGGGCGGCGTGAGGGATTGAGCCCCGGACGGCGGTGGTTGGCAGTTCGTCGTACCCGATGATCCGGGCCAGTTCTTCGGCGAAGTCGTCTTGGATCCGCAGGTCGGGGCGCCACCACGGCGGCGTCACCCGGAAACCCGGCTCCCACTCCCCCACCAGGGTGCAGCCGAGGGCGGTCAGCACGTCGTACACCACGCCGGCGCTGAGAGTGGCGCCGAGCACGGTGGTCAGCCGGCGCTGCGTCACCTCGATAGCGGGGATCGTCCGCCGGGTGGGATATTCGTCGATGATCCCTTGGGCGGCGGTTCCTCCGCACAGTTCCACCAGCAGTTTGGTGGCCCGCCGCAGCCCCACCTCGGCGGAATGGGGGTGCAGGCCTTTGTCGAAGCGCCGCGAGGCTTCCGTCACCACCCGCAGGCTGGTCTCGGACTGGCGGATGTTGATGTGGTCGAAATTCGCCGCCTCCAGCAGGATGGTGGTGGTCGACGCTGAGACCTCGCTGCTGGCGCCGCCGATGATCCCTGCCACGCCCACCGGACCCTCGGCATCGCAGATGAGCAGGGTGTTAGCGGTGAAGGTGCGGGCCACGCCGTCGAGGGTGGCCATCGTCTCGCCCGCCTTGGCCCTCCGAACGACGATGCGGCGGCCGCGCACGGTGTCGAAGTCGAAGGCATGGAGCGGTTGCCCCACCTCCAGCATGACGTAGTTGGTGACGTCCACCACGTTGTTGATGGGGCGCATCCCTGCGGCCGCCAACCGTTGCTGCATCCAGGCGGGCGACGGGCCGATCTTCACCCCGGTCACCAGGCTGGCCGTGTAGCGGAGGCAGAGGTCGGGGTCGTCGATCTGGACTCTTGCGCTCTCGGCAATGGGCAGCGCCGTCTCGGGATAGCGGGAATCCGGCTCGCGGGCCTGTTTGCCGGTCAGCACGGCCACTTCGCGCGCCACGCCCACCACGGAGTAGCAGTCGGGCCGGTTGGGGGTGACGTCGATGTCGAACACCACGTCGCTGAGGTAGTCCCGCAGCGCAGCCCCAAGGGGCGCAGTTTCCGGGAGCACCAGGATGCCCTCGTGCTGATCGGACAGCCCCAACTCCCGCTCGGAGCAGATCATCCCCTCCGAAACTACGCCGCGGATGCGCGCCGCCTTCAACTCCATCGCCTCGCCGTTGTGTCCGTCCAGCAGATGGGCGCCGATGGAGGCGTAGGCCACCCGCTGTCCCGCCGCCAGGTTGGGGGCGCCGCACACCACCGTATGCACCTCGCCCCCGGTGTCGACCGTTGCCAGACGCAACCGGTCGGCGTTGGGGTGGGGTTCCACCGCCGTGACGTGGGCCACGTGAACGTGATCCCAATCGCCACCTGTGCGGATCAGCGTCGCCACCTCGTTGCCCGAGGCGGTCAGCTTGGCCGCGAGTTCTTCCGGTAAAAGCGAGACCTCCACGTAGTCCCGCAGCCATTTGAGGGAGACTTTCATCGATGCGCTACCTGGGGTTCAAGGTTCAAGGTTCAAGGTTTAAGGTGCAGGTTCAGATGTTTCGAAACGCGCGTGGGGTGGGCAGTGAGGACCGAATGTTGAGTGCGCATCATTGGTGGCGGGTCAATATCCCTTGTGCTTGTCGATAACGCCTTGGAGCGGTTCGCCCCGGCGCCAGCGGCGCAGGTTATCGCAGAAGCGCTCGACCGACCGGTTGCCCCGATGGGGGGAGGCGCCCGCCGTGTGCGAGGCCATGAGCACGTTGTCCATGGCCCACAGCGGGCTGTCGGCCGGCATCGGCTCGCGCGGCGTGACGTCGAGGGCGGCGCCGCCGATCATGCCGCCCTGCAGCGCCTCGATGAGAGCGGCCTCGTCGACGATCTCCCCGCGGGTGACGTTCACCAGGATGGCGTGGTTCCGCATGCGGCGGAACGCGTCCCAGTTGAACATCCGGTTGGTCTCGGGAGTCAGCGGAGCGCACACCGTCACCACGTCCGATTCCTCCAACAGTTGAGGGAAGCGGTCGGTCTTCCATAGCTTAGCGACAAAGGGCGGTTGCTCCACGGGTTCGGGGTCGGTGGCGATGACGCGCATCCCGAAGGCGTCGGCGCGCCGCGCCACCGCCAGCCCGGTGCCGCCCAGCCCCACCACGCCCATGGTCATCCCCGCCAGTTCCCAGAGATGGCGGCGGAAGGCCGGGCGGTCTTCGATCCAGCCCCGGCGGCGGGCGATGTCGGCAACGCCCCTGGTCAGCGCCAGCAGCAGCGCAAAGGCGTGCTCCGAGAGTTGATTGCCCACGATCCCTTTTTCGCTCACCAAGGGGATGTTCGAGTTGACGAACTCCGGGAACATCATCATGTCCACGCCGGCGGCGAGAGTCTGGAGCCACTGGATCTTGGGCGCCACGATGAACGCCTCCCGGCGCAGTTGCCCCAGCACCACATCGGCCTCGGGGGCGTGGGTGATTTCGTCTTCTGGGCTGCGGGCAACCACGATCCGGCTGCCGGGACCGGCCGCTTCCAGGATCTGCTGCCGGTGGGTGTCGCTGAGATCGCCCAGCACCACCGGATTTGGGATCATCAGAATGTTCATGAGTATTGTCCTGTTTTCAGAAATTGGCCGGCGTTTTAGAGCGCGTCCACGATGGCCCTGCCTGCCTCGGCGGTGCTGGCCTTGCCCCCCAGGTCCCGCGTCACCGACACCCCTTCGGCCACCACCCGCTCGATGGTGCTCACCACGTGCTGCGCCGCTTCAGGGTGACCCAGGTGGTCCAGCAGCAGGGCGGCGGTCCAGATTTGGGCGACGGGATTGGCGATGCCCTTGCCTGCGATGTCCGGGGCCGACCCATGGACCGGCTCGAACAGCGAGGGGAACTCCCGCTCCGGGTTGATGTTGGCCGCCGGGGCGATGCCGATGGACCCGGCCACCGCCGCACCGAGGTCGGAGAGGATGTCGGCGAAGAGGTTCGACCCCACCACCACATCGAACCAGTCGGGGTGCTGCACGAAATGGGCGGCCAGGATGTCGATGTGGTACTGCGCGGTCTTGACGTCGGGGTACTCCCGCGCCATCGTGTCGAACCGTTCGTCCCAATACGGCATGGTGTACACGATCCCGTTAGACTTGGTGGCCGACGTGACATGGCCCCGGCGTTTGCGGGCCAGCTCGAATGCGAAGCGGACCACGCGATCGACGCCCTTCCGGCTGAACCAAGCCAACTGGACCGTGGCCTCCTCGGGAGTATCGCCGTACATGCGCCCGCCGATGCTGGAATACTCGCCCTCGTTGTTTTCCCGGACGATCACCATGTCGATGTCTTTGGGGCCCCGATCCGCCAGTGGAGTGCGGACGCCGGGCAGCAGGCGGACCGGCCTCAGGTTGATGTATTGCTTGAAGGTGCGGCGGATGGGGATGAGCAGCCCCCACAGCGAGATGTGGTCGGGCACGCCTGGGTAACCGACGGCGCCGAGAAAGATCGCTTCGAATTGGCGGAGCTGATCGAGGCCGTCGTTGGGCATCATGCTGCCCGTCTTGGCGTAGCGCTCGCAGTTCCAATCGAAATGGGTCCACTGGAAGTCGAACCCGAACTTCCGGCCAACCGCTTCCAGCACCCGCAGCCCCTCCGGGACCACCTCGTTGCCGATGCCGTCGCCGGGGATCACCGCAATCTTGTGTGAGGCCAAGGGTCATCTCGCTTTCTTCTTCAGGAGGTTGCCATGCTGCCGGGACTGCCGGGGGTCCCGCCGCCCGGCGCTCCCCGGATCGTATCTATTCAGACATGAGGGGGGCTGCCCTTCGATCATCGCCCCACCCCCAAAAAGAGATGGTTTTATTTTTAGGGGAACACCCCCAAGCCCCCCGGCCCTTCGACGGGCTCTCAGGACAAGCAGGCTTCGCCCCCTGCACCCCCGTGTCCGAACCTCAACTCTCCTATGAAAAGGGGTGTCCAGCGGGTCTCCCGCTGGCGGGGAGTGTGAGGGGTGTCCCCTCATCATCCTTTTCCCTTTTCCCCTCGGGGTGGGTGCGTCGCGCCGGTGTATGGATATCTGAAGTCGCACCCCGGATCAGAACTGCTGAAGAAACCTGAAATCGTTGGCGTAGAAGAGGCGGATGTCGTCGATGCCGTGGCGCAGCATGGCCACCCGCTCGGGACCCATCCCGAAGGCGAACCCGGTGAACACCTCCGGGTCGTACCCCTGGCGCCGCAGCACCTCCGGGTGCACCATTCCCGCGCCCAGGATCTCGATCCATCCCGACTGCTTGCAGGTGCGGCAGCCGGTACCGTTGCAGGCGAAACAGTCGATGGACATCTCCACGCCAGGCTCGACGAAGGGGAAATAGTCGCAGCGATAGCGCACCCGCCGCTGCTCACCGAAGATGCGGCGGGCGAATTCGTACAGCGTCCCCTTCAGGTCCGCCATGGAGATGCCCACATCCACCGCCAGCCCTTCGACCTGATAGAACATCGATTCGTGGGTGGCGTCGGTGGCCTCGTAGCGGTAGCACTTGCCGGGCACGACCACCCGCACCGGACCGCCACCGGACGCTTCCATCACCCGCACCTGCATCGGCGAGGTGTGGGTGCGCATCAGCATCGGTTGCTCGGCGCGGGGACCCTCCGGACTGACCCAGATGGTGTCCCACATATCGCGAGCCGGGTGGTCCTTCGGGATGTTGAGCGCCTCGAAGTTGTAGTAGTCCCATTCGACCTCTGGCCCCTCCACCACGGCGAAGCCCATGCCAGCGAAGGCATCGCAGATCTCGCGGACCATTTGGGTGGTGGGGTGGAGCCGGCCCAGGCCGTAGGGCCTCCCCGGGAGGGTCACATCGATCCGGCCCTGTTCCAGTGCCCGTTCCAAGCTGGCGCCGCGGACGGCCGCTTCACGGGCCGCAAGGGCTGCTTCGAGGCTGGTCTTGGCCTGATTGGCCGCGGCCCCGGCGGCCCTCCGTTCCTCGGGGGGGAGGCCCGCCAGCGAACGCAGGATCTGGGTGACCCGGCCGCTGCGCCCAAGGTAGGCGACACGCCAAGCCTCCAGCGCGGCCTCATCGGCCGCGGCCGTGAGCGCCGTGGTGGCGCTGACCACCAAATCGTCGATGCGTTCAGGCATCCTTCATCTGCCTCCAGGCGAGAGATATCTAAATGGCGCAGCGGCGGCGGGGCCTGAACGCACCGTCCGCGGTTCACCATAATGAGGAATTGTACGTGAGCCGGCCCCGCTGGTAAAGGCACCCGCGCCGCTTTCGCCGTTCCTGCGTGTTGTGCCGGCCCGAAGGCCTTGATACAATACGGGCACTGCGGGCGGTTAGCTCAGTTGGTACGAGCGCTTGCTTCACACGCAAGAGGTCACAGGTTCGAGCCCTGTACCGCCCACCACCTTTTGTTCCTGCTGAGCCCTGCCTGAACCGGCAGGGTTTTCGTTTGGTGGCGGGGTGTACCGGTACATTTCCGGTACAGAAGCGGTACACAGCGGGTGCATCCAATCAAGGAGGCCCGCCAACGATTCAATGTCAGGGACCGGCTGCAAGAACCACGCCCCCAACCCGGGAAAAAGAGGAGAATTCTCTGTGTGGGGCACCCCCACGCCCCCGGCAGCGGGCTGCCGCCCTCATGCACTCCCGCTCCTGACCTTTTATAGCGCTCAATTGTGAACTCCTGCCCGGTTTCGGTTGCAGCGGGGGTGAGCGGGCGATAGAATCACAGCACCATTCCGCGTAAGAGGAGATCATGGACTACCTGCGAAAAATTGATTTTGCGGCGCTGAAGGCGGCCCCCACCGAGCGGATTAACCAGGTGTTGATCGACACCCTGTCCGGGGGCGATCAGTGCGGTGTGGCCGCGGTCCAAACCCCGGTGGGCGGTGGTTCGCCCGCCGGACTGCACCGCCACGTGTTCGACCAGTATTTCTACATGGTGAGCGGTGTGATGGACTTCGAGATCGAGGGCAAGCAGTACAAGGCCGGGCCGGGGGAACTGGTGGTGTTCCCGACGGGGGTGCCCCACCGCAATTGGAACGGCGGCGCCGAGCCGACCCTTCACATCAACATGATGATCCCCTGTCCCAAGCCTGGGGAGCCCGTCGGCATTCCGGTCTAGCCGTTTGGCGTTGCGGTCTCGTTCACCGGAGGAGGCGGCGCTGGTAGCGCGCGCCTTTGCAGCGATGCCCGCCGGCTCGCTGGGGAACATCGCTCAGCCGGCGGACCAGGCCTTCCTCGTCAAGGAGGGCAGGGGCTCAAAACTCTACGACTTCAGCGGCAACGAATACATCGATTACCTGTTGGGGTCGGGGCCGATGGTGCTGGGCCACGCCCACCCCGCAGTGGTGTCGGCGGTCCGGGAAGCGGCCGAGCGGGGCTCGACCTACTTCCACAACAACTGGCCCGCGGTCGAACTCGCGGAGGAGATCATCAGAGCCGCGCCATGCGCCGAGCAGGTGCGGTTCACCACCAGCGGTACCGACGCCACATTCCAGTGCCTGCGCCTGGCCCGCGCTTACCGGAAGCGGGACAAAGTGCTCAAGTTCGAGGGCGGGTTCCACGGCATGCACGACTACAGTCATGTCAGCCTTTCGCCCCGGCCGGACCAGCTCGGCGCATTCCCGGCCGGCGCCGCCACGTCGGGCGGCATCCCACGGGCGGTGCTGGACACGGTGCTGGTCGCTCCGTACAACGACCTAGACCGGACCGCCGCCATCGTGGAGCAGCACCGGGACGAACTGGCGGCGGTGATTGTCGAACCCTTTCAGCGGATCCTGACCCCCGCGGCCGGGTTCCTCGAGGGGTTGCGGGAACTCACCCTTCGTCACGACATCCCGCTGGTGTTCGACGAAGTGGTCACCGGGTTCCGGCTGGCGTACGGAGGGGCGCAGGAGTATTACGGCGTGACGCCGGACCTCGCGGCTTACGGCAAGATCGTCGGTGGGGGGTATCCGCTGGCGGCGGTGGCCGGGAGGGCGGGACTGATGCGTTATCTCGACGCCGCTGCGGTGGATGCGGACTCTTTCATCCCCCAGATCGGCACCCTCAGCGGGAATCCGGTGGCCGCCGCTGCCGGGCTCGCCACGCTGGCAGAACTGCGGAAGCCCGGCGCCTACCAGCAACTGCACGCCACCGGCCGCCGCCTGATGGACGGCCTGCACCATGCCCTGAACGAAGCCGAGATCCCGCACTACATCAGCGGCGAACCCGTCAATTTCGACGTATATTTCACCAGCCACCCCGTGACCGACTACCGGTCAGGGCTCGACAATAACAGTAAGTTGACCGCCCGGTTCAATCAGGGGCTGTTGCAGCGAAACGTCTATAAGCCCTCGCAGAAGTTCTACATCGCCCTTGCCCACACCGAGGAAGACATCACCCACACCATTCGGGCGTTCCACGAAACCGCTCAGGAAATGAGGCACGATTCTCTATGACCACTGCAACCAGCCAGCCGCGCAGTCCGGCCGCGATCGACTGGCCCCAACTCTCGCTCCCCGGCATCGGGGCGGACACCACCGTTCTCGTCACCGGAGGCGCCGGCGCGATCGGCTACCGGGTGGCCGAGGCCTTTCTGGCGCTCGGCGCACGGGTGGCCATCATGGGCCGCTCGCCGTCAACGATGGAGGATGCGGCGAAGCGGCTGGGACACCCCGGCCGGGTGCTGGCGCTGACGGGAGATATCTCTAAAACGGAGGACGACAAGCGCGTGGTGGCTGCGGTGGTGGCGACCTGGGGGCGGCTGGACGTGCTGGTACAGAGCGCTGCTATCGGCGATGGCGGCCCAACGCTGGATACGCTGACTCCCGAGGCCATCGATGCGGTGCTGGGGACCAACGTCAAGGGGCTCATGCTCATGGCCCAGGCGGCGGCGGTGCCGATGAGGGCGCAGCGGCGGGGCAAGATCGTCAACGTGGGATCGGTGGCCGGCTACCGGGCCCATGCGGGGCGGCTCCTGTACGCCACCAGCAAGTCGGCGTTGCAACACCTCACCCGTCAACTGGCGGTGGAGTTGAGCCCCTATGGCATCAACGTCAACGGAGTGAGTCCGGGCCAGACCCCGACTCGTCTGAAAACCTTCCTCGATGCCGCGGGCGGGCAACCCGAGGCCCAGGCCACCGTGTCCGGGCCCGCCGCTTACGAGCGCATACCGCTGCGCCGCCGCGGTGTGCTGGATGACTACGTCGGCCCCATCGTGTTCCTCGCTTCGGACCTCGCCGACTACCTCAGCGGGATCGATATCCCGGCGGAAGGCGGCATCATGGCAACCGGCTAGGACTCTGGTCAGTGTTCGGCGCCCGAAACGGGGGTGCAGGGGGCGAAGCCACCCTGCCGGGGGCCTGGGGGTGTACCCCCAGGAACAAATTGTCTCTTTTTGTTGAGTGGGTGGGGCAAACGGCGAGGACGCAGCCCCTGATGCCTGAATCGATACCAAGCAGTTTATCTTCGAGGAGGATTCGCTTTGCCAACGATGACCGGCGGCCAGGCCCTTGTGCAGCAACTGCGGCTGGAAGGGGTCGATCTTATCTTCGGGCTTCCCGGCGTTCAGATGGACTGGGCGTACGATGCCCTTTACGATGCCCGGGAGTATATGCAGGTGCTGCACACCCGGCACGAACAGGCCACCGCCTACATGGCGGACGGATACGCCCGCAGCAGCGGACGGGTGGGCGTGTGTATGGTGGTTCCCGGCCCCGGTGTGTTGAACACCACCGCTGCCCTCTCCACTGCGTATGCCTGTTCCTCGCCGGTGCTGTGCATCACGGGGCAGATACCCTCGTTCCAGATCGGCAAAGGGCGCGGGCTGCTGCACGAGATCCCCAACCAGCGCACGGCCATGGCCAGCGTGACCAAGTGGTCCGGCATCGCCATGACCCCCGCCGAGGTGCCGGGACTGGTACACGAAGCGTTTCAGCGGTTGCGGTCCGGGCGCCCCCGCCCGGTGGAGATCGAAGTGCCGCTGGATGTGTTCCAGGCCAAGGGTGATGTCGATTTCCTGGCTCCTGCTGAAGGGCCACGCGGCAGCGCTGGTGACCTCGATATTTTGGAGCAGGCGGCGGTCGCGCTGGGGCGCGCTGAGCGGCCGCTGCTGGTGGTCGGTGGTGGACTGCTCTCCAGTGGGGCGTGGGTGGAGTTGCAGCAACTCGCCGAGATGCTCGAAGCCCCCGTCATCATGAGCCAAAACGGGCGTGGCGCAATCTCGGACCGCCATTATCTGGCGCAGGTCCCGCCCGCCGCCGTCTCCTTGGTACCCGCCTCCGACGTGGTGATGGCCATCGGCACCCGTTACCTGCAGCCCAGCCTCGCCCCCTGGCGCGTGAAACCGGGCCAGACCTTCATCCAGCTCGACATCGACCCCGAGGAGATCGGGCGCAACCAGCAGCCCGACATCGGGATAGAGGCCGACGCCAAGGCGGCACTGGCCGAACTGCTCAAACGGGTCCCCCGTCACAACCGGAAGCGCTCCTCCCGCAAGGAGGAACTCGATGCGCTGAAGGCCGACTATTCCACCTTCTTTGCCAATGAGGGGCACCGCGCCCCACTGGCGCTGGCGGTGCGCGCCGCCCTGCCGGACGATGGGATTCTAGTGGGAGAGATGACTCAGGTGGCGTACTGGTGCAACACCGGCGCCTTCCCCATCTACCAGCCACGGGGCTACATCACGCCCGGTTACCAGGGCACGCTGGGCTTCGGTTTCGCCACGGCGCTGGGCGTCAAGGTGGCGAACCCGAATCGGGCGGTGGTGTCGATCAATGGCGACGGCGGCTTCATGTTCACCGTCCAGGAACTCTCCACCATGGCCAAGCACAACATCCCGCTGGTGGCGGTGGTGTTCAACGACAATGCGTTCGGGAACGTCAAGCGCATCCAGCAGGTTTCCTTTGCAGGGCGCAACATCGCCGTCGACCTCCACAACCCTGACTTCCTGAAACTCGCCGACGCCTTCGGTGTGCAGGGGATGCGGGCCGGAAGCCCCCAGGAACTGACGGCGTCCATCAGCCAGGCGCTGAGTGACAACAAGCCCACGCTTATCGAAGTGCCGGTGCAGCCGATGCCGCCGCTGCCCTACGACACCAACACCTGGACCATGTTGCGGTAAAGGACCTTCTGTCATGAAAAAGGGGTGAGTCCAACACCGAGGGCCGGCGATATGCCCCCGCCCCCGGAAAAAAGAGAGGAGAATTCCGTGTGGGGGGCACCCCCCCCCGGCAGGGGGCGGCCGCCCTCGTGCACTCCCGCTCGCCAACCCGACGGTCCCTCCACTGTGGACTCATACGTGAAAGTGGGATGTCCAGCGGGTCTCTCGCTGGCGGGGAGTGCGAGGGGCAGTCCCCTCACCATACCTCTCCTTTTCTCTCTCTGGGAGGGGGCGGGCCAGCGCCGGAAGTGCAATGAGGGGCAGTTGACCCCTCAGCCTATTCATGGCCCCGGTATCCCTTGGACATGGGTGTCAACGAAGCAATTGCGATAGCCCCAGCCCCCACTTCGGGCGCCAGAGAGAGGTTAAGGAGCAGACAATGGCCCGTATCCCGCTGATAACTACCCGTGAACAGGTCAACCCCGATTTCCGGGAGTTGTACGACTTCATCGAACGCACCCGAGGGAGCGTGGGCGGGCCGTTCATGGTGCAGTTCCACCTGCCGGAACTGCTCCAGATCACCGAGAAGCTGGGGGGCTACCTGCGCTTTCAATCGCCGTTGCCCCAGGACGTTATCGAGTTGGTCACCATCGCGGTGGCGCGGGAGATGGACTGCCCTTACGTGTGGGGTGCCCACGCCCCGCTGGCGCTGCAGTACGGCGTTCGTCCGGAGTGCGTCGACGCCATCAAGCACCGGCGGGCGCCGGAAGGATTGACCGAGGAAGAGGCGCCGTTGGTGCGCTTTGTGCAACAGCTGCGCCGCACCAATCGGGCCGAGGAGGCCACCTTCCAGACTCTACTGACCCGGTTCGGCGCTGCCAACATGGTGGCCATCACCTCGCTGGTGGGCCATTACGGAATGGTGGCCACCACCATCAACGCGTTCGAAATTCCGGTCCGGCCTGATATGGACCAGCTGCCGGTCTGATCGTCGTATCTATTCAGACGCCCATGACCATGGGGACACCACCGGGCCATGAAAAGGCGTGGACGGCGACCTCCCCCCAAGATCACTCATGACGGACGGGGTGCGCCCCTTGACCCCCTCCCCGCCGGAGGAGAAATAAAGAGATGGATGGTGAGGGTACACCCCTCACACTCCCCGCCAGCGGGAGACCCGCTGGACACCCCTGGAGGAGATGCTGTTCCTGGTGCGCCACCCCCTTTTCACAGCAGGCATGAGAGGCTGCCTCTCAGCCGGTTTCCGCGCCCCCCAGAAGAAGAGAAGATTTTTGTTCCTGGGGAACACCCCCAGCCCCTCCAGGTTGGCTTCGCCCCCTGCACCCCCGACTCCAGCCCCCTTACCCCAACGCTCCGGATTCCCGCAGTCCGGTGATCTCGTCCCAGGTGAACCCGGCCTCCAGCAGCACCTCCTCGGTGTGCTGGCCCACTTCGGGAGCGGCGCCCCGAGCCCTCACGTCGCTGCGGCTGAACTTGAGAGGTGTCTGCAACGTCTCGTAGGGGCCGTGGGTGGGGTGGTCAACCGTGGTGAAGTAGCCGTTGGCCCGGACCTGAGGGTCGGTGATGACCTCATCCAGCGTTTGGACCGGCGCCCATATGATGCCTGCCGCATCAAAGCGGCGACCCCACTCCGCCAGGGGCATCGACACGAAGACCTGCTCAAACAGGGCGATGATTTCAGGGGACCGCTCCCGGCGCAGCGCCAGGGTGGCGTACGCGGGGTCGAGACCAAGGTCGGGGCGGCCGATGGCGGCGCAGACTTTGGGCCAGTATGGGTCGGGCGTGGGCATCACTAGGAGGAACCAGTTGCCGTCGCCCGCCCGATAACTGTTCCAGATGGGGTTGGGGCTGTCGGTGCGCTTGATGCGCCGGGGCGCCTGCTGGGTGACCAACGCAGCCTGTACGTCCGAACTGAGCACCCACAGTCCGGTGTTGAGCAAGGAGCCCGTCACCTCCTGGCCCAGACCCGAACGTTCGCGTTCGAACAGGGCGGCCATTACTCCCAACGCCAGCAGCGGCGCGGTGGTGTGGTCGCCCATGCCCCCGCGTAGCAGCGCCGGGGTTTCGCCCGGTTCGCCCACGACGCTCATGATGCCGGAGCGCGCCCAGAAGGCGGTGTAATCGAATCCCAGGCGGTCCCGGTCCGGGCCCTCCGGCCCGTAACCGCTGAAACCGAGGTACACCAGCCGGGGGTTGCGTTGCGAAAGCTGCGGGTAGGATAGTCCGAACCGCTCGCGGCGGGCCGGAACCAGGTTGGTCAGGAACACGTCGCAGGAATCGATGAGCCGCAGCGCCGCTTCCCGTCCTGTTGGGATTCCGATGTCGAGGGCAACGCTCCTTTTCCCACGGTTGTCGACTTCAAAGCAGTAGTTTATGGGAAACGGACCATCGTAGCCCATGCTCTCCATCTGGAAGTGGCGCCAGGGCTCGCCCGACGGGGGTTCGATCTTGATGACTTCAGCTCCCATGTCGGCCAGCAGCGCGCCAGCCGCGGGCGCCGCCAGCCAGTTGGCCACTTCGACGACTCTTATGCCGTTCAGTGGCGATTCGGACATGAGGAGCCTCCTCCGTTAGAGTGTTCCCGATGGGATTCGCCGTTTCTCTGTGGTCATGGCCCACGCCAGCGCCACGGTGGATAGCAGCCAGGCGCCGGTCATCAGGTGGACACCGGCATCATAACTCCCCCAGGTGTCGAACAGCCACGCCATCAGGAACGGACCCAAGGAGGCGGTGATGCTGGCGAAGGGACGCGCCGCCCCGGTGATGGCGCCCAGGTGCTCCCGCCCGAAGTACGACGCCCAAACCAGTTGATTGAACGACACGTACGAGCCGATCCCAAAGGCGATGAGAGGCGCGTAGATGACCGTGACGTCCCCCTGCATGAAAAAGATCAGCGGCGTCGCTGCGGTCCCGTACACTCCCAGAATCAGCAGGACCGCGGCGATGGACCGGCGGTTGATGAGATAGCCCCAGAAGACCCGCCCCAGCAGGCCGAGCAGTCCATAGGTGCTGAAACCGAACACCGCCATCTCCCGGCCGATGCCGCGGTCGGTGAACAGCGGGACCAGGTTGGCCGGCAGGCCGGCCACCGGCAGGCTGCCCAGGGCTAGGGCGAGGTTGAGGATCCAGAACACCGGCGACCGGATGGCCTGGGCGAGGGTGGACGACGGTTCCCGGTTGGCGTGGGTGGCGGCCGCTGTTGCGTCCCGCCCGGTGGCGCCGTCGGGGTGGAGCCCAACGTCTTCAGGCTGGCTGACCAGCAGGAATCCCGGCAACACCGCGAGCAAGACCGCGAGCACCCCCATGACCACCCAGGCCATCCGCCAACCGCTGGCGTCGATGACCCCAGCGAATAACGCAGGCAAGACCATGGTGGCCACCGGCGAGCCCATCGTAACCAGCGCCACCGCGCTGCCGCGCCGCCGGACGAACCACTTGGGCACAGTGGCGCCGTAGAGCGCGCTGTTCTGGATGACCGATCCGATGCCGCCCAGTACGCCGAACACCAGGAAGAACTCAAGTTCGCTCTCCACCCGGTAGGTGGCAAGGACAGTCCCGGCCGACAGCAGACCCGAGAGCACCGTGGCGTTGCGGGCGCCGCCCGGCCGGTCGAGATAGCCGCCCACCAACGGACCCGCCAGCGACGCCACGATGCCTCGCACCGTCACCGCTCCCAGGATGGCGGAACGGCTCCATCCCAGGTCTTGCTGCATCGGCGCGACGAACACCCCGATCGTCCAGAACGGGCCGGTGGCGATGAAGGTCACCCCGAAGGCGACGGCGACGATCACCCAGCCGTAGAAGAAGGGGAAGCGGGCCTGCCACGGCAGTTGGTCGCCGGGTCCGTGGTCGCGGTGGGTCATGCGGTGGCCGGTGCCGCCGGCCCGGTGCGGAGGCGTAAAAGAAAAGCCGCCTGCGTCGCTTGGGTACGGGCGGCTTCCAACGTGATCGAGCGGTCAGCCCTGAGGGGCCGTCTCTTTCAGGTAACGGCGCACCGACATCGCAGCGGTGGCGCCGTCGCCCGCGGCCGAAACCACCTGGCGGGCCGCGTTCTGACGGATGTCGCCCGCGGCGAAGATGCCGGGAATGGGAGTCTCCATGCGGGCATTCACGATGAGATGGCCGCCGCCGTCCAAGGGCAGCATTCCCTTGATGTAATCGGTGTTCGGCGAGAGACCGATATAGATGAACACC
>SHYD01000088.1 GCA_009692945.1 Dehalococcoidia bacterium | reverse complement strand
TGAGTAGCAGTGGTGCGGCGATGAGCATGCCTGCGGCGAAGCCTCCGACGTGGGCCCAGTAGGCCACGCCACTCTCTGCACCACTGGACACGAAGCTGTTGAACAACTGCAACACGAACCAGAATCCAAGGACCAGGATGGCCGGGAGCTGCGTCCGGCTGATGAAGATGCCAAGAAAGATCAGGCAATTGACCCGGTGTTTGGGGTAGAACAGCAGGTAGGCGCCGAGAACCCCGGCCACCGCGCCACTCGCCCCAAGACTGGGGGTCCGGCTAACCGGGTCGCTCAGAATCTGGGCGGCATCCGCAGCCAGGCCGGAAATGAGGTAGAACAGCAGGAAATTCAACCGCCCTAGCCGGTCTTCGACGTTGTCGCCGAAGACCCACAGATACAGCATGTTCCCGATGATGTGCATCCACCCGCCGTGCATGAACATCGAGCTGAACAGGGTGAACCAGATCGGCAGCGGGATTCTGGGTGCGAGGTCCTGGCCGGTCGTGATCTCGAAGGGGACCACACCGTAGGCGAGGATGAACCGCTGGAGTTCCCGGCCACCGCCCATATCGAGCATCTGCTCGTACAAAAACACCAGCGCGTTCACGATGATGATGGTGATGGTGACGAGCGGCAACCCGTTGTTGCGGGAGTTCACATCGGAGTAAGGGATCACGGCGCTGCCGCCTCCACCGGGAGTTGGCCGTCGGGTTGGGCGTCAAGCGTCACGGGAGCCGTTGTCCCGGCGTGATTTCCGGTGGGACGGGTTGCCCGAACCGCATCGACGAAGCCGGTGGTGCGCAGGTCATGGTCGACGGCATGGGGCATGTAATACCGCATCAATTGGTCGAGTTCCCGGGCCAACGGCGCATCCAGCCGCAGCCTGCCCGCCAAATCCCGGTCGCCCAGTTGCAGCACCCGAAGCACCTTGAGGGCGTTCACGGAGATTGGCCGAACGTCGCGCGACTTCAGGGCGCAGGCCGGACACAGGCACCCTCCCGCTGGTCCGCTCAACCCATTGAGGACCGGCTCCAAAGGCGCCCCGCATTCGGCGCAGGAGCGCAGTTCGGGGCGGTAGCCCGACACACCCAGCAGTTGCAACTCGAAGAACCTGACCGGCACATCCGGCTCCTTGGCCTCCTCCAGCCAGGCTAGGAAGCGCTGCAGCAGCCGGTAGATGGGGAAGCTCTCGATGTTGTCCTGACTCATTCGATCGACCAACTCGGCTGCGTAGAATGCCGAGGACATCCGCCATAGGGTCGATCTGATCGCGCCATGGCTCTCCAGGGTCTCCGCCTGGGTGACAAGGTCGAATCCCCGGGCCCGGGCCAGCAGCAACACGACTTTGGTGAGCGGCTCCAGGTGGCCCGCGAGGTGGCTGGTGGGCCGGAGGGCTCCTCTGGCAAGCACCCGGAGTTTGCCGTGGTTTGGGCTGAAAATAGTCACGAGGCGGCCGGCCTCGCCGTACCGCTGGTGGCGGAGGATGATCGCCTCGGTGCGATAAACCTGGGGTGCACTCACAGAGGCCATTGTACCGCCATCCTACGATCCTACGATGTGACTTCCTGCCGGCCTTCCATCGCCCGGGCCAGCGTGATGTCATCGGCGTACTCAAGGTCGCCGCCGGCGGGCAGGCCGCGGGCGAGGCGGGTGACCCGTATGCCCAATGGTCCGATGAGGCGTTGCAGGTACATGGCGGTCGCCTCACCCTCCAGGGTGGGATTGGTGGCCATGATCACCTCGGTCACGGTGCCGTCTCTGAGCCGGTTGAGCAGTTCCCGCACCTTGAGCTGCTCGGGACCGATGCCGTCCATGGGGGAGATGACGCCGTGCAACACGTGGTATTGACCCCGGTAGCCCCGGCCCCGTTCCAACGCCACCAGATCGAGAGGTTCTTCGACGACGCAGATGGTGTGGGCATCGCGAGCCGCTTCCTGGCAGATGGTGCAGGGCGAAGCCTCGGTGATGTTCTGGCAGCGTTCGCAGAGAATGCTGCGCTCCTTCATCTCGACGATGGCATCGGCCAGTGCGCGGGCGTGGTCCTCCGGCATCCGCAGCAGGTGGTAGGCTAGCCGTTGCGCTGATTTCGGACCGACCCCCGGCAGCTTGTTCAGTTGGTCGATGAGCCGCGACATGGGGGCGGAGAGCCCCGATACTGACGCCATTTGTGGTTTACATTAGCCCAGGTATGCGTAATCCACCGGTCAACGCGCCCATGCGTTGCGACGCCATCTCGCGCGCTTTTTCGAGGGCTTCATTGGTCGCCGCCAGCACCAGGTCCTCCAGCATCTCCACGTCGGACGGGTCGACGGCCTCGGGTTGGATTTTTACCGACTGGAGCACCTGATGGCCGTTTACCACCACGGTCACCACCCCTCCCCCCGCCGTTCCCTCGACGGTCTCATTCCCCAACTCATCCTGCATCTTGACCATGCGGGCCTGGAGTTGCTGCGCCTGGCGCATGAGGTCACGGTTCATTGGGACTCCTCCTGTTGTGTCGTTTCGTCAGGTCACCTGTTTGGCGCCGGCCTCCATGGCAGCCCGCACCAGATGGCCGCGGGCGTCTCCGGCAGGGGTCGGCGCCCCGTTTTCCACCACCAAACATCGGATCCGGTAGGCGATTCCGGTCAGTTCCTGGATCGCCATCTCAGCCATGCGCAGGGCTTCGGGCTTTTCGATCCGTTCCTTGTGGCTCAAGAGGGCGGCTCGAAAGCCCAGCACCACATGGTTATCTTCGATCCGCTCCACACTGCAGCCGTTGCGCAGGAGACTCTCGATAAATTTCATCTGAGGAACCCGCACTTCCTTGATCATCTGCCGGAGTTGATCCGCGTCTCCCGGCGTAAAGGCGATGGGCGATGCAGGTCTGGAGGCTACGTCTACCTGCTGAGGCGCGGGAGGGGTGGCCGGTGGGCGCCGCTCCGGTGGGGCCTGTGGCATGGGCGTTGTCGCGGACCTGACCGGCGGCGCGGGCCTGGAGGCCGGCTCGACTTTCGGGCGCGGTTGGGGAGTCGAGGCGTCTGGCGCCGCCGTGGTCGCCGCGGGAGGAGCCACTGCGTCCAGCAGCGCCAGTTCCAACGGGAGCGAAGACCCCTGGTCGCCCCGGAAATCCAGGTGGGTGAAGGCGCGGACCGCCGCCACCACTGTGCCCATGGCGATGTTTGGGGCAACGCCCTTCAATTCCATGATCGATTCGTCGGGCAGTTCGATGGCGTCTTCGGCGCCGGCTTTGAGCAGCAACAGCGCTCTGAGGTAGGATGCGACCTCCCGGCCGAACTGCGTCAGGTTGCCGCCGTCCTCCCGGACGTCCTGGATCGACGTCATTCCCTCCTTGAGTTGGCCGGCGGCAATCGCCCTGACCAAACGCATGGCCCGCGGGTCACTGGTGAGGCCCAGCATCTCCTCGACGCCGGCTAGGCCAACTTGCTGGCCGTAGGCCACCTCGACCTGTTCCAGCAGGTTCACGGCATCCCGTGCACTACCGTGGGCACACCGGGCGATCAATTCGAGACCGGCATCCTCGAACCCAATGCCCTCCGTATCGCAGATGCGAGCAAGGTAATCCTGGAGCGCCCGTTGTGAGATCCGTCGAAAATCGAACCGCTGGCAGCGGGACAGGATGGTGACCGGGACCTTGTGCACCTCGGTGGTGGCCAGGATGAAGATCGCGTAAGGAGGTGGTTCCTCCAGGGTCTTCAACAGCGCGTTGAAGGCGTGGTCGGTGAGCATATGGACTTCGTCAACGACGTAGACTTTGTAGCGCGCTTCAGCGGGTGCAAAGTTGATCTTCTCCCGCAGTCCCCGGATGTCATCTATCCCCCGGTTGCTGGCGGCGTCGATTTCGATCAGGTCCAGCGCCCGGCCCTCGGCTATCGATAAGCACATCGGGCAGGTGGCGCAGGGTTCGCCTTTGCCATCGACGGTGCAGTTAACCGCTTTGGCCAAGATCCGTGCGGTGCTAGTCTTGCCGGTACCCCGGGGACCGCAAAACAGATAGGCGTGGGAAACCCGGCTGGTGGCCAGCGCGTTGAGCAACGTGCGCGTCACATGCTCCTGCCCCACCACCTGACTCAACGTCTGGGGCCGCCACTTGCGATAGAGGACAGGAGCGGGCATCGGGGTGGGCGCCTCTTGAGCAGGGGGATTCGGTGGGCTAATTATAGCCCAGAGGCTGCCGCGGCGATACGCCGATGTCGCACCTCAGCCGGTCAAGCGATGGATGCTCCCCAGTGGCCTCCACCGCAAGTTCGAACCCGGCGTCAGTAACTCGACATGAACGATGGCGGGGGCGTGATCCCCAACTCGCTGAGGACCTCAACGGTCTTGTCCCACATCGCCCGCTTATCCCCAGGTTCATCGTGATCAAAACCGAGCAGGTGGAGGACACCATGTACGACCAGAAGACAAGCCTCTTGGTGCAGCGAATGCCCTCCCAGTTGCGCCTGCCGCTCGGCATACGGGAGCGCGATAACGATCTCACCGAGCGAAATCTCTCCGGTGTCGGGGAGGACGAAGGAGACGGCTGGCGGCTCGAGTCCATCGCCCGCTCCCAGGAACGGGCCGGGTCGCGCTGCGTCCGAAAACGGGAACGACAGCACGTCGGTCGGTTCGTTCACACCGCGGTAAGCCCGGTTCAACTCCTGCACCTCTTCGTCGCCCGTCACGGCGATATCGAGACTGACGCCGCTGGGCTGCCCGAGCAGTCCCAACGATAACAACGCCCACCGGCGGACCAGCGGCGCCGGCAGCGATCGCCTAAACCGGTGTGCGACCGATACGTGCACCTGGTACTGAGGAGCGGTCACGAGAACTCCTCGCGAGCTGTGGGAACCGTTCGGGTGACCCAGCACTCGACGCCGGGGCCCCGCAGCGCTCCCGCGACGGAGAGCCCCTGTTCCTGATCCGCCACCATGATGAATAGGGCGGGCCCGGCCCCGGCCAGCACGGGCCGGGCCCAGGCTGCCTCCAGCAAGGCTGAACGGCAGGTGCCGACCTCGGGGAAGACGTCTGCGGAAAGGTTGGTGAATACGTTGAATAGGGCCGACTCCCGCAGCGGATCCCCGTGTTCCAATCGCCGCCTGAGGTTCCTCGTAGCCTCGCCCCGAGTCCAAGCGCTCGAGGGAAGCCGGCGGTACATCTCGGCCGTTTTGTTGGGGATGTCGAGGTCCGGGAGCGCAACTACCAGCCATGTTTCGGGTGGATTGGGAACATGGGTCAGACAGTCACCCCGGCCCTCCGCCAGACAGGCGCCGCCGGTCAGAAGAAAGGGGACATCCGCACCCAGTTCACCGGCGAACGCCGCGAGTTCCTCGCTTGGCCGGTGCAGGCCCCAAACCTGGTTAAGCGCCCAGATCGTGGCCGCCGCGTCGCTGCTGCCGCCCCCGAGGCCCGCGGCCAACGGGATGCCTTTTTTGAGGTGGATGCAGGCGCCTTTCCCCAGGGCGAACCGGCGCTGGAGCAGGCGGGCGGCCTGCAACACCAGGTTGTTCGGGTTCTCCAATGACCTGGAATCGCACGTGAGAACCAGTTCGCTCGCCGGTTCGAAAGACAGCTCGTCCGAGAGCGAGATGGTCTGCATGATGCTGGCGACCTCATGAAAGCCATCGGTTCGCCGCCCGAGCACCTCCAGGGTCAGATTGACCTTCGCATGGGCCCTGACTTGGAGGGGCTTCATGCCTCCACCGATTGATAACACAGTCCCACTCGCCCCCACTCCGCCAGGGACAGCGTCTCGGCCCGCCGTTTCGGATCGATCCCGGCGGTCTCCAACAACTGGTGGGTCCGATCCGAAGTACAATTGAGCCCATTGGAAAGGGCGTTGTGGAGCTGTTTGCGGGGGGTGCTGAAACCGGCTCGGACCACGCGGAAGAACGTTTCGGCGTCTGGTGCAGCTACGGGCCGGCTACCATAAACGTCAATTGTCAACACCGCCGAACGGACCTGAGGAGGCGGGAAGAAGCTGCCGGGCGACACTTCGCACACGATGTGCGGCCTCCCGTAATACTGGACCGCCACGCCCAGCAGGCCCAGCTTGCCGGGACTGCCCACGATACTGCGGGCCACTTCCAACTGCACCATCACCACCAGGCGTTGGGGCGGGCAGGCAGCGGTTAGAAACGTACGCAGGATCGGGGCGGTGATGTAGTACGGCAGGTTTGCGACCACTTTGTACCGAGGACAGGGGTCGTTGGGGTGGTGATGCAACAGGCTATCCACCGGAATCGACAGAACGTCCCCCTGGACCAGGCGAAAGCGGGGCTCTCCGGCCAGTTCCGTCGTCAGCTTTGCGGCGAGTTCCCGGTCGACCTCCACCGCCACCACCTGGCCAGCCCACTCCAGCAGGGCTCGTGTCAGTACACCGGGCCCAGGTCCGATTTCCACCACAAGGTCATCGGTCTGCAGTTCAGCGGAATCAAGAATGTGCCCCAGGATGCCCCGGTTGACCAGGAAATGTTGCCCCAGACGTTTTTTGGGGCGGAATGAAGACGCCGGACTCGGATCCGGCCACCCCCCGGAGGGCTCGGGCGCGGCCGGTCGATCCATAGAGGAGCTAAGCAGGAGGCTTGATCTGGGACGGGTCGGGGGCGGGTCCAGTGATGTAAATGTCGACCCATTGGCTCGACCAGTCGTGGTCTTCTTCGTCGCTGAACCCCAGATCGATAATGTTCCCCCGGACGCCACCACCCGTGTCCGCCGCCATCCCCATGCCATAGCCCGGAACATACATCTGGGTGCGGTAGGGGATGACTCCCGGGTCGACAGCGATGACGCCCCGTTGGACCTCCATCCCCAAGCTGGTGATGCCGTAGCCGGGTGCGCCGGCCGGTTTCCCAGCGCTTCCGGGGTGGTACCAGGTGGCGTAGACCCGCATTTTTCGCCAGTACTGGACCGGACCGGAGGGGGTGGAAAGTGTTCTGAAGACGGGCTGGGTTCCGTAATGGATGATACGCGGTTGCGGCTCCTGTTCGACGGCGGCGCGCTCCGTCTTACGCGCCACCTCCACGCCGTTTTCATAACCCAGCAGAACCTGCCGCACCCGCCGCCCAGTGGCGCCGGACTGGATCGTGACGGCCTGGTCGATCTCCCGTTCGGGGTCAGCAATATACTGGGTCTGGAATGGAATCGACTCAGTCTCGGTGACCCGCTCCTGGCTCACGCGGACGATGCTGACCCGGGTGTTGCGGGTCACCGCTGCAGATAATGCAGGGGTCACGCGGTCTACCGGCGAGACCGCGATGCCGGCTCTCATGAGGGCCTCCCCAATGGTGGGTTCGAAGGTGTGCACCACCTTGTCGCCCCCATCGATCCGGACGGCCATGGCCTTCGCCCGCCGGACATAGACGTGCATTCCGGTGGTGACGGTCTCGTCTGCCGGTGGGTAGGTGATGTCGGCGGGGGCGAGGGCGAACCCGGCCGACCGGAGAGACCCGCCAATAGTCTGGTCCCCGATCGGCACAACGTGGGACCCGCCACCGTCGTGAACGTACAACATGCGAGCGGGCCGTAGATCGATGGTTGTGAGGCTCGCAGTATCCACGGCCGATTCGGCAGCGAGTTGAACCGGGTTGACGGTCACGGCACGGCCCTTGCCACCGTTCAGCGGGAGGCGTTGCACATTGAGTGGGTTGCCGGGCGCCACGGGTACACCGTTTAACGC
>SHYD01000087.1 GCA_009692945.1 Dehalococcoidia bacterium | reverse complement strand
CCACGCGCCACGGGGTCGGGGGGGAGCCCCCGCTTTTCCTCACAGGGCTTGTGTTGTTGGGCTTGGCCGCGTTCTCCTTGTTGGGTGTGATACCGAAAGCGAGCGCCGCGTCCTTCGCGGTCAATAGCTTCGGGGACGGCACAGATGCCGTGCCCGGTAATAATATCTGCGAGACCGCGGCTGGGAATGGCGTGTGTACCCTGCGGGCGGCCATTCAGGAGGCTAACGCACTGGCCGGGCCGGACACCATCACGGTTCCCGCTGGCACCTACACCCTGTCCTTCGCGGGCAACGGCGAGGACGCGGGCGCCACCAGCGACCTGGATATCACCGGAGACCTCACCATAACCGGAGCGGGCGCGGCGACCACCATCATCGATGGCAACGGCGGAGTCACTGGAGATCGGGTGCTCGACGTCGTCGGAGCGGGCGTGGTAGTCCAGATCTCTGGGGTGACCATCAAGGGTGGGGCAGCGCCTACTTTGCAAAACGGCGGCGGCCTTCGGAACCAGGGTCAACTCACGGTTAACAGTGTGGTGGTGACGCAGAATTCCGCGGGAGTCAGCGGCGATACCGCCGGCGCGAATGGGGGGGATTGCGCACATCTTGGGCGGAACGCTCACGGTGATGGCCGGCACCATCTCTAACAACACCGCGTTCCGCTCCGAGGGCGGGCTTTCAAACAATGGCGCCGCGACGTTGACAGACACAACGATAAACGGCAACACCGGTTTGGGCAGCGGCACGGGGGCAGGCGCAGGGCCCGGCGCAGGAGGGATCAGCCAAGGAACAACGGGCACGCTGACCCTGAACACCACCCGGCTCAACAGCAACATCGCGGGTACGACCGGTGGGGGAATCGGGATGGGCGGGACGCTCACCATGAACGATTCCACCATCAGCGGCAACGTGGCCACCGTGCATGGCGGGGGGATTTCCATGGGGGGAATCATAACCGTCAACCGGAGCACCCTCAGCGGTAACACCGCCACCAACGGCGTCGGGGGCGGCATTGCGATGGCTGGGGGGAGCATGCTGACCGTCACCAACAGCACCATGAGTGGGAATACGGCGGCCTTGAACGGGGGCGGCATCTCAAATTTCGGCGCCACGGTGACGCTGGCGAACTCGACCCTGAACGGGAACAGCAGCACTGGCGGCTTGGGAGGAGGACTCTACACCGCCTCGGGAACGTCTAGTTTGAAGAACACGGTCGTGGCCAACAGCACCGCTGGGGGTAACTGCGGCGGCGTGACGCTGGTCACGTCTCAGGGGCACAACCTATCGGGGGACGCCTCCTGCCTCTTTGGCGGCGCCGGCGACCTGAACAACATGAACCCTAACCTTGGTCCGTTGCAGAACAACGGTGGTCCTACCTTCACCCACGCTCTGCTGCCGGGCAGCCCCGCTATCGACGCGGGAGACAACACTGGTTGCCCCGCGACCGACCAACGGGCGGTGGCACGTCCGGTGGACGGCAACGGGGACAGCAGCGCCGTATGTGACATCGGGGCGTTCGAGTTCGTGCCGGCGCCGCCTCCGCCCGACCCCTTCGCAGGGTTCCACGCGCACCACGCCTGCAGGCAACAGGAAGCGGGTAACTTGCGAGACACAGGAGTTGACGGAACCGCGCCGGCGCCGGGATGCCCTTCCGGTTGGCAAGCTCTCCAGATACTGGTGAAGCATTAGCCGCACCGGTTGGGTCACGTTTGGCCCACGCCCGTTCTTGCTTCCGGGTTCCGAGGAGAGGTGGCAGGCTGCTTGCCACCTCTCCTCGGGCTTCCTGCCCTGGGCCGCCGTGGCAGGCGCCCCGGAAGGCAGGTGTTTATGCATGGTGTCTGTTTTGGGGCCCCAGCCTAGCAGCAGAGCAAGCCATCAGCCGGAGCGTCGGCAGCAGTTCCCAGCGGAGGACCTGCCCAGTCAGTTGATTTTCAGGATTTGCATCGGCGCGGGCGCCGCCGCGAACTCATCGACCGCCGTCCCTTCATGCACCACGCTCACTCCTGGGTCGTCCCGCAACCGTTGGTACAGCGGAGGGTACCAGTCGGGGAAGATGGCCAGGTAGGTGACTCCGGAGCGGGTCAGCGTGCCCATGACCCGGGCGACGTCTCTGGGACTGTCGATCAACTCAGGCGTGGCCAGCCCTGCGATATCCACCAGTGGGCGCCCGGCGAAGTAGGAAAGGGCGCCGATGTCATGGGCGCCGATGACCGTCGAGCTGGGCGTGTTGTCCCGCAACCAGAGGGCCGCGTCCACCTGCTGTTGGTTAATCGAGCGGGTGTTGCCGGCGAGGATCTGGGCACCGCGTCCCCACCCCAGGACCCAGACCACCAACAGCGCGGCCTTGGCCATTGTTCTGAAACGGGGCCGCTGCTTCAGTGCATCAAGCAATAGTTGGCTTCCCGACAGGCCGTAGATGATAACGATGGGGAGCAACGGCATCAGGTAGCGTCCGTGATGGTAGGTGACCGGCAACCAGATCATATATGCCCCCACCAGGGCCAGGGCCCACAGCAGGGGAATCGGAACGGCCCCCAGGCCGCGGCGAGCCCAGCAGATCAGCCCAAACAGCAGCCCGGGGATCAGCAGCAGCGCCGGTCCGTGAGTCAACTCGATCGCAGCCGACTTCAAATACGCAGCCAGATGCACCAGGTCCGCGGGCGAGCTATATCCCGCGTTCTTCGCGTAGAACGTCGCAGGCAGAGGCCGGCCGCCTGCCCAGAAGTTGAACAGGACGAAGGGGACGACGATGGCCGCCCCTGCCAGCGCGTAGGCCAGGATGGGCCTCCAATTGCGCCGGCCTTCCAGCAGTTGCAGAACGCCTGCCAGGGCCCCCAAGATCGCTCCCTCCGGCCGGATCAGGAACAGCAGGCCGGCCCCGAACCCCAGTACGGCCCGGCTGCGCAGGGAATGGACCGCGGTGTGCCTGAGAACCGTCAGAGAAACGACCGTGAACAGCAGCGTCTCCATCCCCGAGAACCCCGCCCACACCAAGCGCCACTCGGTCATCGTGAGCAGCCCAGTCCACCAGTGAAGGGCGGTGTTGCCGGGGACCATCGAACGGGCCAACTGGGCGGTTTCCCGTGCCAATGCTACCAGCAGCACCCCGCCCAGACCGGCCGCCCACAATTGCGGCGGCAGCCCCAGCACATAGCCCACCGCCAGCACGAAGGTCCACAGCGGCGATGTGGAGGCGCTCACCGGGTCGCCTGGGTTCACCGCCATCTGCCCGAGAGTCGCCAGGTTGCGGGCGAAGGTCTGATGGATCCAGGCGTCGTCCAGCGGAAAACCGGCGCTGTTGCCCAGGGCTGCCGGGACGAGGAGATACGCCGCGCCACTCAGCGTGGCCAGGGCGGATGCGGTGAGGACCAGCGGGGGCAGGCTGCCCATAACCCGCATCGGCCCGGCCCGGAACATCAGCGAGGCAAAAAGTGCTGGGTGTGGGTGGCGCACGCTTCCACCGCCGCGCGGGAGAAGGGCATCGCGTGGTATTCCCCCCGACGCCATAGTGCAAGTTGATCGGCGTAATGAGGGTCGCAGAACTGACCCGACTGGCCGGGCGCCTGGACGCTCACGCAGCGGTCCCAGTCTGCGGTATCGGCAATGAACCGGAAGGTAGGAAGCCACCGGTTGGCTTCGTAGGGGGTTGCGAAGCTGAACGAGGCCTGGTGCGGGGTGTCGCCGTCACCCGGTACGGGGATGGGGCCCCGGTTCAGCAGCCGGCTCAGCACCGGCCCGCGCCCCAGCACGTGGCGGAACGTCACCTGGTGGAGCCGGCCCCAGGACCAGCCTCGGTCATCTGTTCCCTGGCGTTTGGTAAGGTCGGCGACGGCGCCCTCGAAGGAGCGTGAAATCAGCCGGCTGAAAGACCCGTCGTCGTGGCCCGATTGCTTGAGCGCCCGCAGCTGCGCGAGCAGGAACGATGACCCGCGGACCTGGAACGCCGCACTGGAGCCCAGGGGGTGCAACCGGACCCCGAAGAAATCGTCGACGCGGTCCCCGAGCACCGGCGTCAGGAGATGGCGGTACAACTGGTAGCGCACCGCCTCGTACAGCGCTCCCTCCCGGCTATCCACGGTGAGCGCGCCATCCCAGCTGATGAATTCCCTCCAATGCCGGCGGGCGACGAAGGAATCAGGTGGAGCATCCCGCAGCAGGTCCCGCAGTTCCCGGGCCGCCAGGGACACCGCATCCTGATGCATCTCCTGAAAAGACTCAACGGATTGGGTTCCGGCTTCAAGCCGGTCCCAGATCCGTTGCGCCCGGTATCCGTCCGCCCACTCGCCCGTGATCACGTACTGCGGCTCAACGGTTCCGGGTTTGTTGTTGGCGCTCACCACGGCTCCCCCCGCTGGGTCCAACACGTGAGGATGTGCCATGAAGGGGAGGTATCCGGACCACTCGGTGCCGGTATCGGACCCCACCGCTGGGGCCACGCCGCTCCCGGCCGCCCGGTTGGGCAGTAGTCCGGCCAGTTGGTAGCCGATGGCTCCATCGGCGCCGGCGAACACGAAGTTGACCGATGGGGCTCTCCAATGGACGAGCGCCGATCGGAACTCGGTCGCGGTTCGGGAACGGGCGATGTCCAGCCCAGCGCGAAGCAGGGTGTCGCGCTCAAGGATGGTGCTTCGGAGCGTATAGGCCCGGTGGGGAGTGTTCGGTTTCCGCAGCACCACCGGTCCGTGGTGCGTCACCAGCACATCTTCCTGGAGCGCGCCTGCTCTGCCCTTGACCCGAATGGATTCTGGTATGACTTCGGCGGTGCGCCAGCCGCCGTCGTAGCGATAGCTGGTTGGATCGGTCGGTGAGAGCTCCACCTCGTAGGCGTCCTCGGTGTCCGCCATGCTGGCGGTGATGCCCCAGGCTACCTGCTCGTTGTGCCCGATGACGATACCCGGCGCGCCCGGCAAGGTGACGCCTGCCACGCTGAACCCAGGACACTCGAGATGCATTTCGTAGTACGGCGAAGGTAGTTGCGGGCTGAGGTGAGGGTCATTGGCGAGGAGGGGTTTCCCGGATTCGGTCCGTGAGCCGTTGACGGTCCAGGCATTGCTGAAGCCGCCCCTGATAAAGGCGCCCGCCAGCAACAGGTCGTTCGGATCAGGGTCTCCCACGACTGCCGCGGGGGCGTCGGGATGGGCCGCCATGGGGTGCCCATCCCGGTAACCATGCTCCAGCAGTTGGGCCGTCTCCTCGCCCAGCATCGAGGCGAAGTGTCCCCGGTAAATCTCGGCGTCCCAATTTGAGGCGAGGCCGCGTCCCATCAGTTTGACCCACTGCAGGGTGTCTTCCGGACGCCACGGCTCCGGCCGGTAGCGCAGCAGCGTGAACTCCAGCGGCACCCGGTCCCGGTTCCGGCGCAGGAACGCGTTGACCCCCTGACAGTACCCCCCCAGCATTTGGGCAGCCTCGTCGTCGAGCTGACGCAGTTCATCAGCAGCGGCCCGGTGCAGGCCCACCCGCCGCATGAACCGATCGACTTCCAGTGTGCGCGCTCCGAACACCTCGGACAAACGGCCGGCTCCGGCGCGTCGGTTGAGTTCCATCTGCCAGAACCGGTCCTGAGCGTGCAGGTAACCCTGCATCAGGAACAAGTCGTGGAGGGTCTGGGCGTAGACATGGGGCACGCCCCAGGGGTCCCAACGCGTCTCCACCGGTGCGTCGAGGTCCGGAAGGGGCACGTTGCCGCTCCGCGTCGGGAGTGGCCGTATGATGTTGCGGTAGGCGAGGGCCGCCACTCCAGCGCCGGCGAACCCGAGTGCGAGCCCCACCACCTTTGCCCAGCGGTTCAACTGCATCGGCGCCGGTCGCCCGGCTGTATGATGTACCGCATGGCAGGTGCTGAGCGACCCAACCGTTATCGGGCTCCCAGTTCGTCGCCGAAGGCCACAATGTGGGACACCACCGCTGCAGGCTGTTCTTCCTGGAGGTAGTGTCCGGCATCCGCAATGGGGGCGCCGCGCACATCGCCGGCCAGTCCGCGCCACGCCTCCAGCATCGGCGTCGCGGCGCCGGCGCCCCGGCCACCCCAGAGCACCAGCAGCGGTGTGGTGATCCGGGCGCCGATGCGCGCCTGCTCCGCCCAATAGGGGGCGTCGACCTCAAGGCGTGCCCGGTAGTCGGCCAGCACCGATTCGACGGCCCCGGCACGGGCGAACCGCTCGACGAAGTAGCTGTGTTCCGCGGGCGATAGGTGGGGGTTGCGCTGAAGGAACAGGGAGAAGAACAGGCGAGGATTGTCGTTCATGATGGCTTCGGCCACTCCCCGCTGGCGGAAGAAATCGAAGTACCACTGGCGGCCACCGGGGTCGCGGCGGTCGCCCAAGGGCGTACCCTCAGGGGCTTGGTCGAAAATGCCCGCTCCCAGGAGCCGGTCCGGGTGATCCTGAGCCAGGCGGCGCGCCACCTGGGCGCTGAGGTCGTGGCCCACCACCAGGAAGCGCGGCCACCCCAGGTGATCGGCCAAGCCCAAGGTGTCCAGCGTCATGGCGCCGTTGTCGTAGGAAGCGGGGTCCAGCCCCATCTCCGAGTCGCCGTAGCCGCGGCGGTCCATGGCCACCACCGAGAACCGCTGGGCCAATGCCGGTAGGCAGTGGCGCCACAGCGACCGGTCCCGGGGGTGCCCGTGCAACAGCAGCAGCGGGTAGCCCGCGCCGTGCTGCTCATACGCGATGCGGACGCCGTTCACTTGAGCGAAGCGCGTTTCACCGGTCATGGGCCAAGTATAACGCCCTGTCCCGGCTGTGGGCTATCCGGCCTCGCGCCCAACCCGTACACTGGGGCCATGGCAGTACCGCAACGGCCCGACCCGCTGGGCGTCCGGGCCACCACCGCACGGGTGGTAACCCTGGCCCAGTCGGTGAGTATTGATGTCGACGCTGTAGCGGCGCTGGCTCGCCGGTGGAAGGCCGAAGGAGTAACGGCGCCCGCTTGGCAGCCCCAGTTCCATTTTTTCGATGGGACCCATCGTTCGGTCAACTGGCTGCTGACGTTGGACGCCGTTAACTTCTCCTTCTGGTCGCACGACCCCACCGAGCGCTGGGAGGTCGACTACGGCGGGCGGCGACTCGACGGCTACTGGGCGCTCGCCGCGGCCTTCAAGCGGGCGGTGGAGGAAGGCACCCGGCTCTGGGACGCGCGGGTGTTGGCCGATCTGAGTCAGGGAGACATCTACCGGGTGTTCCGGGGGACCGGCCTGATCCCGATGATCACCGACCGCCTGACCAACCTGCGGGAAGTAGGGAGCGTCCTGCTGGAACGGCACCGGGGCCAGGCCATCAACTTGGTCCAGGCATGCGAACACAGCGCCGCAGCGCTGGCCCGGTCCCTGGCTCAGGAGTTCCGTTCGTTCGCGGATGTGGCAGTCTATGAAGGCGAGCCGGTGGTCTTCCTGAAGCGCGCCCAACTGTTGGTCTCGGACCTCTGGGGTGCGTTTCGGGCCAGGGGCTGGGGCCGGTTCGACGACATGGAAGCGCTGACCGCCTTCGCCGATTACAAGCTGCCCCAGTTGCTCAGGGAGTACGGCGTCCTCCGGTACACCTCAACGTTAGCCGGGCGCATAGACCAGCGGGCGGTAATCCTCGCCGGGTCCCCCGAAGAGGTCGAGATCCGGGCTGCCACGGTGCAGGCAGTGGACCTGCTGTCCGACTGCCTGCGGGCGGAAGGCATTGAGGTCCTTCCATTTCAGGTGGACTGGCTCCTGTGGCAGAGCGCCCAAGGGGTGACCATGGCGCACCCTTATCATCTGACCCGCACGATTTTCTATTGACCGAACGTATCTATTCAGACGCCCATGACTATGGGACACCACCGGGTCATGAAAAGGCTAGGACGGCGACCTCCCCCCAAGATCACTCATGGCGAACGGGGCGCGCCCCTTGACCCCCTCCCCGTCGGAAGAGAAATAAAGAGATGGAGTGTGAGGGTACACCCCTCACACTCCCCGCCAGCGGGAGACCCGCTGGACACCCCTGGAGGAGATGCTGTTCCTGGTGAGCCACCGCCTTTTCATAGGAGTGTCAGGGGTTCGGCGGTATGAG
>SHYD01000021.1 GCA_009692945.1 Dehalococcoidia bacterium | reverse complement strand
GTAGATTATCAACTGACCTCACCCCTCACGTACCTCGCCAGCGGGAGACCCGCTGGACACCCCTTGTCGAGCCGTGTCGGTAATAGGCACCATTCTTTAACCCACTAGACTAGCTCGCCGGCCCGGCGATCAGTTGCCGCCGGCTTTGCGCAGGTCGGTGATTTGAACCACTTCGTAGTCGGGGGGCTGCACCGCGGGCACCGCCCCCTCCAGCTTGGGCAGGCGCACGGTGCGTCCTGTCTTGTCGATCCGCACCCTGGTGGCGCCCCACGCCAACGCGCCGGTGTCGCTGTCCACCTGAGACGCAAGGATGGCAAGGGGGTTGGCGCCGCGCTTCTGGGCATAACGGCCCATGAAGCTGTGCCCCTGCCCCGCGGGCATGGCTACCACGTCCTCCGGTATCGCCGGGTAAACGTAAACGATGGCTTCGAGCTTGCGGTTGTTGGGCGCCGTGACCGTCACGATATCGTTCGATTTCAGACCCAGCCGTGTCGCGGTCTTCGGGTTGACCTCGATCCAACTCTGCCAGGCGATCGTGGTGGTCGGGTCCGGCGTCATCTGGAGCCAGGGCAGGTGGGCGCCACGGCCATCGCCCACACCCGTCGACGCAAAAATCGTCAAATGGAACGGGAATTCCTTGTCAGACCCCGCGAAATTAGCGGATATCACCTGCCGCGGCAGCGTGGGGGCGGCCACCCGGATGTCCTTGCGTCCTGTGGGGGTGAAGTCCCACCAGCCCCCGCGCTGCAGAACGCCGTTCCACCAACCCGCAAAGCTGGGACCACGGACGGAACCCCGGTTCAGCTTGAACACCTTGTCGGCCGCCGCCTTGAGCGCCGCCTGTTGATTTTCCCAGGGCAACGCCGTCTTCAACTGGCCGCCCAGACCGGCTGCCGAGGCCAACATGACATCAGCAAAACTGCGGGTCAGGTACATCGGGCGCACCACCGGCTGTTGGAAGCTGATGGTCTCGTAACCGATGCCGGGCTCGGGGATATCGTCTCCCCACGACTCCAGGTAGGAGCCGCTGGGCAGAATGAGGTCCGCCATGACCGTGGTTTCGTCCATCATGTTGGAGAAACTAACGATCATCGGGACTTTTTTGAGGCCGTCCCCGAATCTGGCCTCCAGCGGCAACCCGTAGAGCGGGTTCGTGTTGTTGACCAGCAGCATCCCCACCGGCCGGAGGCTGGGGTTTTCGAACCGATCTGCCAGCCGTTGCCACTCCCGGTAGGGCGCTGCGGTCACCCGCGCCGAGAATTCGGGGATCGATGCCGTGGGGTTGGCGAATACGCCGCCGGGGCGATTGATGTTTCCCACCAAGAAGTTGAGCGCAAGTATCGCCGTGAGATTGAAAGAGCCGTTGGTATGGGCCGCTGCCCCGGCGCCACCAATGGCCAGCGCGGGCGCCGTTTTGGCAAAGGCCCGGGCGAACCCCTGGATCCGCTCAGCCGGGACTCCGGTCTGCTTCGAAGCCTCCTCGGGGCGGAAGGCGGCCAGGGCACTGGCGCCGCCACGGGCGGTCATGATGTCCACCACGGCGCGGTTGGCCAACCCCTCGGCGATGATGACATAGGCCATGCTCATGGCCAGAATGCCTTCGGAGCCGGGCTTGATGGTCACCCACTCATCGGCGTTCGCGCCGGTCATCGACATCCGGGGCTCGAACTGCACCAGATGGCCCCGCTGCTCCCGGCGTTCGCCCTGGCGGAACTCGCCGTAGGCCCGGCTGTAGGAGACCTGCGACAGCCAGGGCTCCAGGAAGTTGGCCCCGAAGGAGAGGACGTAATTCGCCCGCTCGATGTCGAAAAAGGGAATGGTGTCCTCGCCGAACACGTCCCGGGAGGCCTTCCATAACGCCCCCTGGTCCAACGGCTCGAATGCGAGGAGCCTGGCCCCATAGATGGTGCTGAACTGCTGGGCGATGAACGCATTCAGCCCTCGGAGCGGCTCGGTGGCCAGCACCACGCTATCCGCCTTGCCCTCCTCCGCCAGCGCCTTCAGGCGGCCCGTCAACTCGGCCTGGGCGTCGTCCCACGAGATGACGTCATAGCGCCCGGAACCACGCGGCCCCACCCGTCGCAAGGGGCTGCGGATGCGGTCGGGGTGGTAGAGGTCCTGGAGGCCGGCCTGCCCACGGGCGCACAACCGGCCCTGGCTCACCGGGTGGTCCGGGTTACCCTCGATCTTCTTGGCGCGGCCCTCGACCACCCGGACGATGATGCCGCAGCCGGCGGAACAGCCCCGGCACACGCTGGCGTACCAGTTCTCGAAGCTGCTGACGGTATCTTCCGGCAGTTGGTTCGGGCTCTGGATGACCTTCTCCCGGTCCGGAACCGTGCAGCCGTTGAACAGCACCGCTCCGGCCGTGGATGCGCCGGTAACCTTGATGAAATTGCGCCGGGAAACTTCCATAAAACCTTGGCCTACCTGTGACAGGTCGTGCAGTCGGTGGGGGCGGTGAAGGACTTCATCTCGTTGCCGATCAGGACCTTGCGGTCGCCACGGTGGCACGACACGCAATCGCCCATTTTCAGCGACTGGACCTGGGAGACCTTCTGCATGCCTTTGATATCGCCGTGACAAACGGTGCAGCTTTGAGGCGCCGGGCCCAGCGCCCGGACGTGCGCTTCGTGAATGAACCGCACGTGATCTGGCAGCCGGTGCACCCGCATCCAGTCTATGGGGCGGCCCGCTTCGTACGCCTCCCGCGCCTTGGCGATCTCGGCATTGGGGACGCCCGGAGCGTTCTCTTTCTCCGACACCACCGAATGACAGAACATACACTGCTGCACGGCGGGAACGCTGGCGTTGGCGCCCTTCTCCACATTGCGATGGCAGAAGGTGCAGTCCATCTGCAGGGTCCCGGCATGGGTCAGGTGGGTGAATCCCACCGGCTGCTCCGGCCCAGCCTGGAGCTGGGCGGCCACCACCTGGCCTCCGGCGAGTACCGCAAGCAGGACCACGATCACCGCAACACCAAGAATGAGGGGAGAGCCCCGGTTCACAATCGGTTCCTTGTCAAGAAAGTCGCCTCTTGTTCAAAAGAGGCGTTTGTCGTAGACGCTGTAAACAACGTGCAACCCACCAATCCAGCTCACGACCGCCCACCCGGTGCCTATCAGTGCCGCGATTCCGACCGCGTAGATCACCGGGCGCACCTTCGCCAACGCAGGCTTGAGGTGGCCGGTGCCCAGCAACGAGGGGGCGGCGGCATGAGCCAAGAGCAGGCAGGTGGCGAAGGTCACGTTACAGACCACCACCACCCACAGCAGAGTTACCAGGGAGCCGAAGGACGCCCAATCTGACGAGGTGATCGCTCTCGGGTCCATCTGGGCGCCTCCTCTCCGGCTCAATAGCGTCGCCACAAACAGGCGGCACGCACCAACATGGCAAGCGGCCACCGAGAGCCTATTGTAGCCGAAGGCCAACCCTCTGGAAAGGGGTTGGGCGGCAATTTGTGAAATTTTTTTGAACTTTGGGGCCGGAGCCTACCCGCCGACTCCGGCCGAGGGCTTCGGCCCACGCTGTTCGCACCCCGCTGTGGTCCCAGGCGCTTACCGCAGTTCCCTCAGCACCTCATCCGTGTGCTCGCCCAAGCGCGGGGCGGGCCGTCTGATCTCGGCCGGGGTGCCGGAGAAGGTCCACGGCGGCGCCACCATCCGCACCGGTCCGATGCCGGGGTGGTCCACGGTGCGAATTACCCCGAGGTGCTGCACCTGGGCCTGCTCGACGAAGCGGGGGTAGTCGTTCATCGGAAAGGTGATGCCGCCGTTGCGCTCGATGATCGCCATCACCTCGGCGGCGGTGAACTTGGCGAACGCCCGCTCCCAGAGGTGGTGCACCACGTGGGAATAGCGGTCGCCGCCCCCACCGTTGTCGGTGATGAACTGGTCGAACAGCGGGTCTTCCCGCACCCATTCCATGTCGAGGTCGCGCAGCAGGCCTTCGCGATCAGCGTCCATGCGAGCCAACGTGAAGTAAATGGGCAGGTCGTTGCACTGATACCCGTGGTCGGGGGGCTTCACGTAGCTGTCCAGGTGGAAACCCCACCACTCGTCGGGGTTGGAGTGTGCGCCCCACAGCGTCGAGCGCATGGCCAGCAGCGAGCCGAACAGCGAGACGTCCACCCGTTGCCCACGCCCGATCACGTCCCGCGCCAGCAGGGCAGCGCAGATGCCCTGCACCCCGTAGATGGCGGCGTACATGCCGCCCAGGTCCGCTCCCGCCCGCACCGGCGGCTCACCGGGACGCCCCAGCGAAGCGGTGGCCTCGGCCAGCAGTTGCGCCGGCAGCTCTCCCGCGGGCAGCCCCGCCCAGGGCCCCTTGGGCCCGAACCCTGAGACGGCGCAGTAGACGATCTGGGGGTTGAGGGCGGCCACCGCCTCGTAACCCAGCGCAGCGTCGGGCAACCGGGCGGGCTCGGCGATCACCACGTCGGCCGCCGCCAGCAGGCGTCGTGCCGTCTCGAAACCGTTGGCCGAGGCGAGATCGAGGGCGATGCTGCGTTTGTTGCGGTTGAGGGCGAGGAATACCGCGCTGGTATCCCCCATCAGGGGCGGTCCCCAGCCCCGGGCGCGGTCGCCCGCCAACGGCTCGATCTTGATCACGTCAGCACCAGCGTCGCCCAGTTGCAGGCCGCAGGCGGGGCCCGCCACGCCCTCGACCAGCTCCACCACCCGGTAGCCCTCCAGCGGTCCGGCCAGTTTAGCCTCCCGTCGCGGGGGCGGGAGCCCCCACTTTCAACTCATCGAGGATCGCCCAGGTGTGTTCGCCGGGCATGGGGGTGCCGGTCCACGTGGCCGGCGTTTCCGAGAAGCTCCAGGGCGGGCCGCCCGAATAGATGCGTCCCCAGCCCGAGGTCTCCGGCCGCACCAGATAGCCGTTCTCCAACGCCTGCTGATGGTACCGAAGCTGCTCGAAGCGCAGGGGGTAGCCGCAGGGGATCCCGGCCCGGCCCAGGTATTCCATCCAGTAGTACTGGGGTTTCGAGCGGAACACCGGTTCCAGCAGCGCAGCCAGGGCTTCTCGATGCTTCACCCGCTCGACGTTGGTGCTGAAACGCGCGTCCGCCATCAGGTCCGGACGCTCCATCAAGCCGCAGAATGCGGCCCACTCGGCTTCGCTGGTCACCGAGACCCCCACGTAGAGCCGGTCTTCACACTCGAAGGCCTGGTCTGGGGCGGTGGCATAGGCCGCGCTGCCCAGCGGTTCGGCGGCATTGCCGCTGGCCAGAAACTCGGCCAATCGGGTGGCCTGGAGCGCCGCCGAGGCCTGTACCATGTTCATATCGATGCGCTGGCCGCGCCCGGTGCGCCGGCGTGCCAGCAGCGCCATCAGGACCGCCTGCGCCGCCAGCAACCCGGTGGTCCCGTCCATCTGGGTAAAGTGGCGGTACACCTCCCGGCGGCCGCCCGGCCGGCCGTTGACCGACCAGAAGCCGGTGAAGTAATTGGCGTAGCCATCGGCCCCGGGGCGGTCGGCCATGGGGCCGTCGCCCCCCCAACCGGTGATGGAGCAGTAGACCAGCCGGGGGTTGATCGCGGCCAGTTGCTCATAGCCCATGCCCAGCCGCTCCGCCACCCCCGGCCGCATGTTGATGAGGAACACGTCGCAGGTTTTGAGCAGCGCGTGGGCGATGGCGCGGTCTTCAGCGGTCTTGAGGTCCAGGAACAGGCTGCGCTTGTTCATGTTCCAGGCGATGTAGCCGATGGAGGTGCCGTTGACGCGCGGCGGCACCCCGGCGCCCAACGTCCCCCAATCGACGTTGGGGTGCTCGATGTGGATGACATCGGCCCCCAGCGCCCCCAGTTGCGTCGACGCCCACGGCCCCACCATCCACATGGTGAGGTCGAAGACGCGGATCCCCGCCAGCGGTCCCGGCAAGCTGCTCCTCCTGTGGGTTCGGGCGGCGACCCGAATCGGGCCCGATGGCGCGTACGCTACCGCACCGGCGGGGGGCTGTCAACGAGTGAACCATCCCGACGGGTGCTCCCGCCCGGCGGCCCCAGGGCGGGTTTGAAACCCGCCCCTACGGAGAACGCAAACGGTGGCGGTAATAAGCCCAATCCGGGCCGCTCTCCGGGGACCTGCCCGGCCCGATGCTGACGCGCCGATGCGCGCCATTGGCCTCGTTGCGGGGCCGGCGATCCGGTGTAGGGGCGGGTTTGAAACCCGCCCTCGGCCCCACGCCCTCATCCCGCAACCGGGCGTCGCCACTACGGGACAACCGTTCGTTCGACGCATGCGTCACCGCTACGGGCGACCGACCCGCTGATCCCCTCCCATCCCGCCCTCTCACACCCGGCTCGACCCCACCGATAGTACAGGTGAAGCCTCATTTGAACGGGGCGAATTTCCCGATGGAGGTGGGCGAGATGCAACTGAATAGTGGGAAGTTTTTTGTTGGTTTGCTGGCCAGCTCGTTGCTGTTGCTCAGCATCGGCTGCGCCCCCAGCGCCAAGACCAAGAAAGAGACCAACCCCAGCGCCAGCGCTGCGGCCGCAGGCCACGAGACTGAGAACACCAGCAGCACCTCTGCCGATCCTCACGGCGCGGCGCCTGCCAAGGACGCCGGCCACGGCGTGGCGGCCAAGGACGCCGGGCACGCCGCTCCCCACTGGAACTACACCGGCAAGCAGGGCCAGCAGCGCTGGGGCGGGCTTTCCGCAGCGTATGAAGCGTGCCTCGACGGCTCGGCCCAATCGCCCATCGACATCAGCAACCCGACCCCGTCGCCGCTGAGCAAGATCGACTACAAGTACCGCGCGGCCCAGGTCCAGGTGGTGAACAACGGCCACACCATCCAGGGCAACTTCGGCGTCGACCCTGCGACCGACGGCGGCGGCATTGTGCTGGAGGGCCAGGAGTACAAGCTGGCCCAGTTCCACTTCCACCGCCCCAGCGAGCACTCGGTGAACGGACGCCAGTTCCCCATGGAACTGCACCTGGTGCACAAGAACAAGGACGGCAAGCTGGCGGTGGTCGGCGTGCTGCTCGACAGCGGCGCGCAGAACAACGCCTTGGCCCCGGTGTGGGAGGCCATGCCCACCAAAGAGGGCGGCCAGCAACTCATCGCCGGGGTATTCGATCCCAGCACCATCCTGCCCGCCGTCCGCACCACCTTCCGCTACGCCGGCTCGCTCACCACGCCGCCCTGCTCCGAGGGCGTGTCCTGGCTGCTGATGAAGACGCCGGTGAGCGTATCGCCCTCGCAGATCCAGACCTTCCGGGCGCTGTTCGACTACAACAGCCGCATCACTCAGCCGCTCTACGGCCGGGATGTGTTCGTGGACGATTCCCGCTAGTGGTCTATGACTCATGAATCGGGTGGTACGAAACCGCTCGTGGTGAGCCCCGTCGAACCACGGGCTCGCCCTTCGACAGGCTCAGGGTGAGCGGTCTGTGATGACCCCGCATTACGTGTCTTGGACCACTAGCCGAACGATTGCACCGGACGGCCAGTGGCGGCTGGCCGTTGGTACCGGTCCCGGGGATCGAGTGGCCAACGAAATCGAGGCCGGGGTACCTTCGCCCCGGCCTCGAGCCCGGCGATCATGGTTACGAACAACTCTTGGGTCCGCAACCGGTGGGAGACCGGACTGCATGGACGCAGCACGGAGAGGAGGCAGGAGCCACAACATCGACACCGGCGGAGGGAGTCTGCCGGCAGGAACATCTCACCCGACTTGAAGGAGGAGCAATGGGCATCGTGAAGAATTTGAAGATAGGCGTCCGCTTGGGCGGCGGTTTCGCGTTGGTGCTGGTGTTGCTGGCCGCGGTGGTCGGCATCAGCCAAAATGCGCTGGCCACCCTCAACGATGACGTCAGCAGCATGATCGATGAGGATTGGCACAAGAGCAAGGTGACCGCTAAACTCTCGGACAACCTCACCGAAAACGCAAAGTTGAGTCTGGAAATGGTGATCACCCCCGATCCGGCCGCCCGGGCCAAGATGGTTGAGCAAGCCTTGGCCAATCGGGCCGAGAACGGCAAATATTACCTCGAACTGGAACCGATCATCACCAGCGCCGAGGGCAAACGGCTGTTCGCTGCCACGCAGGAGGTGCGAAAGTCCTATACGCCGGTCGCCGACCAGGTCAACAAGCTGGCGACGGCAGGCAATCTGACCGAGGCGCAGGTCGTGGTACGGGAGCAGTTGCTGCCGTCGCTGGGGAAGTACCTCAAGGCGCTCCACGACCTCGGTGACTTCCAGGACCAACGGGTCGATCAACGGGGTGAGGAAGCGGCGGCCACCTACGATGAGGCCCGCAACGAACTCTTCGGGATCGCGGGCATCGCCATCCTGCTGGGTATCGTCGCCGCTTGGTGGGTGACCCGCAGCATCACGGGCCCCATCGGCAAGGCGGTCGCCGTTGCCAACCGCGTCGCCCTCGGCGACACCGCCATCGATGTCACCGTCGACTCGAAGGACGAGACCGGCGTGCTGTTGGGAACCCTGAAGACCATGGCCGAAGGTCTCAACGAGACCGCGGGCGCCGCCCGCCAGCTCGCGGCCGGCGACGTTACCGCCCAGGTCACCGTCCGCTCGGAGCAGGACACCCTGGGCAAGGCCTTCCAGCAACTGTTGGATACCCTGCGCGGCCTCACCAAAGAGTCCAACATGCTGGTCGAAGCCGCCCGCCGGGGCGACCTCACGGCACGCGGCAACGCCGGACAGTTCCAGGGCGCCTTCCGCGACCTCATCGACGGCTTCAACCAGACGCTGGACGCCATGGCCACCCCGGTCAACGAGGCTGCCACCGTGCTCGAACGTGTCGCCGAGAAGGACCTGACCGCCCGCATGAAGGGCTCCTACCAGGGCGATTACAACAAGATCAAAGAGGCCCTCAGCCTCGCCGCCGAGAACCTGGACGGCGCCCTGGCTCAGACCGCCACCGGGGCGCAGCAGGTGGCCTCAGCCTCCTCCCAGATCGCCGCGGGCAGCCAGTCCATGGCCCAGAGCGCCTCAGAACAGGCCAGCACACTGGAGGAGATCACCGCCTCGCTCCAGGAGATCACGGCCATGACGCGGTCGAATTCTGCGTCGGCGCAGCAGGCGCAGACGCTGAGCCAGGAGAACCGGGGCTCGGTGAGCACCGGCGTCAAGAACATGGAACGGCTATCCGAGGCCATGGCCAAGATCAAGGCCTCGTCCGACAGCACCGCCAAGATCGTGAAGACCATCGACGAGATCGCCTTCCAGCCCAACCTGCTGGCCCTCAATGCCGCCGTGGAAGCGGCCCGAGCCGGCGACGCCGGCAAGGGCTTCGCGGTGGTGGCCGAAGAGGTGCGCAACCTCGCCATGCGCAGCGCCGAGGCCGCCCGCAACACCGCCGACCTCATCGAGCAGGCCTCCCAGAACGCTCAGGGCGGGGTGGTGCTCAACGACGAGGTGATGAAGAACCTGCAGGAGATCGCACAGCGGGTGCACCAGGTGAGCGGCACCATCGGCGATATCGCCCAGTCATCGCAGCAGCAGACCTCCGCGGTGGACCAGATCTCGGCCGCGGTCAACCAGCTCAACCAGGCGACGCAGCAGAGCGCCGCCAACGCCGAGGAATCGGCCGCCGCCGCCGAGGAGCTGTCCGGCCAGTCCGGCGAGATGATGGAGATGGTGGACAGCTTCACGCTGAGCGAGGGCGGCGCGTCCGGCCGCAAGGGCGCCCGCAAGGCGCCGGCGGTCCGGGAGCACGCCCTTGCTGGCAGCAGCAACGGCAACGGCAAGAACGGCCGCAGCAAGACGGCCGACCCCTTCGAGGGGTTCTAAAAAAGGGGTAACGCAGGGGTAGGGGCGAATAATCATTCGCCCCTACCCCTGCCCCCGGACCCGCCGCCAGAAGCCGATAGCAGCCACGACAACCGATTTTTCATCAGCGCTCCGCGCAGGAGGACCCCATGACCACCGCCCTCACCAACAAGCTCACTAGCGGGGCCGCCACCGACCGCTACACGAACCTGGCCGGCAAATACCTCACCTTCTTCGCCGGGAGCGAGGAGTACGGCCTCCAGATCCACAAGGTCCGGGAGATCTTCGGCATGATGCCGGTGACCGCCGTTCCCAAGATGCCGGAACACGTGCTCGGCGTGATTAACTTGCGCGGCAAGGTCATCCCTGTCATCGACCTGCGCACCAAGTTCGGCCTGCCCAGGAGCGGACTGACGAGACCTGCATCATCGTGGTCGAGACCTTCGGCGTCGGGGTCGGCGTGGTGGTCGACCGCGTGTCGGAGGTGCTCAACATCGACGGCGCCGTCATCGAAGCGCCGCCATCCTTCGGCGCCGGGGTCAGCACCGAGTTCCTGTTGAGCATTGGCAAGGCCGAGAAGGGCGTCAAGCTGCTGCTGGACATCGACAAGGTGCTCGATCAAGGCGACATCGCCGTGCTGGACGAACAGCTTAACGGGCCCGAATCGGCCGCGGGCGAACCCAGCTAGTCAAGTTATTGGCTGGCCGGTACGAGGAGTTCAGACTCCGGTTCCGAAACGGGGGTGCAGGGGGCGAAGCCCCTGTTTGTCCTGAGGGCCTGTCTCAATACCTGAGGGTGACCCGGACGGAGGGGCGCCCCCTCTCCTCAATCCTCTCCCACCAAGGAAGAGGATGCTCATTCGGAACCCTCTCCCTCGATGGGAGAGGGTAGGGAGAGCGTGAAAGACCGACGCGAAACGACTCCCCCCGGACTTTTGAGACAGGCTCCCTGGCTTGTCGAAGGGCCGGGGGACTGGGGTGTTCCCCATAGGAGTGGGCACCTTTTCAATCTGTGTCTGGAAGTGGCCGCTCGGGCCGGGGAGTGCATGAGGGGCGGGAGCCCCTATGCCGGGGTGTGGGGTGTCCCCACACACAAACGGGATGGGTGGGTGGGTGGGAAGTACAGCCTTCGAGGTTGTCCGAGGAGAAACCTGCCCACTCCTATGGGTGTTCCCCCAGAAACAAAAACATCTCTTTTCTTTGGGGGTGGGGCAAACAATCAAGCAGCACCCCATCATGTCTGAACGGATACGCTGGCCGGCCTCCTACCCCGGGAACGCCACCTGGTGCTGCATCATGATCTCCCGCCGCTCCTGGGCCGACTGGAGAATGGCCATCGTCACCTCTTGGGTCGCCAGACCCCAGCGGCCGTCGTGCACGATGGGTTTCCCGTTCACCACGCCCTGGTACAGTTCGTCCAATTCGGCATAGCCCCGCGGCACGGGGCCCTGCACCGGGACCTCGGTCCGGGCGCCCTGCTCTCCATAGATGTAGACGCCCTTCGGCGACTGACGAAGGTCTGCCTTGGTGCAACTGGCGATGGTCAGGCCAAAGGGCGTCGAGGGCACGTCTTTGTCGCCGAACACCGGCGGCGGCGGTTGATTGGCCGAGCGGGCGCTGTAGCGGGCAGCCTCCTTCAGCGCCTGCTCCTCCTCGTTGGTGAGCCCGCTGCCCACCAACACCGCCCCCCGGCCCGGTGAGGTGAATCCGCCCAAGCCAAAGGTGAGTTCGGCCGAATCGAAGTGGCCGTAGCCGGAGTAGATGATGGTGGCGGGCACGCCGTTCTCGAACTCAAGGTACGCGACGAAGGCCCCCGGCACGGGACGGCTTGGGTCGAGCAGCAGCGTCATCGCGCGCACGCTCCGCACCATCCCGCCGCCGATGAGCCGCACGATATCGATGTGATGGGGAGACTGCCGGAACACCACACCCCCGCCCTTGGTGGCGTCCAACTCCTCGGGCATCCGGGGACGATAGATCCAAGGGGTGTAGTTCCAGGAGTGCAGCATCCCCAACGGGCCGTAATCGCCGGATCGCACCAGTTCCGCCAGTCGGGTCACGCCCGGCAGCATGCTCTGGGTGTGACCCGCCAGCAGCTTCACGCCGTTCTTATCGGTGGCAGCCACCATTGCTTGGCACTGTTCCAGGCTCACCGCCATCGGCTTTGAGACGACAACGTGCTTTTTGTGCTCCGCCGCGATGATCACGTGCTCGGCGTGGAAATGGTTGGGGGTGGCCACCCACACCGCATCAACATTGGGGTCCGAACACAGCGCTTCGGCCGAGTTATAGGTCTTGGCGCCATACTCGCCCGCAAACTTGTCCAGCGCGTCCTGCCGGGTGTCGGCCGCCGCCACCAGCTTGATGCCGGGATGGGCCACGAACGCCTCTAAAAGGCCGCGGGCGCCGGAACCGATACCGATGAGTCCGAGTTTCAAAACAGGCTCTGCCATAAACGCCTCCAGAGTAATTCGGTGGGGACCGGGAACCTCACGCTGCCCCCGGCCTATAGCCGCCGTAGCGTAGCACCGGGGCAAAGGCAGCGTCAACGCGGGCCAGCGCAAAAGGAAAATTATCCGCAGATGACGCAGATTAACGCAGATTTGGGATTGGGTTCAATGTGCGAGGTTCGGGGTTCAGAGAACCGCCTGCGGGGAAAAGGGTGCAGGGAGGGACGCCTCCCTGCTGGGGCGTGGGGTGTCCCCACACGAAAGAACGAAGGGCAGGTGGGCGCCGTCCTGAGCATGTCGAAGGGTGGGACGTACGAACGCTCTCTTTAGCCGCGGCAGGGGTGGGTGGGGCGCGGAGTCCGCCGGCCGGTCAGACCCGCGGCCGGAACCGGGGGATGGTCACCTGCGGCGTCACCTCATCGAACCAGACTTCCACCGGCATCCCAATCGCGATCTGATCATGAGGCAGGCCAACCAGGTTGCTCACCACCCGCAGCCCCTCTTCCAGTTCGACGATGGCTACGTTGTACGGCGTCTCGTCCCGGTAACCCGGCAGCCAACCCTGGTGGTACTCGATCCACGAGAACACGACGCCCCGTCCGCTCGACGCGACCCACTCCATCGATGTCTCAAGGCAACCGCTGCAGTTGGGCATGGGCGGCAGCGCCAGATGCCCGCAGCCGAGGCAGCGCTGCACCATGAACCTGCCGTCCCGTGCCCCCTCCCAATGGGGCCGGTTGAGATCGTTCACCACGGGCAGCGGCTTGGCGTACTCTGCCACCGGTCATCTCCGGAAGATGTACGACCAGGTCTCCTGCCAGAGCCCGGTGCTGTAAGTCGCCATGATCACCTCGGGGTCCGGCAACTGGCGGGCGGGCTCCATCGCCTCGTGCCGCAGTTGCAGCACGGCGTCGTGGGTGTTCTGCCAGCCCAGCATGTAGGTCATGCGGTTCTGGCCGCCGTGGACGTTCACCGGCAGTTCGCCGCCCAATTCGATGCGCCCGCCCTGCACCCACTCGTGGGCCGTGCCGAACTCGCAGAACCCGTAGTTCTCCAGCGCCGCCAGCACGTTGGGGGTGTAGGCGTCCTGCACGTACAACGCCTCGATATCCTCTGGCGCGTAGTCGCAATTCTCCCACAGCATGCTCGCGTTGGGCCGCTGCGGCGGGTGGTACATCGCATCGGGGTGCTCCAGCTCCAGGAAGCACGCCTGGCTCCCCAGGCCCGAGATGAACACCGGCGTTTTCGGCAGGTCTCTAGCCCGCTCCGGGGTGGTGACGATGACACAGAAGCCGCCATCGCTGATCATGCAGAAGTCCATCAGCCGCAAGGGTGCGATGACGTAACGTGCGTTGAGGTAGTCCTCGATAGTGAGGGGCGACCGGTACACCGCCAGCGGGTTCAGCGAGGCCGCCCGAGCCTGGGCCACGGCGATGGCGCCGAGTTGCTCCTCGGTGGCGCCGAAGTCGTGCATGCGGCGGCGGTAGTTGAACGCGGCTACGGAGCCGGGGTTCGAAAGCCCGTAGACGTCGTCGAAGTTGCCGCCCAGGTGGTAGGCGGTCGATGCGAAGCGGTTGCGGTTGGTGCGCTGGTTGGTGGCGTACATGCACGCCACGTAGTTGCACAGGCCCTGGTGCACCAGCAGGGTGGCGAACTGCAAGGCCTGCCCGTGGAAGTCGACGTTGGCCGCCACCCGCGGTTCCATGCCCAGCCGGTGCCCCAGCGTCTTGAGGTCGCCCTGCCCGCCGAAGCTTGGCTGCACGAACACGCCGTCGATAGCGGCCTTCCGCAGGCCGCTATCCTTGAGCGCCTCACGGAATGCCCAGATGGCGAGGTCGTCGGCGGAGTATTCGGGCCACTGCCCCTGAGGCGTGGCCCCGACCCCGGCAATACAGGCCCTGTCCAGCAGATCGCGCACCGCCATCGCCCACCACCCTCCAACCGGCGTCCTGTCGTCGCGGGAAGTATACATGCAAGAGTTCATTGTTGAGGGGCGGCCGGGCTCAGAAGTGGGAGTGCACGAGGGCGGCAGCCCTTCTGCCGGGGGAGTGAGGGTGCCCCCATAGGAGTGGGCACCTTTTCAATTTGTACCTGGGCGTGCTCGGTCGAACCGGGGAGTGCACGAGGGGCGGGAGCCCCTCTGAGTTTGTGAGTTTTTGGCGTTCTGGGGTAGTTTTGGCCGCAAGCCAGGCACGAAATGGGGGCGATTCCGGCTCGATCCAGCAAAAAGTCACAAACTCTCTGCCGGGGGAGTGGGGGTGCCCCCCACAGAGAATTCTCCTCTTTGTTCTGGGGTGGGGGCGTGGCTCATACCCCCGAACCCCCGACACTGCTGTGAAAAGGCGGTGGCTCACCAGGAACAGCATCTCCTCCAGGGGTGTCCAGCGGGTCTCCCGCTGGCGGGGAGTGTGAGGGGTGTACCCTCACCATCCATCTCTTTATTTCTCCTCCGGCAGGGAGGGGGTCAAGGGGCCCGCCCCGTCCGCCATGAGTGTTCTTGGGAGGAGGTCGCTGTCCTCGCCTTTTCATGGCCCGGTGGTGTCCCCACGGTCATGGGCGTCTGAATAGATACGTATACATGGGTGATGCCCGAGGCTGGAGCGAGTGGACTCGGGCGGGATGAACTCAGCGTCATCTGACGCACCGCCTACCCCAGGCCCCCAGCCACCTCCACCAGCCGGGCTAGCGCGTTCACCAGCCGCATCTGGCGGGGCGTCCGGCAGCGCACCCGCAACAGGGCGGGGCTGGCCACCACGACCGCGAGGCACTGGGCGCGGCTGGTGGCCACGTTCAAGCGGTTCAGGCTGTAGAGAAACTCCAGCCCGCGGGGAGCCTCTTCCGGGCTGCTGGTTGCCATGGAGTAGACGGCGATGGGCGCTTCCTGGCCTTGGAACTTGTCGACCGTACCGATGCGCAGATCCGAGAGTTCCCTTCTGAGCGCGGTGACCTGGGCATTGTAGGGGGTGATGAGCAATACGCCGGCCTGGGTGAGCGGCCGCACCGTCCCCTCGGCGTCGGTCCAGGTTGGGTTCGACGCCAGCAGCCGGCGGATCAGCGCGGCGATTGCGGCCGCCTCCTCCGGCGAGTCGTTCGAGTGCCCCTCGTGCAGCACAGGAATAAAGCGCATGCCCGTACCGGAGAGGGGGTGCGCACCCGTCAGGTCCAGGGCATCGCGGCCGGGGTGCGAGTGCAGGCGGCCTTCGTAGAATACCTCGGAGGTGTACGCGCTGATACTGGGGTGCAACCGCCAGGTGCCATCGAGGAACAGGCCGAGTTCAGAGGGGATCACCCGCTCGCCGTTCAGGACATGGGCGAGCGCGGAGCGCTCGGAGCCCGGCGGGTGGGCGCCCTGCAGCGGCTGATCGAGTTGCTGCGGGTCGCCGAGCAGGACGAGGTTCGTGGCGCAGAGCGACGCAGCCAGCGCGTCCGCCAGCGACATCTGGCCCGCCTCGTCGATGAACAGCACGTCCACGCTGCCCGCCATCTCCGGGCGCGCCCACAGCCAGGCGGTCCCCCCCACCACCCGGCTTGAGCCGTCCGAGAGCGCAGCGAGGGCTGCGTCGTTCGTCGGGAGAAGCACGGCATCCCGGCAGGCGGGTTCATCGCCGTTGGTGCGCTGGCCGATGCGGAGAGCGACGCCTTGCTGCTCGGCGGCCCGCGCCGCCTTCTCCAGCAGCTCCCCGATCACCTTGTGGCTGTTCGCTGTCACGCCCACCCGCTTCCCGGCAGCCACCAGATCGACGATCATCCGTGCGCCCACCGAACTTTTGCCCGATCCCGGCGGGCCCCGCACCGCCAGGTAGCTCCGGTCGAGCGCGAGAAGCAGCCTCCTGGCGCCGTTCTGGGCATCCTCACTCACCCTCGAGAGCCCGCCCCCGCGCTCCTGCCCAGCCCGCGGCGGCCGTCCCATCAGGAGGTCCCGGGCGGCGCGGAAATCGCCGGGAGCGTCGATACCGTGCTCGATCACCCACCTCGCCAGACGTTGCAGGCTCGCGGGCTTCGGGCGCGCCGCGACATAGTCGTGGGGGATGAGCGAGGTGGCCGTGGGCGCCGGCCGGCTGGTCGCGAGCCGCAAGTCGATCACGCCGGCCTCGTCGTCCAAATAGAACACCGTCCCCGCCGGGCCACCTGTCGCGGGATCATGCGGCGAATCGCCCGCCCGGATCTTGTGCTCCTGGGGCGGGAACGTGAACCGGTAGAGAGTAGACCGCGCCTTGGGGGTGGGGTCCGGCCAGGAGCGCTCGAAGGTCAGGACTCCCAAGGCATCGGGCTCGTCCCGGCGCTCCTCATCCGTGAGTTCATTCTTGAGGAAGAAGTAGCGCCACCAGAAGGCCTTCGCCTCCCGCCGGTGCCAGTTGAGGAGTTGCGCCAGCAGCCAGCGACCTCGCTGCTCATCGCCCGCACCGGCCATGCCCTCAGGCAGCCCAACGGTGAGATGGTCCACCAGGCGCTGCACCGCCTGCTGCGCCTCGCTGTCCTCGGTTTCCTCGGGTTCAATGCCGCTTGGGCGGAGCAACTGCTCAGCGAGATCGGCCTCCAGCGCGTCCCGCTGCTGCTCCAGCCAGTCGCGCAGCCGCAGGGTCGAGACGCAGTCGTCACGGTTGTAACCCTCGATCTGGGCGAGCACGCCGCTCCGCTCCTCGCCCTGCCCCAGTTCCAGCCACGTCTCGAATTCGACGATGCTGGTGCCGGCGTCCCTGAGGTCGATCTCCCGTTTGAAGCCGTAGAGCGGCTCCAGCCGCTTGATGGAGTAGCTCTCCACCGAGGCCCGGATGCTCTGCCGGGCGGCCCGGTAGAGGTCGACGAACACGTTGCCGCGCAGCAGCCGGTCGACCTCCTGTTCCCTGGTGCCGTGGCGTCCGGCCAGGCGCCTGACCGCAGTGGGCTCGTAGGGCGCGTAGTGGTAGATATGCAGTTGTGGGTCCGCGGCCAGCCGGTCCATGACCAGGTCGATGAAGGCCTCGAAGGCCCGCCGCTCAGCGCCGGGGGTGACGGTGCCGCCCTCGATGGCCCAGAAGGCGTGGAACGCCGGTTGCCCGGCGCCGTCGAGCCGGCCGGGTTCGATGACACCGAACAGGTAATCGATACCGTCGGCCTCCTCGGACCCGAAGAAGGGGTCGCCCTCGATGTCGAAGAAAAGGTCACCGGGGGACGGCGCCGGCAGCATCAGCAGCCCGGTGTTGGGCGCCAGCGTCCCTGCGCGGTCTCGGGGGGGCTGGATCCGCTCCGAGATGACCCGCCGCAGCCGTTCGCCCCGCACCTGGATCCGGGCCTGGGCCTGGATGCGGGCCAACGCCTCCCGGCCCGCGCCCTCCAGCCGCTCCGGGAGCGGCTGCGGCGGCTCGGCCAGCCCCGTACGCGTGGCGACTCCAATGCCGTGGAGGGCGCGCCGCTGGCGGGATGTGAGATTGGCCACCAGGGAGAGGTCGTCCTCAGCGCGCCACTGCGCCCGGCACTCCAGGCTCCAACGGCACACGTCACAATGCTCCACCGGCTCGGGCTTGGTGACGACCGGAAACGTTGGAGCAGCGCCCCCCAGCAGCTGTTCGAAGTCCCGCGCCACCGAGCGAGAGTAGGCAGCGTAGTCTGTCACGCGAAACGAGACCGTCTCGCGCCGCGCGCCCCCCAAGGCGAGATGCATCTGCTCCGGCGCCCGCCCCTGAAGGGCGCCCACCATCTCGGAGTACATGCAGATCTGCAGCACGGCGGAGGCTTTGGCGTGGCGGGCCAGCTTGGTATCCCACACCTCGTAGCTCCAACCGCCGAGGGCGCTGGGCCGGTCGACCCGCCGCAGGAAGTCCGCGTAGCCGAGCCGCCAGCCATCGAACAGCGTCGCCTGGTAGATGGCAGCGGCGCCCGAGCGCATCGCCTGGAGCGTAGCATCGCGCCCGCGGGCGAGGCGATCACCGAACGAAAGCCCCGCTTCCGGTCCGATCTCGACGACGGCGGCGCCCCCGGCGATCAGGTCGCTCAGGAAGCGCGCCTCGTGCTCCCGCCCCCGCTGCGCAATGCGGTCGAGCACCCGGTCGGCCCGCATCGGCCGCTTGATGTGGCCCTCGACCGCGGCCCGCTCAAGATTCGCGAGGTGCCGGCACTCGAGGAAGCCTACGAGGTCGGTCGCTGAGTACACGAGCCGTCCGTCGATCAGTTGCATGGGGAAGTTAGCCGTACCTCAACTGGGGGTTACGCACTCTGCGCCACGTCTCCGCCCCGGTGAAGGGAGCATAGCACGCGTCTGCTCAGAATCGCCGGGGCGGAAACCCCGGGGGCAGACGTGCAGAGCGGAGCCTGCGTCGGGGGATTTGGGGTGCCCCCAAGACCAATTCTTCTCTTCTTAGCACGTATCTATTCAGTCTCAGGGTTCAGTGATATGAGCCACTCCCCCCCCACCCCAGGAAAAAAGAGGAGAATTCTCTGTGTGGGGCACCCCCACGCCCCCGGCAGAGGGCTGCCGCCCTCATGCACTCCTGCTCCTGAGCCCGATAGTGCCTCGATTCTGAACTCCTACTGTCTGGGTACGAGTTCAGAGTCGCGGTCGGACACGGGGGTGCAGGGGGCGAAGCCACCCTGCCGGGGGCCTGGGGGTGTTCCCCCAGAAACACTACCTTTTCTTCTTCTCGGGGGGCGGGGCAAACGATCGAGAAACTGCCACTTAAATCTGAACAGATACCCTAGCACGGGGCGGCTTGAGCGCGGCAGGGTTTCGGCCCATACTGATACCTGCTGGAGGCGCTCTGAAATGCCCCCGGCCGAGGAGGGCTCGCGGTGGCTGAAGGCACTTCCGGTAAGCTGGTCATGTACTCCCAGGAGTTCTGTCCCACCTGCGTGAAGGCGCGCAGAGTGATGACAGAAGAGGGGATCGAGTTCGATGAGCGGCTGCTGGACGACCGCGAGGACTGGCAGGACGAGGTGCTTCTCAAGACCAAACAGGTCACCGTTCCCGTTTTCCTGCATCCCGATGGGCGGTGGGAGGTCGGGTTTCGGGGCGAACGTGGCTGAGAGTTCATGTAAACACCGGACGCCGTGTGCGTCCAGCGCAATCGCAGGCCGGCCCCGGCCACTCCGCCCGATGCAGCAGCCGACCGTTGGACGGCGACTCCGTTGGTAGTGGGATTCCGGTTGGCCGATGTGGTCCAACTCCGCAAGCTCCACCCGTGTGGCGGCGACACGTGGGCCATCGTTAGGCTGGGCGCCGACATCGGTCTCGTTTGCGCCACCTGCAAGCACCGTGTCCTGCTGGAACGGAGTGTGCTGGAACGGCGGATGAAACGATTCGTCGAGCGGGGCGCCGAAAGCTCCCCTGCCATCCCGCTATCCGCTCCCTGAGAGCCGCTCTCCCATGCAACCACCGACCCTGGTCAACGTCTCAGGCGTCCTCCGCAACCGCCCGTTCCTCTTTCTCTGGATCGCTCAGGCGCTGTCTCAAACTGCGCTCAATGCCACGGTCTACACCCTGCTGGTGCAGGTCCAGCAGAACACCGGTTCATCGACGGCGCTTGGACTGCTGATCCTCTCGTTCATCCTGCCATCGGTCGCCATTGGGGTTCCGGCGGGGGTGTTTGTGGACCGCTGGCGGAAGAAGCGGGTGCTGGTCATCACCAATGTCCTGAGGGCCGGCATCGTGGCCTGTTTCGCCCTGGTAGGACTCGATTTCTATCTGATCCTCGCGCTCAACCTGGCCTACTCGGTGGTCAGCCAGTTCTTCGCGCCGGCGGAGGTGGCCGCCATCCCGGTGCTGGTGCCTAAAGACCAACTGATAGTCGCCAACGGCCTGTTCAACATCACGATGAGCGGCGCCCAGTTGATGGGGTTTGTCATCATCGGTCCCATTTTGATCAAAAGCTTCGGAGGGCCTTCGGTCTACCTCTCCCTCGCCGCCGTGTACCTGCTCTGTTCTGGCCTCATCTGGTCCGTGAGGCTGGCCGAGCCGGAACTCAAGAGGTCCACGCTGGAGTTCAAGCGGGGCTGGGTGCGGCCGGTCGCGGAAGACCTGCATGAGGGCTGGCGTCTGCTGGCCGGCAACAACGGCGTCTCGGTTTCGATTCTGCACCTCATCCTGATGAATTCGCTGGTCCTGATCATCGGGATGCTGGCGCCCGGCTACGTGAGCCGGGTGCTGGGCATCGGCGCCGACGATTCGGTGTTCATAATGGCCCCGGCCGGGTTCGGCATGCTTGCCGGTATTGCGGGGCTCCCCCAGCTGGCCGCCCGTTGGGCCAAGGAGGCCATCGCCAACTTCGGCATCGTTGCGACGGGGTCGGTGCTGCTGCTGTTGGGCTTGGTGGGGCAGCTGGGTATCCTGCCAAGGGGTAACGGCGAGGTCCTGCTGTTTGGCTGGTTTGCCGCCCCGGAGCAAACCGGGCCGGTGCTGGTGGTGATGGGACTCGCCTTCCTGCTGGGAGTGGGTTACTCGCTGGTGAACGTGGCCGCTCAGACCCTGGTGCAGGAACGGACCCCGCTGGACCTGCAAGGGCGGATTTTCGCCGCTCAGTTCGCCATTTCCAACACCGCCGCCATCATCCCGTTGCTGTTCCTGGGCAGCCTGGCTGACCTTGTCGGCGTGAGCGAGGTGACGATCTTCGGCGCCATCGGACTGCTGGTGGCCGGGGGGTTCAGCGTCGCCCACACCCGCCGCCTCTCGGCAGTCCCGATGCGCGTCGACTGACCGATGGACTCGCAGCATCCAGCCCAATTGCCGGTCCTGACGTTCGATCTCTTCGACAGTACCCAGGTGATCCATTCGGTCTCCACCCGCCGCGGAGGGGCCAGCACCGGCCCTTTCAGTTCCCTCAATCTCGGCATCAAAGTGGGCGACCACCAGCCCGCGGTCTACGAAAACCGCGCCCGTTTCCTGGCGAGCCTCGGGCTCACGTTGCCCTCAACGGTTGCGCTGACCCAGGTCCACGGCACCCGCGTGGTCGAGGCGGCCCGAGCCGACGGCGGACGGGGCATGCTGCCCACCGTCCCCCCGCCCGAGGCGGCCGATGCGCTGATCACCGGCGTTCCCGGCCTTGGGCTGCTGGTGCTGGCGGCTGACTGCGTGCCTCTGCTGTTCTGGGACCCGGAACACCGCGCCGTCGCGGCTGCCCACGCAGGGTGGCGCGGTTCGGTGGCGGGGATGGCGCGCCATACGGTGGCGGCGATGGGTGAGCGGTACGGGAGCCGCCCCGCGCAACTCCGGGCGGCCGTCGGCCCCGCCATCGGCGGGTGTTGTTATGAGGTCGACGGACCCGTCCTGGCGCCGTTGCTCCGCGACCAGGGGCGGTTCTTCGACCGGGTGACCACTGCGACGGCCCAGCCGGACCGCCGCATGCTGGATCTGAAGGCGTTGAACCGGATGCAACTGGAGGCGGCCGGTCTGCGCGCGGACCATATCGAGGTGTCCCCGCTCTGCACCGCCTGTAATGCGGACCTCCTCTACTCGGAGCGGCGGCTCGGGCGTCCATGCGGCAGGTTTGGAGCCGTCATAGCGATCAGAGACACGGCCCGATAGCGGCGGCGTGTCGAGCGGCTGCGTCCTCCGCTTCTTTGCTGCCGTGCTTCAGCAGCCTCAGATGCGGGATGCGACCGCCGGTACGCCCCTCACCACCCGCCCGGGCAGCGCTCCGGTGTGCTCACCCTCGTCGAGCAGCACCTGGCCGTTCACCACGGTCCACCGAATCCCCTGAGCGAGCTGCTTGCGGCGGGTTGCTCCGCTGGGGAGGTCCTGGGCCTCCTCCGGTTCGCGCGGGCCGATGGCCTGCGGGTCGAACACCATGATGTCGGCGGCCTTGCCGGGCTGGAGCAGGCCGCGGTCAGCGATGCCAAAGATGGCGGCGGGTTCGGAGGTGAGCTTTCGGATGCCCTCTTCCAAGGACATGATCCTCTTCTCCCGGACCCAATGCCCGAGCAGATAGGTGCTGTAGCTGTAATCCGTGCGGAACACCACGTGGGCGCCGCCGTCGGACTGGCCGATGATGGTGTAGGGGCTGGTCAGCAGCGCGGCCATGCCCACCTCGTCGCTGTTGACCTCGCGCCGCTCGTTGGCCCCACGTTGTTGCGGGACGCCGCTGCCTCAATGGACAAGGCCCTGGCCCGCTAACGGTTGGGGTGGTACGGGTTGGGGTAAACGTTGGGGTAGAAAAACCCCCGGCCAGCCATTGGGCGTGCCGTCCGGGGGTGCTTTCGTGCCTAAAATTGGTGGAGGGGACAGGATTCGAACCTGTGTAACGCGTCAGCGTGACAGATTTACAGTCTGTTGCCATTATCCTCTCGGCCACCCCTCCACATCCCGGAGGGCCGCAAACGCCGGGGGTGACCGCCCAGCGTTCGGCAGGTTTTAGTATAGCATCCGGGCCCGAGCGCCTGCCATACGCACCGGTACGTAACGGGCGCCGGGGCTGGAAGGAACTGGACCTCATTCGCTCTCTCCCAAGGGAGCGCACGCCGTATCGAGTGATGGTGTCCCGCCCTACCCCGGCCCATTGGTAGTACAATCATAGTGACCTCGATTCGATGCATTCAGTCTGCCAGGAGGCGCAATCCGATGGAAGTCAAAGAACTGGGACACGTCGTACTCTTCGTACGGGACCTTGAGCGCTCGGCGCACTTCTACCGGGACATCCTCGGATTCCGGCAGGTGGCCGGCATGGGCAACCGGGGCGTCCTGTTCTCCTCCGGCCGCACCCACCACGAACTGCTGCTGCTCAACGTCGGCCAGGAGGCCGCCCCGGTGAGCAAGGGCCATCGGGCTGGGCTCTACCACATCGGCCTCAAGATCGGTGAGACCGACGCCGAACTGCAGGATGCCCTCGACCAACTCGAAAAGGAAGGCGTGACCGTCGTCGGCATGTCGGATCACACCGTCACCCACAGCCTCTACATCCTTGACCCCGACGGCAACGAGGTCGAGCTCTACATCGACGTCCAACCCGCGGTTTGGAAGGACAACCCGGCGGCCGTGGCATCGCCCACCAAGCCGCTGTACGCCCTCAGCAAACAACTGTGATCTGGCCGGACGATGCCCGTCCGGCGGTGCACCACATCAAGGCCAATGGGCTGTTCCACCGTTGCCTGGAGTGGCAGGGGCCGCCGGAAGGCGGGCCCGCAGTGCTGCTGCTGCACGGACTGACGAGTTGCGCCGAAACCTGGGCCTTCGTTGCCCCAGCGCTGGCACGGGGGGCACGGGTGTTGGCACTCGATCTGCGGGGGCATGGCGACACCGATAAGCCGGGCCACGGCTACGACTTCCCGACCATCCGCGCCGACATCGAGGGCGTGATGGACCGGCTAGCGGTGGACACGGCAACCCTGGCGGGCCATTCCTGGGGTGCGTCCATCGCCGCAATGGTGGCCGGGCAACTGCCGGACCGGGTCGACCGATTGGCGCTGGTGGACGGCGGGTTCATCGGTCCGGTCCGGCCCGGGCCCCTGTCCGAGGAGGAACTCGAGCGCATGCTGGCGCCCGCGCACATCTACGCATCGGTGGAGACCTACATGGGCGAGGTGCGGCGCCATTTCCCGGGCCCGTGGACCGCCCAGATCGAGGCCATCGCCCTGGCATCCATCTATCGCAACGACGACGGCACGGTGCGCGAGAAGCTCGATCGCGGCCACCAGAAGCTCATCCTGCAAGGGATGTTCGGTCAGGCGAGGGAGACGGAATACGCTGCCATCCGCTGCCCCGCCCTGATGATCGCCGCCGAGTCGAGCGACCCCGCCGCTGCCGAGCGCATGGCGGCCAAGCGGACGCGGGTCGAACGCACCCAGCAAGTGGTGCCCCAGGTCGTGGTGCGATGGGTCCCGGACACGGTCCATGACATCCAACTGCACCGTCCGCAGGTGCTGCTGGAGGAACTCGCCTCATTTGTGGGTGTCCCGGCAGGCGCGATCCGGTGAGCCCGCCCTGAACCGCCACCCGGCGATCATCGAGTGACCGGCGGCCTGCCGCTGCCGTTCAACAAACCCTGGCTCGTGGGGTCGCTGGCGCTGCTGGCCACGTGCTGGGCGTTGTTGTGGCTGGTGCGCAGCTACTGGAATCCCCTCTTCTTCTTCGGGCTCTGGACGGCGGCCATCTGGACCGCACGCAACCTGGCAGGCCGGCCGCCGGGCCAATGGCGGCGCCACCTGGCCCTGAGCATCCTCTCGGTCCCGCTCTGGTGGTGGTTCGAGTTCGTCAACCGGTTCCTGGGGAACTGGTCGTACCATGGCACGGTCGAATACACCCCAGTAGAATACCGGCTATTCGCGTCGGTGGCCTTCTCCACGGTGATCCCCGCGCTGGACGCGGCCTGGCAACTCGCAACCCGTTTCGCCGGAGTGGACCCGGCCCCGTCCCCAAACCGGAGCCGGCGTTGGTACGCCGCCGAGGCTGCGGTGGGAGTCGCCGGGCAGGTCCTCGTTTTTGTATTGCCGCACTATTTCTACCCGTGGGCCTGGATCGCGCCCTTCCTGATCTTGGACGCGGCGGTGGGAATCGCGGGTAAGCCCAGCCTGCTCAGCGCCATGGCAGCGGGGCGGTGGCGGCTGCCCTTGACCATCGGACTGGCGGGCATCGGCTGCGGCTTCTGCTGGGAATTATGGAACGTGGCGGCGATGCCCAAATGGACTTATTCGGTCCCGTTCCTCCACTTCCTGCAGGTGTTCGAGATACCGCTGCTGGGCTACCTGGGTTACGTGCCATTCAGTTGGAGCGTGTACCAGTTGGTGGGGTTGGGGGTGGCGCGGATCGGGGCGACCCGCGCCACCCCACGCTATACTTGAGGGGACGATGCAATTGACACGGCGGCGGAGTTACCGTCAGGTCGTCAAGGCTCAGCGCATGAACTATCGTGTAGGATTGGGGATGATCGCGGTGTGCGTCACCGTTCGCGCACCTTTCAGTGTCCTTACGCTGGGGAGTACTCGTGGCACTACCGACAGAGTTGGTCAATGAGATACGTCAAGTTTGTCTCTCCCAAGCCCTGGACGCGGTTGAGAGCATCCGTGCCCTTGAAACTCTCGTGGGGAACGACGCCTGCCAGGCGTACGCGGTGTGGGGCGGTCCGGGTTACGACCAAGAGAACGTAAAGCTGGATGTTTACCTGTTAGGAAGCTTGGCACTTTACAGCTACACGGTCCTTGATGGTGGCGACGTCCACCGGGGTTGCACGTTCTTAGACGCTCTCAGTGACATGACCCTGCAAGATGTGACGGATTCTCGGAGCCCGCACATCTTGGCGTTTTGGACCCATGAGGAACGGGGTCGAATTTTTGGCGGACCGCAAGACCTTCACCGCCTGGAAAAGCTGATGAACGCCATTGTCGTAGCCAGAAGCGAAAGGAGCAACGACTAGATGCCCACTTACACGCTTGAGCGACCAACCGCGGCACTCCCCAATCGCCGGTACAATCCAAAGAACCCGGCGGTCAACCAAGGGGTCCGAAACGAGTTCCGCGCCTTGGCAGACTGGTGGCACGAAGCCACCGACGTCTTGTCGTCGCCGTCTCAGAAGGTCAAACACCGGGCATACCAGCGGATCATCGGTCTGCGGGAAGCTGCCGTTCCATTGATTCTGGAAGACCTGCGGGACCACGGCGGTTACTGGTTTTATGCCCTAGAACGCATTACCGGAACGTGTCCTCGACCGAAGGATAGGCCCGCGACCTTCGCTACGGTTCGACAGGCTTGGCTCAAATGGGGCAGCGATCAAGGGTTCATCTAGGTTGCTCGACCTGGGGCAGGATGAACTTCGGTCTCGTTTGGATTTTCCGCGACTTATCTCACAGAATTTCAAGGAACCCAGTCCGGTGGACAGCAGTTACAACTGCGTGGCATGGGCAGCCGGAGTTACCACTGTTCCGTGGTGGCCCTTCGAGTGGCCGTACTATTGGCCTCAAAATGTCCCCCTCGAAGAATCTATTACCGCTTTTGTCGCTGCGTTTGCGACACTGCGTTACGTCGAATGCGATCAGCCCGATCTCGAAGATGGCATCGAGAAGAGAGCGATCTACGCCGATGCTCAACAGGTGCCAACCCACGTAGCCCGCCAGTTGGCGGACGGCCGGTGGACCAGCAAGCTGGGCGATTTAAAAGACATCGAGCATGCGACGCTGGCAGACCTGGCCGGCGGACTCTACGGCACCCCTGCCACGTTCATGAAGAGGCTCGTGGCAGGCGGGAGCGATAATAGAACGAGGCCGATGCGTCAGGGCTCTGACTGAGGGCTTACTCACGCAGGACCTCGTGTGATCTGATGCTCCAAACGCTCCGAGAACTCATCGCCGGTCTGCCGGTGCGGTCGGTGACCGGCAACCCCGACACCGCCATCCGCAGCGTGGTGACCGACAGCCGCCGGGTGCAGCCCGGCGACCTCTTCGTCGCCCTCTCGGGACTCCAGGCCGACGGCCACCACTTCATCGGCGCCGCGGTCGCCGCCGGAGCCGCCGTCGTGGTGTGCCTGCAGCCGCCCGAGGGGGGACCGTTGCCCGCCTGCATGGTCGTGGTGGACGATCCCGCCGCGGCGGTGGGCCCCATCGCCAGTGCCTACTTCGGCCACCCCAGCCGACGGATGCGGCTGATCGGCGTCACTGGGACCGACGGCAAGACCACCACCACGCTGCTCATCGCGGCCATTCTGCGGGCCGCCGGGCGCCGCACCGCTCATTTCACCACCGTCGAGTTCCACGACGGCGCATCGGCTCGGGCCAACCGGGCAGGCTTCACCACGCCCCAGGCGCCGGAACTCCAGGGGCTGCTGACCGAGGCCGCCTACGGCGGTGCGACCGACGCCGTTCTGGAGGTCAGCTCGCATGCGCTCGCCACCGGGCGGGTCGATGGCTGCGAGTTCGACGTCGCCGTGTTCACCAACCTCGCCCCGGAACACCTCGATTACCACGCCACCCTGGACGAATACCGGGCCGCCAAGCTCCGGCTTTTCGAGCAACTGCGCGGGCCCCGGCACAAGCCCCACGAACCGGTGGGTGTTATCAACCTGGACGATCCCTCCGCCGCCCACTTCATCGCCGCCGCCCCGGCAGTCCGCACCTGGGGGTTGGACGGACCGGGCGACGTCACCGCCCGTTCCATCGTGCTGACGCCGGAGGGCACGGATTTCATTTTAGTTACGCCCCAGGGTGAGACGCCCATCCAGACCGCGCTGTTGGGCCGGTTCAATGTGCGCAACTGGCTGGCGGCGGCGACCGCCGCGCTGGCCTGTGGCGCCGGCCCGGAACATGTCGCCGCCGCTGCCGCGACGGTGACGCCGCCGCCCGGCCGCATGGAGCGGCTGCCGGCCCACCGCGCGTTCACGGTGTATGTGGACTTTGCCCACACGCCCCAGGGGCTGGCCGCAGCGCTCGCAACGGTGGAGGCGGTGCATCCGGGGCGTCGCCCCATCGCCGTGTTCGGCCACGCCGGACGGCGCGATACACACCACCGGCGCGACCTGGTGTCGGCCGCCCAGCAGGCGAACGCCCGCTTCGTGCTCACCATGGACGACCCCTACGACGAGGACCCGGCAGCCATCCTGTCCGAGATGCGCTCAGCGGCGCTGGAACTCGGCTGCCGCGAGGACGCCGACTTCTTCTGTGTGCTCGATCGCCGGGAGGCTTTTGCGAAAGCCTTTGCCCTTGCCGGCCCCGGCGACGCCGTGCTGTTGGCCGGACGCGGTCACGAGCAGACCATCCCGCTCAACGGCGCTGAGATGCCGTTCCACGATGCGACAGTGGCGATGGAGTTGTTGGGGTAATTGGGCAGTTCAATCATGAGCTGGTCAGTTGGCAGGTCGGCGGCGCATCACCAGCAGTTAGTCCGGCGGCGGCAGCCAGCCGTACCCTTACCGCGGCAGCCAGGTCACCCCACCGGTGGTGAAGTCTTCGGCTACCAGCAGCGGCGGGGACCCGATGAGGTCGACGAGGTAGATCCCGAATTCCATAGCCAGGGCGATGCGTTGTCCGTCGGGCGACCAGGCCGGCACCGGGGAATCGCCTCCCATCTCCGTCAGCCGCTTTAGACCAGTACCGTCGGTATTGATGACCCAGAGATCCCAGGGGACACCGTGGGCGTAGGCGGGCGGGAGTTCGAGCAGGCCGCCGGGGAGCGCCCGGCCCGAGGGTAGACTCGCCGGCTTCGCGGGGGGCGTGGGGCCGCCCACTGCGACGAAGGCGACCCGTTTGCTGTCCGGGGCAAACCGCGGAAAGCCCAGCAACGTGAAGTCCTGGTCCGTTACCAACGTTTTCGCGCCGGTTCCATCCACCCCGGCCGTCCACAGGAGCTGCGACGACGTCTTGGGATTGGTGGTCAGGTAGAGCATCCGGGACCCATCCGGCGCCACCGCGGGTGACTGCGCGTTGGGAACCAGCGGAGTCCTTCCGGCGCCATCCAGACCGATGCGTTCGATGCGGGCCGAGCCGTCGAGACCGCGGCGGGTGAAGTACAGGCCGGCACTGCCGGCGGCCCAGGCGGGCTCAGACAGCGACGACCCTGGGGTGTCGTGCGCCAGCACCATCCGGCGGTCGCTGCCCGTGGCGCTCATGACAAAGAGGTCGCTCCCCCCGAGTTCCTGAGGCGTCCGGCCCGGGCGATAAAGGCTGAAGGCCACCAGCTTGCCATCTGGCGAGACCGCGGGCCAGCCTACGAAACTCTGCTCCTGGAACGCCACCATCTTCTCGAGTTTGGCGGTGCCCAGTTCGAGGCTCCACAACTCGTTGTACTTGGCGAAGAGCAGCCGTCCCGCCACGCCGGGCAGCGGTCCGGCTACCGTGGGGCCCGGGGGAGGCGTGGCGATCGCCGGTTGCTTGGCTTGGCATGCGGTCACCGTCGTTCCCGTCACGGCGACCACGCCTGCTGCCAAGAGTGCCAACAGAGTTCGGGAGAAAAACCTGTGCATTGCCTTCTTCACCGCACTTCACCTCAACGGTCGGATGGAGCAAAGGTCCTGATGAAGTTGATCGCGTGCCATCGCTGTTCTTCCGTCAGTTTATCGCCAAACGCCGGCATTGCGGTGCCCGGGAAGCCGTTGCTGAGCCAATTGAACAGTTCGCCATCGGTATGCCCCGCGGCCATGTGGATCCTGAAGTCGGCCGGCTTGGGATTGAGCACCAACCCGGCCGGTCCGTCGCCCCGTCCGGTGACGCCGTGGCAGCTCAGACAATTGGCCTGATAGATGGCCTCCCCCGAGCGGATCGAATCGTCTGTCGCAGGAAAGGGATTGACCACCGACTTAACGTCAGGAGGTGGCACGGCGGGCTCAGTCCGCACCGCCACGAACACCATGAGCGCGGCGAGGAGCAGCCCAGCAGCGGTGGTGGCCCCGCCCTCCAAGGTCCGCACGCCCAACCGTTTCGCCGCGGCTCCCGCCCCGAGCAGCGTCACCACGGCGAAGAACCATGCGGCGAGGTTGACGAGGCCGAACGCGGGGAAACCCGCGGCCGGCGGGGCGCCAGCCGCCTCGGCTTGGGCTCCCATAGGGGTGACGCGGAACCGGAACGCCGTTCGGACATCCTCCTGGCCGGGTCGCCGCACCAACAGGTCGGCCTGCCAGCGGCCCTCCAGCGCCAACGTCCCGCCGGTGGCGACGTACCGGCCGCCACCGGCGGGCTCCATCCGTTCCAGCTTGGCGCCCAGCGCGCTGTCCAAATAGTTGAAATTCACATCGACCCGCTCTGCATCCACCACCGCCTGACCGGCGTTGTCGGTGACGGCGACCTGGTAGCGGTTGACCCCCGGGCGTCCGGGCGCCACGTTGAGCGCTAGCTGCAGTCCCCGTGCTGTTGCCGTGAGGGTCAGGCCCCGCTGCGCCTGGAGTTGGTCATAGGTGCCGCGCGCTGGTGGCACGCTGGTGAGCAGCCCTGCTGCCAGCAGCGCCAGCACCACTAGGACCGCCTCGGCGCCAATCGTTCGTTTGAACATCCTCGCAGCGGCAACCACGCCTGCTCCACTCGACCGCGCCAGCCGTGGACCGATGTAGAAATGGTTGAATCCCCCCAGGACCAACAGAACGCCGAAAAGAGCGATCTTCGCCATAAGCGACCGCCCAAACAGGGTCCCGGTGAGGGCGCCGGGACCGCCGACGTGCAGGTCGCTCTGATAGATACCGGTCACGAGCACCACCGCCACCGCAATGGTGGCGGCGTTGGAGAACCGGAGGACGATCGCCCCAAGCAGCGGCCATCCCTCCGCCGTGCCCTTGATCACGCTCCTGCTCCCCAGCGCCAAATTGGCCAACCCCCCGGCCCAAACCGCGACGGCAATGGAATGCAGCCAGTCTGAGGCGATCGCCAGTGCCGCGGGCTCGGCGGCTGCGCCGTGACTATTCATGCTGACGGTGGCCAGCACCCCCAACAGCAGCGCGCCGGCAACAGCCCGTCCCTCCTGGCGCCCTGCCCACAACAAGATCCCGGCCAGGGCCAGCAGGACCAGCCGCACCTGCAACAGCGCACCGTAGCGTGTCGAGGTCAACAAGGCGGCCGCGCCCTCGATCGTGGCCTCGTTGCCGACCGCCACCACCTGGACGGCTAGCCCTCCGGCGGTCCCGAGCGCCAGCATGATCCATCCCGCCGCCATGAGCCAGGCCGGCCGCGGCAGCGGCGGAGGCGCCGCCGGGTTCGCCCGTCGCACCACGGGCTCCAGGACGAATGCGCGGAAGACGAGCGTGCCCAAGGTGAGAGCGGCCCCCAGGAACACCAGCCAGCGGGCGCCCGCCTCCCAGGGAGTGCCGCTGTTCGCCTCCGTGATGACCTCGGCTGTCCGAGGCGTCGCCGGTACTCCGATGAACAGCGAGAACACGCCCCGGGTGACATGGCCGTCCAGCGAAGACAGCGCGGTCCAGGCCACGGTGTAGCTGCCATCGGGGACCGGCTTCAGTGAGACGGTCATCGATGTCCGATCGCCAGGCGCGATGGCCGCGTCGGCCTCGTCCTGTCGCTGGCTCCGAGCATCAAGCACCTGGATGGTCGAAAAACCAGACTCCAGCGGTTCGGTGAACCAGATCTGGATGCGCGGCGGCGACGCCGCCAGAACCGAGTCTGCCGGGGGATCGGATCGCACGAAGCTGGCATGGGCTTCGGCCGGCCCCGCCCGAACCAGCGATAGGGCGAGGACGGTGGCTATAAACAGAGCGCCACGAGGGAAACGCAGCCGCGGCAAGTTCAACATCGTCGCACCTGATCGAGCGGGGACGGGCGGCGCCACTCGGCCCTCCCCGCCTTCGATCCGGCTATGCCGCCGCCGGGCGGTTGCGCAACATTGCCACTCCACCCAGAAGGAGGCCGAGACCCCCCAGCACCGCCCCCACAATGGCAAGCGTCTGCGCGCTGGCCGCAGCGCTCTGGGCTGCTTGTGCGGCGGACTGCAAGCCAGCGAGAGCGGCTCCGGAATTCGCAGCGGCGGCTGGAACGGGCGGCGCCGTCGCTACCGGGGACTCTGCGGCGGGGAATTGGATCGCTCTGATGCTTTCCACGCCGTTGAACATCTTGTCGGCGCTGTCGAAGGTCTGGTTCACTTCGGCGCCATCGATGGCGCCGAAGAACCGGAAGCGGTAATCACCCTCTTTGGTGGGCACCAGGTCCCCGGCATACATCCCGGGCTGCTGGAACACCGCCCGCAGCGGGACCTCCTTGCGTTGTGTCCCGAACAAGACCTCGGCCTTCAGCGTCTGCTCCGCGCCCGAGACCGGTTCGTTGCTGTCCCGCACCAGAATCCTGAGGGAAATGCCGTTTTTCTCGCCCTCGAAGGCTGGTTCACCCGCCCAGCCCACCACAAACTGGTACTTGCCGACGTCGCGCCGCTCGTGGGCCAGCGCCACCGCCGGCCACAGGAGCAGCCACGAGCAAACTCCCGCCGCCAATAGCCGGCCAACCGCCGGGAATACGTTGATCATGGTCACATCTCCCCATCGTAGATAGTGACGCCCCGGCCCGGCCGGAACGCCTGAATACGCGAACGGTCAAACGAGACCGGGTTCAGGGGGAGGTGTGGGGGCGCCGGCCGCTACGCCGAGGAGCGTCACCGTCGCGCCGTCAGCGGAGACGCCTCGCATAAAGGCCACGGCTGCAGGGGTGGTGGTGTCCAACGCTCCCGTACCGAGCGGCGCCGCCGTGGAGGAAGGCGCAGAATCCGGAGCGCTGGTCATCAGCACCAGTCCCGGGACGGTCTCGGCGCCGGACCCAACATCGAAGTGAGCGGGCGTCGAGCGGTCGTGCAGATGAGGAAGTTCGTAGGGGTGGATGTGAGCGAGGTGGGCTCCCGGCGCCGGCAGCGCGCTCGTGGTCACGTGGGTATGCCAGGGGTCGCGCTCCCCAGCGTGGTGGTCAACCAGCGGCGCGGCGCCCGCCCAGAGCATGGCCGTAGCCAGCGCCCAGCTTGCGCCTGCCAGCAAGACTGCCGGCAGTCCGAACCTCAAGGGTTGCATGCGCTCCTTCGGCCAAGCTCATGCCGGGTAAGAGCACGTAGGGGCCCTGCCCGAGCACATGGGCGGGTACCACAAAGTTGGATTCGGCATCCCGGATCAAGTTGACGCCCGGGCCGTCGCCTTGAAAGGGGATGACCTGCAATTGGTACTGGGTGGCCCCGGCCGGAAGCTGCCACAGGAACGCAATCGGCCCGACGCTGGGCAGCGGTACCCCGTTTCCTGGCCCGAAGGGCACCGGAGCCGTTACCGCGGCCACCCGGCGCACCCGGCCGCCCACCGGCTGATGCTCTGCCGTCACCGTGGTGGTGATGAGGCCGCTGAACAACAGCGCCATGAGAGCGAGGATTCCTGACCGCCGGCGTTCCAAAAAAGGCGACCTCCAAAAACTGATCCGGGTCGACCCGTTCCAGTGCCCCAGTATAGGGGGCGCTCGACAGGGGAACAATAAGCGTTGGCCGTATAATGAGACGACTATTTCTGCCGGAGGCGCTTATGCCGGAAACCCCACCAGCGGTGGTCCGGGAACCGGACGTGTACCTGATTTCGCACCAAACCGTGGTCACCCCGGAACTCGATCGGTTCCTGGCCAATGAGGGGTTTCAGTGGGACTACTCGGACCGGCTCCCCTGGCCCGCCGAACTGGTCGTCGAGTCCGCAGGGCGGCTCTGCTACCTTTCCTTCGGCACCGGCCGCAGCGACCTCACCGCCTACGTCAACAACATCCTCTCCTCCCGCCACGGGTCGGTGCTGGAGCACGCCGTGTGGGGGTTCATTTTCACCGGCATCTCCCGCTCCCTCACCCACGAACTGGTCCGGCACCGCGCCGGGATGGCGTATTCCCAGCTTTCGCAGCGCTACGTCGACGAGAGCCGGGCCCGGTTCGTGATGCCGCCCGCCATTCAGGGCCACCCCGACGAGGAGGCTATCTGGTTCAAAGAGGTGGCCGAGGACCTGGCCAACTACATGGCGCGGGTGGAGCGCATGATGGCGTGGCCCGAGTTCCAAGCGATCCCCAGCCGCACCGAGCGCCGCAAGATGGTGCGGGAGGCGGCGCGGTCGAACCTGCCCAACGCCACCGAGACGATGATCTTCGCCACCGGCAACGCCCGGGCTTGGCGCAACATCATCGAACTGCGGGTGTCGGGCCACGCCGAAGCCGAAATCCGGCGCCTGCAATATAAGGTGGCCCAGGCACTGCTCGGCGAAGCCCCCCACATCTTCGGCGACTACGAGTTTGTCGCGCTGGCAGACGGCACCTTCGAGGCACACACCGAGAATGTCAAGGTCTAGATTCTAGCGGCAGCCCTTCAAAGTAGCGAAACACGGCCCGTGAGAGGTCGATGATCCCCTCGTTCTCCCACGCCAGGTCCGAGAGCACCGCCAGCACGTAGGCCCCGTGCGGCGCGAATACGATGCCGGCGTCGTGGGTGGCGTCGTCCCCGTTGCCTGTCTTGTGGGCCACCGGCACCCCGTCGGGCAGCCCCTGGGGAATGCGGTCGTTGATGCCCTGCCGCCGCATCAGCGCCAACATCGCCTCGCTGGCGGCGTGGTCCACCACCTGGCCCCGCCCCAGCAACTCCATCAGCCGTCCCATGTCGCCGGCGGTGGTGGGGATCTCCTCGGTCACCACCGAGGTGTGGTCGAGTCCGAGAGAGACCAGCGTCTCGTCGATGGAGGCAGGTGCGACGTGCCCCAGCAGCATGATAGCGGCCACGTTGTCGCTGTAGGTGATCATCTCCTCCAGCAGTTGCCGCACCGTCACCGCCTCGCCCACGTCGTGGGCCAGCGTTCCGAGATCGTATTCCACGGCGCTCTCGGTGACCACCAGCGCCTCGTCCATGGACAACGTTCCGGCCGCCACCTGATGGAACACCTCCACCATCACCGGCAGCTTGAACAGGCTGGCGGCGTAGAACACCCTCTCGGTGTTGAGTTGGGCGGCGCGGCCGTCGGTCAGCCGCAGCACCACCACCCCGTAGTGGTCCGCCTCGCCGCCCAGCGCGTGCTCGACCACCCGTTGGAGGTCCTGGTCGAGCCGCCGCACCGAGGCGGGCGGAGGCGCCGGACGCGGGGCCTCCGCCCGCCGTGCTAACCGAGGCGGCGGCGCCGGCGTGGGGAACACCATCTCCACCGGCGGCGCCGGATCGGGCGCTGCCCCGCCCAACACGCACCCAGCCGCCAGCAGCAGGGCGAAGCACAAAAGGCACAGCCGAAGTCGTCTCATGGTGTTTTTGCCTATTCTAACGGAGCGGTTGGCGGAATGTTTGGGGCGTTTCCGATGGTAGAATGGCAGCCATGAACACTCCCGAAACCTACTCCGCCGCAGGCGTCGACACCGGCCAGGCCGAGAACGCCCTCTCCGGCCTGCTGGGCTGGCTCAACCAGACCTTCACCTTCCCCGGGGCCGTCGGGCGGCCCGTGATGGAGAACGGATTCTATGCCAACGTCCACGACCTGGGCAACGGCCTCGGCGTCGCCTTCTCCACCGACGGCGTCGGCACCAAGCTGCTGGTGGCCGAACTGCTGCGCCGCTACGACACCGTGGGCATCGACTGCGTGGCGATGAACGTCAACGACATCCTCTGCGTCGGCGCCCGCCCCATCGCGCTGGTGGACTACCTCGCAGTGCAGCGGGTCGACGGGGCGATGCTGGAGCAGTTGGGACGCGGGCTGCACGAGGGCGCACGTCAGGCGGGGGTGGCCATCGCCAGCGGCGAACTGGCCCAGATCCCCGAGATGCTGCGCGGCGGTCCCGAGGGCACCGGGTTCGACATCGCCGCCGCGGCCATCGGGGTAGTGGCGCTGGACCGCATCATCGACGGCAGCGCCATCCACGATGGCGACGTGGTCATCGGCTTCCGTAGTTCCGGGTTGCACAGCAACGGCTACACGCTGGCTCGCCGCGTGCTGCTGGGAGAAACCCCGCTGGATCAGCCTTTGGCGGCCCTGGGCGGGGCCAACCTAGCGGACGAACTGCTGCGGCCGACGCTCATTTATGTCAAGCCGGTGTTGGCAGCCCTGGAGCAGACCAGCGGCATCACCGGGCTGGCCCACATCACCGGCGACAGCTTCCTGAACCTGCTACGGCTGCACACAGACTGCGGCTTCGAACTGACCACTCTGCCCGCACCGCACCCGGTGTTCGACCTCATCCAGCAACTCGGGCCCGTGGACCTTACCGAGATGTACCAGGTGTTCAACATGGGTATCGGCTTCTGCGTGGTGTGCCGCCCTGATGCGGCGGACACCGTGCTGGCCGCCGCCAAAGCCCACGCCTTCGAGGCCCAGGCCGTCGGTCACGCCCGCAGCGCGCTGCGCGGCGTGGTGTCGCTGCCGAGGGAGGGGCTGGTGGCGGACAGGCGGGGGTTCCGGAGAGCCGGAGGGTGATCCGCAGATGACGCAGATGTACGCAGATTCCGGAATGTAGGGAGCAGGTGTGCAGAGGGCGGTCGCCCTTTGCCGGGGGTTTGGGGGTGTCCCCCAGAAAAAACGCTCTCTTTTTTTCTGGTTGGGGTGGGGCAAGGGAGTAGCTGTAATCGCCCCCCCCAGCGACAGTTCGTCACCCAAACATCGAGTAGTTACCGACCGGCGGGTATGAGTTCAGACTCGGGGGCTGGCCGCATGAACCACGCCCCCCAACCCGGGAAAAAAGAGGAGAATTCTCTGCGTGGGACACCCCCACGCCCTCGGCAGAGGGCTGGCGCCCTCATGCAGTCCCGCTCCTGAGCCCGATAGTGCCTCAATTGTGGACTCCTACACCGGCGGTCGTCTCCTTGCACCCCCACCCCGTTAGTGTGATAGTCTCCCTTCATAACTCAACAGTTCCACACACGACCAACGGAGGACATACAAATGGCCAGAGTCAGCCCATCGGACGAGCAGATCTGTCAGTGGTTCGACAGCCTCAGCAACTGGGGCCGCTGGGGTAAGGATGACCTGCTGGGCACCTTGAACCTCATCACCACCGAGAAGCGGCGCCAGGCTTTCGCCCTGGCCCGGGAGGGGCTGGCCATCTCCTGCGCCCACGCCATCCGCTTCAACGAGCACAACCTGGACGACGCCTGGCCCGAGGCCCGCCACTACATGAACAACATCCCGCCCCACGCTGTGGACCCCGACTTCGTGGGCATGGCCGGCAGCTCCGACGTCGCCGTGCTCAACCTGCACGGCCTGTCGCTCACCCACCTCGATTGCCCCGGCCACTACTTCTTCAAGCCCGCCAAGGACCGCCCGCTGGCGGGCTACAACGGTCTGCCGCCCACCTCGATCACGGCCCGTGACGGCGTCACCAAGGGCGCGGTCACGCTGGCGGGCGACGGCATCGTCTCCCGCGGCGTGCTGCTCGACATCGCCCGCCTGAGGGGAGTCGACTGGCTGGAGCCGGGCACGCCCATCTTCCCCGAGGACCTGGAGGAGGCGGAGGCCAAGCAGGGCGTGAAGGTGGGCCCCGGCGACATCCTCTGCGTGCGCACCGGCCACACCAAGCGCAAGCATCAACTGGGCTGGAACGCCGATCCCGGCATCCAGGCCGGGCCCGACGGCGCCTGCCTGCCCTGGCTGCGGGAGCGGGACATCGCGTTGCTCGCCTGCGACACCGCCAACGACTGGGTGCCGAAGGAGGAGGGGCGCATCCTGCGGCCCATCCACTGCATCGGCATCGCTGGCATGGGGCTCTGGCTCATCGACGGCGCCGACTACGAGGGGCTCAGCGACGAATGTGCCCGGCGCAACCGCTGGGAGTTCCTGTTCGTGGTGTCGCCGCTGAAGCTCAACGGCGCCAGCGCCAGCCCGGTGAACCCGCTCGCGCTGTTGTAGCGTTACCGAGCGGCCCGCCTTCACCAGCAGGCTCACGGCGGCCAGCGTCGGCCCGTCCACAAGCCGGGTTTCCCGGCTGGTGGGAAGGAGTGCACGGCCGATAATGCTATGCTGAGCCTGCTATGCCAAACCATGAGTTGTACTTGTACAAAGCGCTGGAGAGTTTGAGCAGCGCCCAGAGCGAATTGGGCAATCGCCACTTCAACAGCAGTGCCAACCGGAGCTATTACGCCTGCCTGCAGGCGGCGATCGCAGCGCTCTTGATGGAAGGCCTGAACCCCTTTGCGTCCAATGGCCAGGTGCGCCATGATATGGTGCAGAGCCAATTCGTCGGAGACCTGATCAACCGGGGCCACCGTTACTCTGCGGGCCTGCGGGAAACGCTGGCATGGAACCTTCAATGACGGCAGAAGGCCGACTACCGAGACGATATGGTGAGCCAGCTACAGGCTGCCAGGGCGTTGCGCCGCGCCGAAACGCTGGTACAGGCCGCGATCAATGGCCGAGGGGGACGACGATGAGTGAGCAGAAAGAGCAGGATGAACGCCGGTTGGCTGCCGCGAACGGTGAGTTGCCGGCAATCGTTAGGCAGCGGTTTCCTTCAGCCAGCTTCCAGGTGGGCGAGGGCGAGGACCCGGAGGGGACGTACCTAACTGCTATTGTGGACGTGGATGATACCGATGAGGTCATGGCTGTCGTGGTCGCTCGGCTGGTCACAATGCAGGTCGATGAACATCTTCCGCTATACTTCATCCCCCTTCGGCCCAGCGAGCGGGTCGAAAGGGAACTCAGCACACACACCCAGACGGGCGGTCTGGACGGCTGGCTCTTCAAGATGAGCGACTCCTTCCTCACCGCTTCGTCAACGACAAGGCGCCCCTCGATGTAAGGCCTGCCGTTGCGAACCCTTCACTCCAGGTTGAGTGCCAGGCACTTGGCGCTGCCGACTGCCTTGATGAACTCGCTCAGATCCACGGTCCGCAACCGCAACCCAAAGGGCTCGATGAGCGGGGCCAACTCCTCACAGCCGGCGTTCACCACCAATGTATCGCCCACCACCACCGCGTTGCAGGCGAAACGCAGTGCCAGTGCCTCGTCCACAGCGACCGGGCTCGCCACGTGGTGACGGATAACGCGGAAGCCGTATTCGTCGAAGGCCGGCGGATAGTAGAGGGCAGCGCCGCAGGGCAGCGGGGCAAAACACGTGTCCAGATGGTAGAAGCGTGGGTCCGTCAACTCCAGCGAGAGCACCCGCAGCCCGGTCATCTGCCCCAGCTCAGTATGCGAACCGATATCAGACCGATGCCGGTAGCCCGCAAAGATGGTTTCCCCTGACGGCAAGGCGTCACCCTCACCCTCGAAGAAGCACCCGGCCGGCGGAGTCAGCACCTGGTAACCCCGGCCGCGAAACCAGCGTTCGAAATGCGCCGCTTCGTGCTGCCGCTGTGGGTACCGGAACGCGCTCAGCAGGACCTGCCGGCCCTGCACATAACCGCCGTTAGCAGTGAAACTCAGGTCCGGGAGCCCGGGCACTGGATCGAGCAACTCGATGGCGGCACCCAGCTCACCCAACACTCGGTACAGCCCGTCCCACTGGCGCAGCGCCAGATCGCGGTCGGCCGGGACCGAAACCTGCATCCACGGGTTGATTTCGTACTCGACCCCGTAGAACTCCGGAGCACACATCAGCAGCCGGGTCATGCGCCCTCGCTGCGCAGTACCTGCACCAGTTGCCCGAGGAACAGGCCGGCGTCCGACACGATGGACACCGTCTGAAACGAGCAGCGGTCGCTCAGCTTGGTAAGCACCGGGGGATGGATATCCACCACGATAAGGCGGGCTCTGGCGGGCAGGATGTTGCCCACCGCAATGGCATGCAGCATCGAGGCGAAGACCAGCACGAGATCCACGTCCCGGATGTGCTCGCGCAGGGCATCCATGGCCTGTACCGCATCGGTGCAGACATCGGGCAGCGGGCCGTCGTCACGGATGGAGAGCCGGCCAGCACGTAGGGCACACCTTTGGTCACGCATGCGTGCATGATGCCCGATGTGACCACCCCCTGGTGCACCGCGGCGGCGATGCTGCCGAGGGCCCGCACCCGGTTTATGGTGCGCAGATGGTGCTGGTGGCCCGTTGGCTGCGCCCTCCCGCCCGACATGGGCACCCCCAGGGACGTGCCGTAGATCGCCACCTCCATATCGTGAACCGCCAGGCCGTTCCCCGCGAAGAGGCACCCCACATAGCCGTCATGCACCAGCGCCGCCGCTGCAGGGGCGCCGCCCGTATGCACCACCACGGGACCCAGCACTAGGAGGCGGGGCTTGCCGGCGGCCCGGGCCTTGACCAGCTCCTGGGCCACCGCTCGTACCAGCGGGGCTTTGGGCTTCTCGGGCGAGAGTTCGCTGCCCATGAACTCGAACAGCGCGCCCCGCCCCTGGCGCTCCAGCGGCGTGACCCGAACACCC
>SHYD01000086.1 GCA_009692945.1 Dehalococcoidia bacterium | reverse complement strand
CGTGAATCGCTTCGATGCGAGTCCCTTTACGTTCTCGAACAAAACGGCCCGTGGCTGGACTAAAGCGACGATACCCAGGGCGGTCGGAAACAGATCCCGTTCATCTTCCCCTCCGAGTTGCTTTCCTGCTATGGAAAACGGGGGCATGGAACGCCGGCAGCCACGAGATCAACGCCCTTGAACGGAGCACAGTCGAAATTTCGTAAGTCTTGTTGAAAGACCTGCCAGCCAGGACGATTCCTACGAAGGGTTTTGCAGGCGTCCGGGTCGATCTCCACGGCTCCTGCGAGCAAAAATCCGGCACGCTCCAGGCCTAGCGCCTGCCCCCCGGCGCCGGCGCACAACTCCAAAACGTTCGGAGCACGCTCGCTGGTGTTCATTTCTTGGCTCCCGGCATCTTCTCGTCCCCCTCCCCCGCCTGATACGCCCAATCGAGCACCTGCACCACGTGGGCCACCCGGCCGGGCATCCCCTCACGGGTCAGCCCGACGCTGAGTTGGAGCATGCAGCCGGGGTTCGCAGTGACGATGGTGTCGGCGCCGGTGGATTGGACGTCCTGCATCTTGTTGTGGAGCAGTCTGGCCGACATCTCGGGCTCGGTGATGTTGTAGATGCCGGCACTGCCACAACAACGGTCGGGAAGGTGCATCTCGAACAGTTCAACTCCCGGCACCGCGTTCAAGAGCGCGCGGGGAGCCGAGGTGACCCGCTGGGCGTGGGCGAGGTGGCAGGAGTCCTGGTAGGTGACGCACATGGGAACCGCGCCCAGCGCCCCGCGCAACTTGTGTCTCGCGAGGAATTCGTTCACGTCGAACACCCGGGCGGCGAATTCACTCGCCTTGTCCCGATAGCCGGGATCATCGGCCAGCAGTTCTCGGTACTCCTTGAGCGTCGCTCCGCACCCAGCGGCGTTGACGATGATCGGATCGGCTTCCCCCGACGTAAAAGCGTCGATGTTGCGCCGCGCCAACGCCTCGGCCGCGGCGCGTTCCCCACTGTGTTCCTGGAGGGAGCCGCAACAGACCTGTCCCGGAGGAACCTTCACGTCATACCCGTTGCGGGCGAGCACCCGGACCGTCGCTTCGTTAACCTCGGCGTACAGGTAGGGCATCACACACCCGGAGAACACGGCAGCCCCGCCCCGGCCCTTGCCATGGCCAGGGGTCACGGCCATCGAGGGCGAAAAGAAGTGAGACGAGAGCGGTGGCAACATCGCCTCCATCTGCCGGAGCGACGCCGGGAAGATGCGCAGCACCCGAAGCTTTCGCACCAGGCCTTGGAGTCCTGGCCGCTGGTAGAATCGCAGCATCCCCGCCAGAAAGGCGATGCGGGCCGGGTGCGGCATCAACAGGGTGAACACCACGTAGCGCAGCAACCGCTCCCACCAGGGCGCCGGGTGGGTCGCCAGTACCTCCGCCCGTTGGGCCTGCATGATCCGCCCGAAGGGCACTCCCGAGGGGCACACCGCCTCGCAGTTGCGGCAGAGCAGGCACAGGTCCATATGCCGGAGGAAATTAGACGTGGCGGCGATCCTACCCTCGGCCTTTGCCCGCATCAGGTGAAGTCTTCCCCGCGGCGACTCCGTTTCCAAACCGGTCTCGACATAGGTTGGGCAACTCTGGCTGCAGAGGCCACAGTGGACGCAGCGCGCCAGATCTTCGATCAGAGGGCCCCTCGGCGCGATGCTTGCCAAGATGATGCCTTTCTAAAGCCTACCAACGAACCGGCCTGGGTTCAGCAACCGTTCCGGGTCAAACTGTTGTTTCATGCGCTGCATCACGCTGAACGAGGGCGGCGGCGGGCCCCAGACATCGACCACGCCCCCGAGCGCCCAGGGGGCATCCTCCACCACCAACGACCCCCCCTCGGAGCGCGCCGCATCCCGGAGCCTTGCGACGAGCGCCGCCCACTCGGCTGGTTCGGCCTGCCGGATGCCGGTCGGTGTCCAGTGGGCATACACCGTGCCGTTGAGGGGCCGGAGGCTCGTGGCGGGTTGGAGGCGTATTTCGTTCGAAATTCGTTGCAATTCCGTGGCCATTTTGCGGGTTGCGGTGGGCAGCGTTTGGGCCCGGACAATGAGGGCCGGCTCCCCGAACACCCGGCCCTTGTCGCGCACCGCGTCCCAAAAGGCCTGGCCGCCGGGCCCAGTCGCCTCCGCCATCACGGCGGATTGCTCTCGGACCATCGAGGCCACCTCTCCACACTGGCGGGCCACCGCGGCAGCGTTGCCCCAGAACTCCAACGCAAGCAGCCAGCGACGCTGCACGGACGCGTCGGCGCCTGGGATCCGGGCTTGGGTCACCGCGTCCAACAATTCACACGCGGCGACCTGAAGTCGGGCCTCTGTAATGCGCTGCGTGAGTGCCAACCCCTCGTCCATGCTGCCGCAGCCGATGAACAAGGTGCGTGCGGTGGGCGGCAGCGGCGTCAGCTTGAAGGTCGCTTCGACGATGACCGCCAGCGTCCCCAGGGAGCCCACATACAGCTTCGCCATGTCGTAACCGGTGACGTTCTTCACGACACGGCCCCCGGCTTTGGTCAGAAGCCCATCCGGATGGGCGACGCGAATGCCGATCACCTGATCGCGCGGGAGGCCCAATGCGCCGCGATGGGGACCGGCCACTGCGGTGGACAAGATGCCACCGATGGTTGCCCGGTGGGGAAAGGGCGATTCCAGGCCGACCTGTTGCCCGTGGGCGGCGACCATGTGCTGGAACTCGGCCAGCGTCACGCCGGCTTCGACGGTGGCGGTCATATCTTCAGCGGAGTACTCGAGCACCCGGTTGAGCGCCCTGGTGTCCATCACCTTGAACGGGCGGTCGGGGGGATGCCCCAACCCCATCAGAACCCCTCCCCCTTGAGGCGCTACGGCCACCCGTTCCTCGGACGCCTCCACCAGCGCGGCCGCCAGCGCTTCAGGCGTGCCGGGCCGGACGATATCGCGGGGCGTTGAGGGAGGAGAGTGCGAAATCAATGGATCCTTCCGGTCAACAGAGTGCCCACGCTGCCGGCTTGGGATTGTGAGCCATCAGCCAGCCGTGGACGCGCTCGTGGTCTGTAACGGGATGAGCCCATTGTACGGGGCACACGATAGCACACGTCTCAGCAAGACGTCGGAACAACTGCTCCGCGCTGCCGTCGAGGGACAACACCACCGCGCTTGTCTCCAACGCGGCCTCGATCAGGTGGACATCCTTTAGCATTGCATCTCTGTCTGCCTGTTGCTGATTCGCCTGGATACAGGCATCGACCGCGCCAAACTTCAAGCCTGATGGGCGGATGGTCCTGCCGCGGCTGGTCATTGTCCGCTGCCAACCCCGTGCGTAGGTTGAACGATTCCTCTTCCATTCTTCAAGAAGCCGTCTGTCGAAAACAGCCAGGTGCTTCTTGGCGAGAATCGCCTGCAACGTCTGGCGGCACGCCAGTGAAGTCGAATGTGATGCTTTCGGCCCCCCGGCAGCCCTTCCAACCGATGCATCGACCGCGACCAATTCTCGAGGCACTAAGCTGTGGGCCCCTTGGTCAGCGCCGGTTCTGCCGCATCCAGGTACCTGTCCTCAGCCCGCCGGACGACCGCCGAGAAATCGACGGGCCATTCGCCAAATGAACCGCGGCTGTCGATATCGGCGCTCTGGACTCTGGTATACCCTGCCGCATTTCGACTGAACCAATGGAGTTTGACCAGTTCCGGCGCCAGCTTTCCCTGGGCCACCAGCGTCTGAAGTCCGAGCAGCAGCAGATCGCTGTGCGTTTCGATTATCACCCGAACGCCGCGTTTTGCCGCGTCCGCAATTGTGGCGGCAAGTGAGGATTGAGCCTGAGGGTGGAGGTGAATCTCCGGCTGCTCGATGTAGACGAGCTGGCCCGCTTCTGCGACGAGAAGGGCCACAAGCACCGGCAGCACCTGGGAGACTCCATAACCAACGTCGGCCACGTTGACTGAGTCGTCCTCGTTGGCGGTGACACCTAGCTGCCGTCCGACCCGGAGTTCAACCTGAATATCATCAATGCGGTTGGCGCGAACGCTGCCGCTCAGCTTGAGGTTCCTCAGGGTCCGCTTCAGCCCGTGAAGCCGTCTGTCATCCCCGCTTTGCCAGGTTGAAACGACGGAGGCAACGTATTTTTCGAACGTCCCCGGGAAATTCGTACCGACCGCGGTTGTGGGGTAAGTCCGCTCGGGATTCCCTCTCAGCGCGGGGACGTGAATCATGCGCAAGATATGTTCTGCAATGACTTGGGTAGCTGGTAAAAAATTCGCGTAAAACGGCGCTACTCTGCCGGTACCGATAAGAAGACCGATACGGTAGAAACAGCGATCCCTGAAAACCGTCCACTGCCGCCTCGGGTCCTTTGGACTTGAAGTTAAATTGAAGAGTTCAGGCAGCTGTTCTTTCAGATCGGCCTGCGTCATCTCAGGATGTAGCAAACGTTCTGTAACGCCGTCCGAGTAGGACATTCGGTCCAACTGTATCCCTTTCCCAGGCTCCCAGCGATATATGAGGCCGACGCGCGTATCTGGCAGGGCCGAGATCGTGATAGAGAATTCATCAGTATGTTTGTTGCTTTCGAGGACCGAAAACAATTGATCCGCAGAGGTGAAATGCAGGTTGGGGCCGTTGAGCAACAGCGGGCCGGGGTCAAAACTTGATTCAAGCGTCTGTTTCAACAGCAACAGCGGCTGGATCGCGCTGGACTTGCCAGAGCTGTTGATGCCGGCAATGACGGTCAGTGGCCGGATTTCGAAGCACTGCTCCTCCAGGATCGATTTATAGCCGCGCACCTTGATTGAGGTGATTCCAGACGCCGTTTTCCCACGTGTTTCGGAGTTGGCCACGGCCAGAGAACTCCCTCGCTGTCTGCCCTAAATATACGCGCCTGCGGCCAGCGCTCGCTCCATGATACGCCGGGCGCCGGTGGAGCCTTCCCACTCCCCCCGAGCGCCGGGAAACACCTTGCCCGGGTTGAACTTCGCGTCGGCCCCGAAGGCCGGGCGCAACTTGGCCATAGCCGCCAGGTCGTCCTCGGAGAAGACCCAGGCCATGCAGTCCTGCTTCTCGATGCCGACACCGTGTTCACCGGTGAGGGCGCCACCTGCATCGATGCACACCCGCATGATCTCCATGCCGGCTTCCAGCACCCGGCGATCGGCGCCGGGAACGCGGTCGTCGAAAAGGATACAGGGGTGCAGGTTGCCATCGCCGGCGTGGAGCACGTTCGCCACTGGGAACTCGTAGCGCGCTGCGATCTCCTCCACCCGCCGCAGCACCTCCGGCAGCTTCGTTCGTGGCGCGACGCCATCCAAAATATAGTAGTTCGGCGCAATGCTGCCAAACGCTCCGGCCACGCCTTTGCGGCCCGCCCACAGCCGCTCTCGCTGTTCCGCCGACTGGGCCACCTCCACCGCTCGGGCGTTCTGAACCTCACAAATCGCCGCCACGGCCTGCGCCTGCTCCGCAACAGTCTCTCGCAACCCCTCAAGTTCGATCAGCAACACTGCCGCCGCGTCTTTAGGGTAACCGGCGTGGAGCGACGCCTCGACCGCCTGGATCGCAAGCCGGTCCATCATCTCGACGGCCGCAGGAACGATGCCGGCCGCGATGACGGCCGACACCGCGGCGCTGGCATAATCCGTCTGGTCGAACACCGCCAGCAGTGTGGTGACCGTCTCGGGCGCCGGCAGCAGCCGCAGCACCGCCTTGGTCACGATGCCGAGGGTTCCCTCGGACCCAATGAACACGCCGCGGAGGTCATAGCCCGGTTCAAGCCCGGTGGGATCGCCCAGCCACACCACATCCCCGTCGGGCAGCGCCACCTCGATGGCCAGCACATGGTTCGTGGTCAGTCCGTAAGCGAGGCAATGGGCCCCGCCTGAATTTTCGGCGATGTTCCCGCCGATGCAGCAGGCTTTCTGGCTGGAAGGATCGGGCGCATAGAACAACCCGTGCTGCGCCGCGGCCTTGGTCACGTCGAGGTTGATCACTCCGGGTTCGACGACCGCAATGCGGTTGACTGGATCGAGGTCGAGAATACGGGTCATGCGGGTGAGAGCCACCACCATGCCGCGGCCCACGGGTATCGCCCCGCCACTGATCCCGGTTCCTGCGCCACGGGGGGTTACCGGCATCCCCGCGCGGGCCGCCAGCTTCAGTACGGCCGCCACTTCCTCGCTGTTGCCCGGCAGCACCACGATGGAAGGATGCTCGCGATCAATTGAACAGTCGTATTCGTAGACCAAGAGATCTTCCGGGGCGTGGACCACATAGGACTTCCCCACCACCGCCTGGAGGTCACGGATCAGCGCCGAGGTGGGATCCCGCTGGTTGAACATGGGCAGATCAGATGTAGGCCCCGGCGGCCAGAGCCTGTTCCATCACGCGCTGGCCGGTGTCTCCTCCGTGGTGATGCCCCCTGGCGCCGGGGAACACCTTGCCTGGGTTGAAGGAATCATCGGCCGAAAAGGCGGGACGCAGGCGTCGCATGACCGCCAAGTCGTCCTCCGAGAATACCCAAGCCATGAAGTCCTGCTTTTCGATGCCGATGCCGTGTTCACCGCTGAGGGACCCGCCCACATCGACGCAGAGGCGCATGATCTCGGCGCCTGCCGCCAACACCCGATCGGCCGTCCCGGGGATCGTGCCATCGAAGAGAATGCAGGGGTGGAGGTTGCCGTCCCCCGCGTGAAAGATATTCGCCACGGGGAAGCCGTAGCCATCAGCAATCTCTCCCACCCGGCGTAATACCTCCGGCAGCCGGGAGCGCGGCACCACTCCGTCCAAGATGTAATAGTTAGGCGCAATCGCGCCGAACGCCCCCAGCGCGCCCTTGCGGCCCGCCCAGAGCCGCTCCCGGTCTGCCGCGGTCTCGGCAACCCGCACCTCTCTCGCGTGGTGGCGGTTGCATATCTCGACCAACGCCGCCAGCTGCTCGGCGACCGTTTCGTTGAGCCCGTCCACCTCCAACAGCAGGACCGCAGCGGCGTCGATCGGATACCCCGCTTTCAGCGAATTCTCGACCGCTTGGATGCCCAGCCGGTCCATCATCTCCACTGCCGCGGGAACGATACCGCCGGCGACAACCGCAGAGACGGTGGCGCTAGCGTCGTCCATTTCGTCGAAGATCGCAAGCAGCGTGCGGACGGCTTCCGGCGAGGGAGCCAGCCGGACCACCACTTTCGTGACGATCCCGAGCGTCCCCTCCGACCCGATGAAAACACCGCGGAGGTCGTAGCCGGGTTCCTCGCCGGTGGGGTCTCCCAACCACACTAGTTCACCATCCGGAAGCGCCACTTCAAGCGCCACCACGTGGTTGGTGGTCACGCCGTAAGCCAGACAATGAGGTCCTCCCGAGTTCTCCGCCACGTTGCCCCCGATAGAGCAGGCTTTCTGACTGGAAGGGTCCGGAACGTAATACAGCCCGTGTTCGGCGACTGCTTTCGAAATATCCAGATTGATCACGCCCGGTTCGACCACGGCGATCCGGTTGGAGGCGTCGACATCGAGGATGCGCTTCATGCGGGTGAGGGCGATCACCATGCCCTGACCCACCGGGATAGCCCCACCACTCAGGCCCGTCCCGGCGCCACGCGGCGTGATGGGCAGTCCGGCCTCGCGCCCGAGGCGCAGCACCGCCGCGACCTGCTCGGCGGTCTCAGGCAACACCACGATGGAGGGCAGCGCACGATCGATGGTGCCATCGTACTCGTAGACCAGCAGGTCCTCGGGTGCATGGATGACGTATGGCTCGCCGACAACGGCTTTGAGACGCCGGATCAGCTCAAGGGTTGGCACGGGCGGATCCTCAACCAGGATGGAACGATTATAGCGCGGCCCCGGCGCTGGGTCGCGGCGACCTGTTCGGTCGTATGAATTCACTGTTGAGGGGCGGCCGGGCTCAGAAGTGGGAGGGCACGAGGGCGGCAGCCCTCTGCTGGGGGCGTGGGGGTGCCCCCACATAGAATCCCCTCTTTTTTCCTGGGGTGGGGGGAGCGGCTCATACCGCCGAACCCCTGACACTCCTATGAAAAGGCGGTGGCTCACCAGGAACAGCATCTCCTCCAGGGGTGTCCAGCGGGTCTCCCGCTGGCGGGGAGTGTGAGGGGTGTACCCTCACACTCCATCTCTTTAT
>SHYD01000085.1 GCA_009692945.1 Dehalococcoidia bacterium | reverse complement strand
CGCTGGGACCTGTTGGATTCCACCGCGGTCCAGGACATCGCCATGTGGTACACCCAGGGGCGCATCGCCGACCGCTCGACCGAGACGCTGGGGCGGTCGGACAAGGGGCTCATCCTCTACCGGCGGCTGCTGCGGGAGAACCTGGAGAAAGTGGCCCGCGGCGAGGACCCGATGAACGTGTTCCGCGACCCGGAGCAGGCCAAGTACATCCGCCTCGCCACCGAGGAGTCCATCGGGGTGCGGCGAAGGCTCGATCAACTGGGTTCGGTGTCGAGTGCCGGCCAGGGTGGCGGCGCCACCAAGTACAGTCCGGTGCTCGCCACCAAGGCGGGTGCGACCACCATCACCGCCGAAGAAGTGCGTTAGTCCGCCAAGGACCTCATAACTCCGAGGGAAAGCGCCCCACCGCTTGAGCGGTGGGGCGCTTTCCCTCGGCCCTCCAAGTGTGGTGATAAAGGGGTTGCCCTTGTGCCCGCATGGCTTGTGCTCGATCATGAATGGGTATGAGATTAATCCGTAACGGCGCCATCGGCATCCTCATCCTGTTTCTGACCGGGTTCACCCTGTTGCTGGTGACCCATGAGGGCCGGGTGGCCATCAAAACGGGCTTTCTGGTGGCGGACGCCCTGACCGAGGGGGGACGTCCGGCCCCACCATTCACCAGCGAACCCATCTCGGAGGCGATCACCTACCTCTTCTCGGGAGGGGTTGGGTCGGGGACGCTGTACCGGCCCCAGGACACCGGCCGGCACGGCGCCGCCATCATGATGCTCGGCCTCAACGCCAACGTGCAGGATGAATTGCTCCACCGGTTTGCCGTCCTGCTGAGCCGCCAAGGGGTGGTGGTGCTGGTGGTGAACCCGTTGCAATTGCAGTCCGGCCGGCTCAGCAGTCAGGAGGTCGAGTCGCTGGTGGGGGCGTTTCGCTACCTCCAAGCTTCACCCAATGTGGAGCCGAAGCGGGTTGGGTTTGCGGGGTTCTGCGTGGGCGCCTCGCTATCCCTCATCGCAGCCGCGGACCCCCGCATCAGCAGCGATGTGAAGTTCGTCAACGTCTTTGGCGGGTACTATTCGGCACGCGATCTCGTGATCGCAATGACCACCCACCAGGTGTGGCTAGATGGGGACGTCGAACCATGGGAGCCCAATGGCGACGCCGAACGCTGGTTGGCGGATCAACTCATCGGCACAGTTCCCGGATCGGAAGAACAGACTCTGCTTACCAAAGTGGCGCGCTCGGCGGGCGCTTCCGAGGCCGCCCGTGCGGCCATGTCGATCCAGGGCCAAGTGGTCTACGATGTGCTGGCCAACCGCGACCCGAGCCGGGCCGCGGCCTACTACGGCCGCCTCCCCCTCCCGGTCCGGGAGACGCTGGCGCAGTTGTCCCCCGAGGGTCAACTCGATTGGCTCCAGGCCAAGGTCTACATCATGGACGACCGGTACGACACGTACATTCCCTACGTGGAATCGCACCGGTTGTGGCAGGCGCTGGCGCTGTACCCTCGGAAACAGTTCACCGAGTTTGCGTTGTTCAAACACATGTATCCCAACCTCGCGGCCGAGCCGGGCGTGTTCATCAGTGATGCGGCCAAGCTCTTCTCCCATCTCTACCTCCTGATGCTGGAAATGAGCTAGCGCGGTGTCTCCGATTGAGCAGATCTTGGCGAAGCTGGCGGCACGCCCTGTGGCCCCGCTCCATGAAGAAGGGGTTGCTGAGGTGGTGCGTGGGGTACTGGGCGATGCGGGTGTCCCGTACTCGCTCGATCCTTTCGGCAATATCATTGCCCACTACCGGGCGGGCACTCCTCGCGTCGAGTTTTGCCTGGTCGCCCACATGGACCATCCGGGGTTTGAAGTAGCACGGGCCGGCCCGGACCGGTCCGAAGCGGTGGTGCTGGGCGGTGTGGCCAGGTCTGGGCTGTCCGCCGGGACCCGGCTTCGACTCTCCACCTCCCGCGGATGGGCTCCCGCCACCGTGGCTGCGTTGGCCCCGCTCAGGCGGGACGGGCGGTCCCCCCGGTTCACCTTCACCACCGATGAAACCGTTGGACCAGACGACTGGGGCGTGTGGGAACTCCCCGATTTCGAGGAGCGGGGCGAGCTGCTGCACCTCCGCGCCGCAGACGACCTGGCCGGTTGCGCGGTTATCCTCGCCACTATGGCGGAACTCGCAGCGCGGGGTCTGGCCGCCGGCGTTTATGGCGTGTTCACCAGGGCCGAGGAGATCGGGTTGGTGGGGGCATCCCTGATGGCGAAGCGTCAGACGATACCCACGACGGCCATTGTGATCTCGTTGGAGTCGAGCCGGCATTTGCCCGGCGCAGAGCTCGGGAAGGGACCGGTTATCCGGACCGGCGACCTGCGCCGGACCTTCGACCATGAGGCCGAACGGTACCTCCACGCGGGCCGCGAGTTGTTGGACGAAATGGAGCCGCCGCTGCCCGTCCAACGCCAATTGATGTATGGCGGCACCTGCGAAGCGACCCCCTTCGGCGCCTTTGGCTATCGGGCGACCGGGATCGCACTGCCCCTGGGCAACTACCACAACCAAGGGGCCGATGGCTCCCTGGAGGCAGAGTTCATTCACCGGGCGGACCTGGCAGGTGCTCTGGCATTGGTGCTTGCCACCATCGAACGGAGCGCCGACCCCTTGACCGACGGGTACGGTCAACTCATCGAACGCCGGATCAAAGCCTACCGCAAGAGACTCTGTGCCACCGCGGCTCCGGCTATGGTAGGAGGGCAACACCATGACGCACACTGAGCCAAGTGGGCCATCGGTGGCCGCCCGTTCCTCGATCCCCCGCCTGGTAAAGGTCAACACGGTCCTCATCCCCCTGATTCAGGCAGCGTCCGGCGCCGGACTTCAGTTGATCCCAACGCTCGGAGCCCTGATGATCGTGCGGCTGCTGGGGGGGGACCACCTGGGCAGGCCTGGCGGCGAGCATCCTTGGGGTGAGCCAGCTGGTGGTGGCCTATCCGGTCGGAACGCTGACTGATTCCCGCGGCCGCAAACCGGGTCTCTACCTGGGCTTAGCGCTTTCGACCGCGGGAACGGTGGCCGCCGGGCTATCGATGTGGTTTGGCTCGTTCGCGCTGTTCGTCACCGGCATTTTCGTGTTTGGTCTCGGCGTCGGCGCGGTGCAGCAGTTGCGGGTCGCAGCCGCCGACATGTATCCGCCGGGCCGGCGTGGCGAAGGGTTGGGCTACGTGCTCACCGGGTCGTTGGTGGGCGCCTTCGGCAGCACCGCCTTGGGTGGGTGTGGCAAAGGAGGCGGCTGACCGGTTGTCGGTGGACCCGCTCATGCTCCCGTGGTTGCTGGCTCTGGTGCTGCTGTTGCCCTGTTTCTACCTGGTGTTCCGGGTCCGGCCCGATCCGTTGGAAATCGCTCGAAACCTCGGACGCTACTACCCCGGCCAGGTTGAGCCGGCGGACCCGCACCAAGGGGCGGGCCCCAAAACCGGGTTCTGGGTCTTCATCCGCCACTACCCCAAGCTGGTCGCTTTCGTGTCGAACTTCGCCGCCCAGGGTAACATGGTCATGATCATGGCCATCACCGCCCTGGTGCTCGATCACCACGGGCATAATCTCCCCGCGATTTCGCTGGCGGTCTCGATTCATGTCCTGGGCATGTTTGGCCCATCGCTTCCCGTCGGCAGGCTGACCGACCGTATCGGGCGCAAACCGGTGCTGGTGGCGGGGGCGGTGATCAGTGGAGGCGGGTCGCTGATGGTGGCGCTCACCGGCGACTATGGCATCATCACGGCCGTAGCACTGCTGGTCGGGGTCGGGTGGTGCTGCATCAACGTGGCGTCGACTGTGATGCTGTCGGATACCACCTCGGCAGGGGAGCGGGGACGCGCCATCGGCACCAGCGATGCGTTCGAGGGTGTGTCCAACATCCTGCTCCCTTTGGCGGTGGGCCCCATTGCGGAAGGGTGGGGGATGGCGGCGGTCGGCGTTTTGGGGGCCCTGATCATGGCGGTCCCGTTCGTTATGCTGCTGTGGCTCAACGAGCCCACCCCCGGTCAATACGTGACAGGCGCTCCTCAAGAGTCGAGGCCGCAACCGGCCCACTGAGCTGTTCGCGTATCTATTCAGACGCCCATGACCGTGGGGACACCGCCCGTCATGAAATGGTTAGGACGGCGACCTCCCACCAAGATCGCTCACGGCGGACGGGGCACGCGCTCCCTGACCCCCTCCCCGCCGCAGGAGAAATAAAGAGATGGATGGTGAGGGTACACCCCTCACCATCCCCGCCAGCGGGAGACCCGCTGGACACCCCTGGAGGAGCTGCTGTTCCTGGTGAGCCACCGCCTTTTCATAGGAGTTTCAGGGATTCGGGGATATGAGCCACTCCCCCACCCCAGGAAAAAAAGAAGAGGCTTCTCTGTGTGGGGCACCCCCACGCCCCCGGCAGAGGGCTTCGCCCTCGTGCACTCCCTGCCGGAAGTCGCCCGCGTTGGGTTTGGTCAATTCCAGGGCGCCGTGTGGCCGGCTACCAGGGCCCCTGCTGGCCCTGCCCCTTGTTCCAGAAGGCGTCCCAGTCCTCGGTGCTGATGCCCAGGCTGTTCAGCAACTGCGCGGGGACCGCGATGGTGGTGGAGGAGGATCGCTCGTATTCGGTGAGGTTGCGGCGCACGAGAAACGCCATGACCTTGAGGTGCTCCAGGCTCATACGGACGGTGGCCACCCGGTCGGACTGGGGGTAGGCGCCGGGGGTGGGCGGCGAGGGGTTGGACAGCATGAAGTTCAGCGCCGCCCCATAGGTCCCCAGGTTCAGGTGGAACTGGTCGCAGTACACGTCGTTCTCGGGCATCATCGTTTAACCGCTGTTTCAAAGAACTGGGAGACCCCCCGCCGTGGGGATCCCGCCGTGATGAACACGGGTGGCAGGGGCAGGCCCCCGTGCGCGCCCTGGAGGCATCCCCCACGCCCCTTGGCAAGGGGCTCCGCCCTCCGCCGGGCGACGCATGCGTCGCCGATACACGAACGAGCTGCGTGAGCCTCAGAACTGGTACACCGCGAAGCCGGTACGGATTTCGCGTGCCACGCCGGACGCGTGTGCCGCCTCCACCACCGCGCGGGCCACCGCCTGCGCCACGCCCGGCTGGAAGACGCTGGGGATGATGCACCGCTCGTTGAGCGAGTCCTCGGACACCTGAGCTGCGATGGCCTCGGCCGCCGCCAGCTTCATGGCGTCGTTGATGTCCCGAGCGTGGCAGTCCAGCGCGCCGCGGAACACACCGGGGAAGGCCAGCACGTTGTTGATCTGGTTGGGGTAATCCGACCGGCCGGTGGCGATGACCCGCGCCAGTCCCCCGGCGTCCTCGGGCGAAATCTCGGGGTCGGGGTTCGCCATCGCAAAGATGATCGGGTCCTTGGCCATCGCCCGCAGGTCGTCCTGATGGATCACCCCCGGCCCGGATACGCCGAGGAAGAGATCGGCGCCCCGCAGCGCATCATGCAGCGTCCCCGTCACCCGCTCGGGGTTGGTGCGGAGGGCGAAGGCTTCCTGGGCCTCGTTGAGCGACGTCCCCGCCCCCGCGCAGAGCACGCCCTTGCGGTCGACGCCGATGACGTTCTGCACGCCCGCTTGCATCAGGATGTTGCCGCAGGCGGTCCCCGCTGCGCCGATGCCGTTGATCACCACCTTCAGGTCGCTCATGCGTTTGCCCACCACGCGGGTGGCGTTGAGCAGGGCGGCCAGCACCACGATTGCGGTGCCGTGCTGGTCGTCGTGCATCACCGGGATATCGAGGGTGGCGCGCAGCCGTGCCTCGATCTCGAAGCAGAGGGGCGCTGCCACGTCCTCCAGGTTGATGCCGCCGAAGCCGGTGGCCAGCAGTTGCACAGCCCGCACGAACTCGTCGGGGTCCTTGGTGGCCAGGCAGATGGGCCAGGCGTCGACCCCGGCGAACTCCTTGAATAGGATCGCCTTGCCCTCCATCACCGGCAACGCGGCGGAGGGGCCGATGTCGCCCAGCCCCAACACCGCAGAGCCGTTGGTGACCACTGCCACCGTGTTGCCCTTGCTGGTGAGCGTCCACGCCGCGTCCGGCTCCTCGTGGATGAGTCGGGAGACCCGGGCCACGCCCGGCGTGTAGCTCAGGGAGAGGTCGTTCTGGTTGCGCAGCGGCACCCGGCTCGCCAGGGCGATCTTCCCGCCCTGGTGGATCTCAAAGGCCATGTCGCGGGCTTCCAGGATCCGCATATCCGGCATGTTCTTGATGTTGAGGACGATGCCCCGGGCATGGTCCATGTCGCGCGCCGCGAAGCTGATCTCACGGACGATGCGATCACGGTCCTTATGGACGATTTCGATATTGCCGACGTCACCGCCGGTCCGAGATATGACGGTCAGGACGGAACGCAGCGACCCCACGATGTTCGGATACTCCAGCCGCAGGGTTACGGTGTAGCTGATACTGGGGGAAAGCGTGGGGGAAATGCCGGCGTGGCCAGGGCTGGTCGCGCGCTGAGAGGCGTCTGCCATGAGGGACCTCGGAGGGTTGAGGAGTTGGGGGAGGGAGGAATGCGGAGCCCGGAAAGTGTGGCTCAGTATAGCATAGGGGTCTGCTTTTCATTCGAGGTGCAGCGATAGTAGTATGGCGTGGGCGGGAGTGCAGAGGGCGGAGCCCTTTGCCAAGGGAGGCGGGGGATGTTCCCCCGCTTTATTCTATTCATCACAACGAAGGGGTACCTTGGAACGATGCGTCTGCATCCACGGGCACTTCTACCAGCCTCCCCGGGGAAACCCGTGGTTGGAGGTGGTGGACCAACAGGACTCCGCCCGGCCGTTCCACGATTGGAACGAGCGCATTACGACGGAGTGCTACGCCCCCAACAGCGTCTCCCGCGTCCTGGATGGTGAGGGCAAGATCGTCGAGTTGGTCAACAACTACGCCCGCATCAGCTTCAACATGGGGCCGACGCTGCTTTCCTGGCTGGAGTCCCATGATCCGGGGGTGTACCAGGCCATCCTGGACGCGGACCGGCTGAGCCTGGAGCGGTTTGGGGGACACGGCTCCGCGATGGCCCAGTGCTACAACCACATCATCATGCCGCTGGCCAACCGCCGGGACAAGGTGACCCAGGTCACATGGGGGATCGAGGACTTCCGCCGCCGCTTCCGGCGCGTGCCCGAGGGCATGTGGCTGCCCGAAACCGCGGTGGACCTGGAGTCACTCGATATCATGGCCGAACGGGGGGGGTGCGCTTCGTGCTGCTGGCTCCCAGTAAGGCCGCCCAGTTCCGGCGTCTCGACAACGGCGACTGGCAGGACGCATCGGGCGGGCGCATCGATCCCACCAGGTCCTACTTGATCCGGCTGCCCACCGGGCGGGAGATTGCGGCGTTCTTCTACGATGGTCCGATATCCCAGGCGGTGGCCTTCGAACGGCTGATGAACAGCGGTCAGACGCTGGTGAACCGGCTGTTCACCGCGTTCAACGACAACCGCGACTGGCCGCAACTGGCCCATATCGCCACCGACGGCGAGAGCTACGGCCATCACCACCGCTTCGGCGACATGGCCTTGGCCTACGCCCTGAATCATATCGAGACTTCCCAATCCGCCCGGCTCACCAACTACGGCGAGTTCCTGTCGCTCCACCCCCCGCTCCATGAGGTGGCGATCTACGAGAACACCTCGTGGAGTTGCGCTCACGGCATCGAGCGGTGGCGCAGCGATTGCGGCTGTAACTCAGGCGGCCGCTTCGGCTGGAACCAGAAGTGGCGTACGCCACTCCGGCAGGCGCTGGACATGCTGCGGGACGGCGTTGCCGAGCGGTACGCCACCGAAGCGGGACCGCTGCTGCAAGACCCATGGGCCGCCCGTGACCAGTACATCGGCGTGGTGTTGGACCGGACGCCCGACAGCGTCAATGCGTTCTTGCACCGCCACGCTGGGAGGCGGCTTGAGGGGCCGGAGCGGGTCGGTGCCCTCAAGCTGCTGGAGCTGCAGCGGGCGGCCGTGCTGATGTACACCAGTTGCGACGGAGCTAGCATCAGAAGTTGTGGAAATTGGGCTCCGGTCGAAAAAGGAGCGTACCCTTCCAGGTGAAGAGCAACACCGCCTCAATGAGGGGCGAGCAAGGAAGGGTACGCTATGGGGACACGATATCAGATGGGGTCGGACAAGGTGA
>SHYD01000020.1 GCA_009692945.1 Dehalococcoidia bacterium | reverse complement strand
GCTCGCCTTGTCCGACCCCATCTGATATCGTGTCCCCATAGCGTACCCTTCCTTGCTCGCCCCTCATTGAGGCGGTGTTGCTCTTCACCTGGAAGGGACGCTCCTTTTTCGACCGGAGCCCAATTTCCACAACTTCTGATGCTAGCTCTGGCTGGAACCGATTATAGAACTATTGGCCCAGACGTCAACCGGGACCCCGATCCAAGCGCCGTATCTATTCAGTGTCAGGGGTTCGGGGGTATGAGCCACTCCCCCCACCCCAGGAAAAAAGAGGGGAATTCTATGTGGGGGCACCCCCACTCCCTCGCAGAGGGCTGCCGCCCTCGTGCCCTCCCACTCCTGGGCCCGGCCGCCCCTCAACAGTGAATTCTTACCAAGCGCCGGAAGATTCGTACCCGAGCTATCCCGGCGCGATAATGGGCGACGACCATTCGGCGCTTAGGAGCATTTTGTGATAACCAAACCTGCTGCGGGTGCAGCGTACGGCTGGAAAGCCCGTTTCGGGCTGCTGGCCGCCCATCCGGCCCCCGAGAATATCCCTTTCGAGTTCTACTTGATGGCGCCTCCGGGGGTCACGCTGGTGATCACCTCGCAGGACATCGTCATCCCCCCGGAGGCGCGCGGCACGCCCGGACTGCAGGTCGCTTACGACGCCGCGGTCGTGCGCGCCGAGAAGGCGGTGGGCGAGTTGGCGTCGCGCCATCCGGACGTCCTGCTCCAACTTGGGTTGCCCACCATCGTCACCAAGGGCTGGGGCCAGGAGGCGGTGTACCGCCAGCGAATGGCAAAGATCACCTCGATCCCGCTGGTCACCAGCATCGGCGCCTCCATCGACGCGATGCGAGCCCTCAACATGAAACGCATCGCCGTGATGAACCCCTTCACCGACTACATCAATGGCATCCCGGACTACCTGCACCACGCCGGCATCGAGGTGGTGGGCCACAGCGCACTCCGCGCGGTTTACGACCATGACTTCGAGATCGAACCGACTGCGGTCACCTATCGCGCTGTGCGGTCGCTGCGCAACGCCCATCCAGACTGCGACGGCATCTGGGTCACCGGCGCCTCCACCCCCGTGGCGGCGATCATCGAGGAGATGGAGCGGGACCTCGGCATCCCGGTTGTCACGAATCTGCAGGCGTTGATCTGGGCCGGACTCAAGACCGCCCGATTGGACCCGTCAGAAGTCCAGGGCTACGGGCAATTGTTCAGCCGGTGACGCAGGCGGCAACCCCAACTGAACGGGCATGGAATCAGGAGGTTCAATGAGACCAGGACACCCATGGCGGGCGCTGGCAAGTGTGCTCATCTGCATCGCACTGGCAGGCTGCGGCCCTGCGGCGGCGCCAACGCCAGCGGCGGGGCCTTCTTCGGCTGCGAGCCCCGGGACCGCCCCGAAAGTGGGCGACTCCGCGCCGGCGTTCACCCTTCAGACGGTCGACGGGCAGACGGTCTCCAGCGCCTCGCTGGCGAACGAACGCAAGCCCTACGTCCTCTTCTTCTTTGCTACCTGGTGAACGGTCTGCCGGGACGAGTTTCGGTTCCTCAAAGACCTCTATCCAGCCTACGCCGGTAAGGTGAACCTCGTTGCGGTCGGGATAGATCCGGGCGAGGGCCCAGAGGTGCTGCGCGCCTTCGCCTCCAGCAACGGCTACCCGTGGAAGGTGGCCCAGGGCAACCCTGAGCTGCTTGAGCGTTACCGCGTCACCAGCACCTCGACCAAGTTCGTGGTGGGCAAGGATGGCGCCATCGTGTATACCGCGGGCTATGGCGTGGGCGACGTGAACTCGTGGCGCCAACTGTTCGAACGATTGGCGGCGGCAGGCTGAGCCGGGTTCGCCGCCCCGACACTCGGCCCAGCTCGGTGATTGACGCCGTGCCGGGCAGACGATAGCCTGCCTACATGGATCCCGAGTTGACACCCCTCACGGAATCACCGCTCCTCACGATTGAGGCGCAGGCTTATGATGCCCTGGGTGACCGGCTATTCCGCGACCTCGTGGCGGCATTCTACCGCCGGGTCGCCGCCGATCCGCTGCTGCGCCCCATGTTCCCGGACGACCTGGGGGAGAGCCGCGAGCGTCAGTACCTCTTCCTGATCCAGTATTTCGGTGGCCCTCGGACCTACAGCGACCTATACGGCCACCCCCGCCTTCGGATGCGCCACTTCCCCTTCCCCATCGGCCTGCCGGAGCGCAATGCATGGCTCAAGGACATGTTGGAGGCGATCGATGAGGTTGCAGTGCCCGAACCATGGGCTGAGATGATGCGTCAATACTTCGAGCGCGCCTCCATCGCCATGATGAACCGGTGACCCGTTCTGCGGGTCCGGCGGACGACGATGCCCCAAGCCGTCAATACGTATTCGTTGCCCATACTTTGCGGATGCCCCGAATTCGAAGCCTTTGCTTTCTCTGTGCCAACGAAGGGGGAGTGCAGGGGGGCGAAGCCTTCCCGCTGGGGGCGTGGGGGTGTCCCCCAACAAAAACCCTCTCTCTTTTTCCCGGGGGTGGGGCGGTTGAACGGCTGAGCGCGAATTATGGGTAATGAATAGGCCGAGAACGGCGGGGTTTTCCCAGAGCCAATCTGGGATCGGGTTACCCGCCGTTGGGGTAGATCACCGGCTTGACCACCTCGAAGTTGGCCATCGCATTCATCGCCTCGGTCGCCTGCTCCAGCTTGTACGACCGGGAGATCATGCTGTCGAAGGGGACAGCCGCCCCGCGAGATTCGAGAAATCGCACCGCCTGCAGCCAGTGGCGGGGCTCGGCCATGGTGACGGGGATGATGGTGACGCTGCGCCAGAAATCGGTCGGGGAGATCGCCGCGTCGCCACCGACCCCCACCGAGAGATAGCGCCCGCCCTTCCGCACCATCGCGATCCCCTCTGGCACCGCCATATGGGTGGCGCACTGGATCACGATGTCCGCGCCGCGTCCGCCGCTGCGGTCCTGCACCCATTTCACTCGGTCCGCGGAGTCCTTGACCTCGTCGAGGCTCAGCACATCGTCGGCGCCGAGTTCGCGTGCCACCTGGAGCCGGTTGGCGGGCGCCCCGATGACGAGCACCCGGTACGCGCCGCGGTCCCGCGCTACCACCGACGCGAATAGGCCGAGCGGGCCGCTGCCCTGGACCACCACCGTCTCGTGGGGAGCGATGGCGCCGAGGCGTTCGAAGCCGTGCATCACGGTCCGGTAGGCGCAGGCCGCCGCCGCCGCCGACGCCGGCGAGACCGCGGCCGGCACCTTGATCACGTCACAGCCGGGCGGCACGTACTGGTAATCAGCCAGGCCGCCCAGCAGGAACGGGAACTGGTCGGCACGGGAGCCGCCCCACACCCGGATCTCGGGACAATGCGAGGTCTGTTTTGCCACGGTACACCAGTAGCAATGGCCGCAGGTGGGGTAGGACCACAGGACCCGGTCGCCCGGTTTCAGCGGCTCCCCCAAAAGGTCGCGGCGCTCTCCGTTCATCTCGGCGATGATGCCGCAGGTCTCATGGCCGGGGATGAAGGGCAACATCTCGGCCGTGGCGACCCTGCCGTGCCAGCGGTGGACGTCGGTACCGCAGAGGGTGGCGGCTTCCACTTTCGCCAGCATGGCGGTCGGTTCCAGTTCCGGGATCTGGACTGAGCGAATCTCCAGTGGCTGGTTGAATCCAGTGATGACGGCGGCGCGTGTTTCGGCCATTCGGTGGGACTCCTTTGGTGAGCGTTCGTGGGATGACGGCTAGGCCACCGGCACTCTGGCCTGATAGAACCGCTCGGCGTTGCGGAAGAGGATGTTGCTCTTGTCGTCGTCGCTCAGTTCGGGGTTCTCTCGCAGCTCTTGGATCTCTTCCTTGCAGCTCTCCGCGGTGACCTCGTGGGGGAAGTCGGAGGAGTAGATGAAGGGCTTCGATCCCACCACCTTCACGGCGTAACCGAGGGTTGGCTCATCCCCTTCACAGCCGATGAACAGGCGGTCGTTTTCGATGAGCCGCTTGATGTACTTGCTCATCTTCTCACCGGGGCGAGTTTTGACCAATTGATCGGCAAAATCGAAGGGTTGGAATGCAGCCCAGGAGCCGTCGAACCGTTCCAGGCAGAACAGGAACCACGCGACGCCCGCCTCCAGGTAGCCGACCCGCAGGTTGGGGAAGCGGTCGAACACCCCGTTGAATACCATGCTAGCCAGGTTGATCATCATGCCGAAGGGGTGGCCCAGGGCATGGACGGGCGCGAAGGTGGTGAAGTCGTCCATTCCCATGTTGTGGTGGCTGCCGCCGTGGAGCGCCAGGCTGCATCCCAACGACTCGGCTTCCTGATAGACGGGCCAGTACTTCTTCGACCCCAAGGTCGCCTGAAGACCGTTGGAAGGGATCATGGCGCCGGTCATCCCCAGTTCTCTGATGGCATAACGAAGTTCCGCCACCGCGGCGTCAGGGTCGACCATCGGGATCAGGGCCATACCCTTGAAGATGTCTCCTTTGGCCACGTACGCCTCGTGGAGCCACTCGTTGTAGGCGCGGGCCAGGCAGACCGACCAGTCGATGTCGGTGATGACGCCGTAGGCGAGGGCTGAGGTGGGATAGAGCACCGCCGATTCGATGCCCACATCCTCCATGAACTCCTTCCATTCCGGCTGGCCAATCATCTTCCCGCCGCCAAAGGCCCCAGCCTGAAGCTTGATCATCGGGCCATGCATGTGGTCCAGCGACGGAATGATGGGAACCGGAACGCGGTGTTGCTTGCGGAACGCCTCCGGCATGTGCCGTTCGATGCCAGCGATGTCTTCGAAAATGTGGCCGTCGCCGTCGATGATTCGTCCGCCGCTCATGGGGCCTCCTGAGAGTTGGAACGCGCCGGGTCCGGCATGGTGCGGGCCTCGGGCGCAGGGCGTGGCTATTACTTGGAGCACCGCGGTTTTATACCAACAGGCCCCACTTGTCAACAACGCGTACGCGTGTATCCATATCCGACGCCCATGACCTTGGGGACACCACCGGGTCATGAACAGGTTAGGACGGCGACCTCCCCCAAGATCACTCATGGCGAACGGGGCGCGCCCCTTGACCCCCTCCCCGCCGGAGGAGAAATACAGAGCTGGATGGTGAGGGTACACCCCTCACACTCCCCGCCAGCGGGAGACCCGCTGGACACCCCTGGAGGAAATGCTGTTCCTGGTGAGCCAGCGCCTTTTCATAGCAGTGTCAGGGGTTCGGGGGATAGGAGCCACGCCCCCCACTCCAGGAAAAAAGAGGAGGATTCTCTGTGGGGGGCACCTCCCCACGCCCCCGGCCCTTCGGCGAGCTCAGGACAAGCAGGAAGGCTGTCGCCCTCGCGCACTCCCACTTCTGAGCCCAGCCGCCCCTCAACAGTGAACTCTTACCTCTGCCCGGTTTCGGTTGCGGGGGTCTACCCCCCGTGCTAGCATAGTGCCGGGCCAGTCTCCGGACACCCGAACCCCGTTGCAACCGCAGGTGCCTTATGTTTGACGTCGTTGTCGTGGGCGGCGGAATCGCTGGAATGCAGGCCGCCGTTCATGCCCATTCCAAGGGCGCGTCGGTCGCGCTCATCACCCGCACCAACCCCACCAGCAGCTACTCCATCACGATCCAGGACGGACTCAACGCGGCGCTGGGACCCGGCGACTCTCCGGAGGCCCATGCCAAGGAAACCATCCACGCGGGCGGCTTCTTGGCTGACCAGGCGGTGGTCGACTCGGTGTGCAAGGACGCCTCGTGGGTGGTGGAGGAACTGGACCGTTGGGGTGTCCCCTTCAATCGAGACGGCGCCGCCTACGACCTCACTCGGTTGCCCGGCAGCGCAACCGCGCGCGGGCTGATCGCCGACGACATGACCGGCCATGTGCTGACTCAGGTGCTCTACGAGCAGGTGCTGAAGTCAGGGATCAAGCTCTACGAGGAGTTCGTGGTAGAGGAGGCGACCACCGAGGGGAGCGCCGTCAGCGGAGTGGTGGTTCTCGATCTCGCCACCGGCCGGTTCGAGTTCATCGGAGCCAAGGCGGTCATCCTGGCCACCGGCGGCCCGCGCCGCCTGTACGAACCCAGCACGGCATCGCTGCACTGCAGCGGCGACGGGATCGCGTTCGCCTACCGGCTCGGCGCCCCGCTGGTGGATATGGAGTTCGTCCAATACCATCCATTTGTCCTCAAAAACAGCCGGTTGGCGGTCAGCGAAGTGTTGACCGCCACCGCCGAGCGAGTCACCGCATCCGGTGAACCCATCACTGAAGCTGAGGCGGCACTGCCGCGCGCCATCGCAGCGGCCATCGCCGGGGGCCGGGGCGAGGACGGCTGCGTCGCCTTGGAGTATACCTTCGATAAGGGGCTCACCAACCGGTTCTTCAACACCAACCAGCGGGTTTCCGGACTGGCGGGTCTCAAACTCGCGGATGGGAAACTGCCGGTGCGCCCCGCCATGCACCGCCTGCTGGGCGGCGTGGCGGTCAACCACGAGGGGGCGACCAGCATCGGCGGGCTGTTCGCGGTGGGCGAATGTGCCGGCGCAACCGTCCATGGCGCCTACGGGCTTCCCGGGAATTTCCTGCTCGCCTCGCTCACCACCGCCCGAAGAACGGGCCGGGCCGCGGCCGACTACACCGGCGGGCGCCCCTACATGCCCGAGACCGACCGTATGGCGGACCACGCGGAGAACCGCCGTCTCAACATTTTCCGGCGCGAGGGAGGCCCCAACGTTGCGGCGCTACGCAAGGAACTGGCGGCGGCCATGCATCAGCATGCCGGGCTGGTTCGAGACGCCACCGGCCTGAGCCAGGCATCCCAGACCATCGAACGCGTTGCGGACGCCTACAAGACCGCGGGGGTCACCAGCCGCAACCAGGATTACAATTTCGGTTACCTCCATTACCTGGAATTGGGCAACCTGCTGGATGCGGCCCAGGCCATCGTCGCCTCCGCCGCAGCACGGCAGGAGAGCCGGGGCGTGCACTACCGGACCGACTTCCCCACCGCCGACCCCAATCAGGGCGCGCAGCACCATCTGGTGACACTGACCAGCGGTAGCCCGGCAGTCACCCAGCGCCCGGTGGAGATGTCCCGCTGGCAGCCCAGCACAAACTGATGTCAGGTTTCTCGGAGGGACCATGGATGTAACCTTCAAAGTCCGCCGCCACGATCCCCGCACCGGAGGGAAGCCCTCCCAGCAGGAGTACAGCGTCGACCTGGCCCCAGGGGCCACGGTGTTCGACGCCCTCGTCCAGATCCGGGAGGAGCAGGACGGCAGCCTGGGGTTCCGGGGCAACTGCGGACGCGGCTTCTGCGGCGACTGCGTCGTCCGCATGAACGGCAAGCTGACCCTCTCTTGTCTCACCCCGGTGGACAAAACGGTCAAAGACGGCGTCATCGCGGTTGAGCCTGCCCCCTATGCCAGGCAGACAAAAGACCTGATGTACGACGATCAGACCTTCCTCTGGGACAAGTACCGGGCCATGAAACCATGGTTGGTTTCCGATGGCGCGCCGGCCAAACCCGTCACCGAGGAGGCGATGGCCAACGTCCGTACCATGATGCGGTGCACCATGTGCGGCCTGTGCGATTTCGGCTGCACCGTGATCGACGTGGACCAGGGGTTCATGGGCCCCGCAGCGCTGACCAAGGCCTACCGCTTTATGATCGACCCGCGGGACACCGCAACCAAAGAGCGGCTCACCATGGCCGGCGAGCCCAAGGGGATGTGGGACTGCGTACACTGCTGGGAAGCCAGCGAACACTGCCCGGTCGGCATTGATCCGACACACCGCATCATGGACATGCGAGACCTTTCGGTGCGCCACGGCATCCGGTCCGGCAAGCAGAACCCCAAAGTCGCCCGCCATTACGACAGTTTCGCGAAGTCCGTCAAAGAGAGCGGCTGGCTGGACGAGTTCAAGATCACGATGGATACCGAGGGCATCATGGGGTCGCTGCGGCTCGCCCCCGTCGCTCTGAAGGCGTTGACCAGGGGCAAGGTGGCCGTCATCCACCCCAAACGCTCCGGCGCCGAGCACATCAAGCGCATCTTCGAAAAGGTGGAAGCTGAATTCAAGGCCGGCCAGAAATAAGGAGTGCCCAGGGCATGAACAAGTATGCGTTCTATACGGGTTGCGTCTCCAAGGGAGCGTGCCCCGAACTCTATCAATCAACCGTCGCGGTCGCCAAGAAGATCGGGGTCGAACTGGTCGAGATGCTGGATGTGGGCTGCAACGGCGCCGGCGTGCTGACCACCGAGATCTCCGACCCGATCAACGCACGCACCCTGGCTAAGGCCGAGCAGATGGGTCTGCCCATCATGACCATCTGCAGCACCTGCCAGGGCGTCATCGGCGCGGCCCGGCTGCGGTTGATGAACGAACAGTACCGCACCGCCATCAACGAACGGTTCCTGCGGGAAGAGGGGCTCGAGTACAAGGGCACCACCGTGGTCAAGCACTTCCTCTGGATCCTGGTGGAGGAGGTGGGGGTGGAGCTGCTGGAGGGGCTGGTCACCAACCCGCTGACCGATGTGGGCGTCTCGCCCTTCTACGGCTGCTACATGCGCCGCCCCGACGATGTTATTGAGCAGGGCGGGCGCAAGCGGTACCTCGAACAAATCATCACCGGGATGGGCGCCACCAACGTGGACATCAGCGGCAAGGGGAAGTGCTGCGGCTTCCCCATCGCCGCTGCCGACGAGACCAACTCACTGGCCATGGCCGCCAAGCACACCGGCGAGGCCAAGGACAAAGGGGCCGACGCCATGGTGGTGCCCTGCCCGCTCTGCCACCTCAATCTGGACGGCCAGCAGGAGCGGGCCGCAGCCTCGACCAAGAAGGAGTTGGGCATCCCGATATTCCACCTGCCGCAGCTCATCGGGTTGGCCCTGGGCATCGACCCCCAGGAGTTGGGCATTCAGCGCAACATGGTGTCATTGACTCCGGTGCTGCGCAAATTGGGAATGGTCAAACAGCCCGCGTAGGGGCGTTCGGGCCGGGGAGTGCACGAGGGGCGGGCGCCCCTCTGCCGGGGCATGGGGTGTCCCCACACACAGACGAAATGGGTGGGTGGGCGCCGTCCTGAGCTTGCCGAAGGGTGGGAAGCACAGCCTTCGAGCGTTGCCTCACCTGTGAACAATTACTTCGCGCCTCCCGAGACGTAGATCGTCTCGCCCGTGATGAACCCGGCTTCGTCGCTCGCGAGGAACGCCACCACCTTCGCAATGTCTTCGGGGGTGCCAATGCGCCGCAGTGGCACCAGCTTCACCCACTGTTCGGCAAGTTGCTCCCAGGTCAGCCCCATGCGGGCCGCGGTGTCGCGCGTCATCCTCGTCTCGATGTAGCCGGGGGCGATGGCGTTGACGTTGATGTTGAACTGGCCCAGTTCGATGGCCAGGGTCCGGGCCATCCCCTGCAGGCCGGCCTTGGCGGTGCTGTAGTTGGTCTGGCCGCGCATACCCAGCGCCGACAACGACGACATCAGGATGATCTTGCCGTACCGCTGGCCCACCATCGGCTTCTGGGCCGCCTGGGCCGCCAGAAAACTCCCACGGAGGTGGGTGTTGATGACGGCGTCCCAATCGTCGTCGGTCATCTTGTACAACATGTTGTCCCGCGTGATGCCGGCGTTGGACACCATGATGTCCAGCCGCCCGAACTCGGCGACTCCGCGGTCCACCGCGGCGAACACCTGCTCCCGCGAGCTCACATCGCACGCCACGGCCAGCGCCTTCCCCCCGGACGACCTCACGTCCTGTGCCACCTCCTCGGCAGGGCCGGCATCCATGTCGGTGATCACCACCGCCGCCCCCTCGCCGGCGAGCTGCCGCGCCGAAGCCGCTCCAATCCCGCGCGCGGCCCCCGTGATCAGCGCCACCCGTCCATCGAACCGTCCCATGTGCTGTTCCTCGCTCTCATTTGGTGGACCACCCCGGAAGATCGGCCAATCGAGCGGGCCGCCGGGGCACCGCATTATAGGAACCGTTGATCGGGGAGCGCAACAAGGAGTAGCTCCCGTATCTGTTCAGATTTAAGTGGCAGTTTCTCGATCGTTTGCCCCGCCCCCCGAGAAGAAGAAAAGGTAGTGTTTCTGGGGGAACACCCCAGGCCCCCGGCAGGATGGCTTCGCCCCCTTCACCCTCGTGGCCAAACCTCGACTCCGAACTCGACTCTGAGTATCTATTCAGTGTCAGGGGTTCGCGGGGGATATGAGCCACTCCCCCCAACCCAAGGCAAAAAGAGGCGCATTCTCTGTGGGGGGCACCCCCACTCCCCCGGCAGAGGGCTGCCGCCCTCGTGCACTCCCACTCCTGAGCCCGGCCGCCCCTCAACGGTGAATTCTTACGACTCTGAACTCGTACTAGCCGCCCCGCTCCCTCTACCGGTACAATGATGCCGTTTCCACCGAGGAGGGACCAAACGTGTTTCGACAAGTGCATCACATGGGCATCGTTGTGGACGACCTGGAGCGGGCCAAGAGCGTGCTCGGAAAGGCCTGGGGCCTCACCGTGAACCGGGACCGCACCCCCGGCGACGAGGGCGTCTTGGACCCCACCATGAACGCCCGCATGCTGGAGTTCCCGCTGGGGCAGGCGTTCGTGCGAGTGTTCAAGCCTCAAGACGACGCCAGCCCCATGGCGCGGTTTCTGAAAGAGAAACCGGGCGGCGGCGGCTTTCACGTCTCGCTCATCACCGACACCCCCGAGTACGACGTCTCCCGCCTGCTGAACCAGGGCATCAAGTTCTGGCTGCCCCCCAACAAGAAGGACTGGGACGGCAAGAGCCCGGTGTACCTGGACCCCGCCACCACCGGTGGCGTCATCGTCCAAGTGTGGCCGGACGACGGCTATGTGGTCAGCCCCCAGTATCGGGGCGAAGGGGTGTTCAGCAAGCTGCACCACTGCGGACTGGCAGCCCGCACCGCGCACGAAGCAGTCGAGTTCTGGGTCAACTCGGTCGGCTGCAGCGTCGACTCGCGCCGTGCGCCGTTGCCCGACGGCCGCCGCACCGGGCGCGACTTCGACCCCAACATCCCGGCGTCGGACCCAGTCCAGTTGTTCGATTTCCCGGTCGGTCAGACCGAGATCGAGATCAGCGTGCCGCTGGACGGCCGGAGCGGCACCGGGCGCTTCGTGGAGCGGTTTGCCGGTACCCAACCCTTCGCCATCCACCACATCTGCCCTTACGCCGATGATGTGGAGCGCGCCTGCGCCCGGCTGAACGAATCGGGGATGCAGCAGATCGGGGCGCTGCCCGAGCGGCGGCCCGGCAACCCCAGAGTGGGGTGGTACCACCCCCGCAGCATCCTCGGAGTGCTGATGGAGATATGGCACGACGTCCCCTTCGACGTCTAAAGACCCGGGCGACCATCCCAACCCACGAGGCAGCATGGCACAGGCGACCATCGGCATCATCGGCGGCAGCGGGCTCTACCAGATGGACGGCATGGAGGGCATCGAGGAGGTCGACGTCGCAACCCCCTTCGGCGCCCCCAGCGACACCATCACCATCGGCACACTCGCCGGAACGCCCATCGCCTTCCTGCCCCGCCACGGGCGCGGCCACCGCATCAGCCCCACCGAGGTGCCGGCGCGGGCTAACATCTTCGCCCTCAAGACGTTGGGGGTGGAGTGGATCATCTCCGTAAGCGCCGTGGGCAGCCTGCGCGAGGAGATCGCACCGCTGGACCTCGTCATACCGGACCAGATCATCGACCGCACCAAGAGCCGGGTCAACAGCTTCTTCGGGCATGGGATTGTGGCCCACGTCGGGTTTGCCGACCCCTTCTGCCCGGTCCTCAGCGAACTGCTCCATCAGACGGCCTCCGAAACCAGGTCACGGGTACACCGGGGTGGAACCCTGATGGCGATGGAGGGGCCGCTGTTCTCGACCCGTGCCGAGTCCAACCTCTACCGCAGTTGGGGCGCCAGCATCATCGGGATGACGGCGCTCCCCGAGGCCAAGCTCGCCAGGGAAGCCGAGATCTGCTACGCCACGCTGGCCTGCACCACCGATTACGACTGCTGGCACGAGACCGAGGAGGACGTGACCATCGAGCTGATCATCGGTAACCTGCTGAAAAACGTGGCCACGTCGAAATCGATCATCCGCCGTATTGTGGACCGTATCCCGCAGCAGCGGACCGGTTGTCTCTGCCCCTCGGCCCTCTCCAATGCCATCGTCACCTCCCGAGCATTGATCCCAGAACAACTCAAACGGGACCTGGCGCCGCTGGTGGGCAAATACCTGTGAAGGCGCAACGGTCCGCCGCCGCCGACCATTGAACCAGCGGCCGTTCCCCTTTTCCCTCACCGGAACGGCCATCGGCAGCATGCCCCACACCGACACCACGGCGGCGGTCGCCGCCGTGGTGGGGTCACTGCCCGAGTTGCCGGCCTGGCCGCAGTTGGTCCACCGGTCCCCCCTGGAACATATGGTCCCTCAGTTCTTGGAGGGGTTCCCCGGCGCTCTGATGGACGGCGAGCGGGTACTCATCCCCGGCCACAACGCCGAGCATGGCACGCCCCTATTGAGTGAAGACCGGGCCGCTGGGTGGGCAGCGTTCCTCCGGGCGGTCGCCGGCCGCCACCCACTCGGGCTCAAGGGGCAGGTCACCGGGCCGCTGACCACCGCGTTGTCGGTCGGGTTGCAGGACGGGCGCAGCCTGTTTCGGGACATCCGGGTGGTCCGCCGCATCGCCCATCACCTCGGACGGGTGGCCGCGTTCCAGGAACAGGAACTGCGGCGGCATTCCCCGCACACCCTCATGCTGTTCGACGAGCCCTTGCTGGTTGAAGCGCTGGATTCACCGTACCTCGGCGCCGGACTCGCCGCCGACCTGTTGACCAGTGCCGCGGTGTGGCTCAGGGGCTTGAAAGGCATCCACTGCTGCGCAAACCCGCCGTGGCCTTTCCTGCTGAGGCTGCCTCTGGACGTTATCAGCTTCGACTCGTATCATTATGCGAGTACGCTCCGGGGAAACACGTCGCTGCTGGGATCATTCCTGGAACGGGGCGGCGTGATCGCTTGGGGTATGGTTCCGGCTTCCGATGACGAACTGGCACGGGAAAGCGCCCCCTCATTGGCAGCACGTGTGGAAGACGTTTGGTCCCAGTTGAACGGGTACGGGTTGGATCCGGCTCTGCTGCGGCAACAGTCCCTGATCACGCCGGCCTGCGGATTGGCGCACGTCACCGAGGCCAACTCAATCCGGGCGCTCAACCTCACCCGCTCGGTCGCCCAAGCACTCGAACCGACTCCTCCTAACGCCACCTAGAGCCCTGCCTATGAACGACTACGAAGCCATCATCGAAGCGCTGCAACATCCGGGCGCCTACCCGGAGCGGCCCAGCAGCATCGAACACACGCAGACCCATATCTCCCATCTCTTCCTGACTCCGGACGCGGTGTACAAGGTCAAGAAACCCGTCGATTTCGGATTCCTCAACTTCTCGACCTTTGAACAACGCCGGTTCTTCTGCTACGAAGAACTGACCCTCAACCAGCGGCTGAGCCCCGATGTGTACCTGCAGGTCGTCAAGATTCGCCGCGGCCCGGGCGGACGCATCGCCATCGATGGGGCGGGGGAAGTGGTGGAACACGCGGTGAAGATGCGCCGCCTTCCGTCGGAATCGTCCCTCGATCTGCTTTTGGCCCTGAACCGGGTGAAAGACCAGCAGGTCGAAGAACTGGGGCACATGATCGGCGGTTTCCACCTGAAGGCGGAGACCAACAGCGAGATAGCCGGCTTCGGGTCTCCCGAGGGAGTCGCGCAGAACGTTGTTGAGAATTTCGAGCAGACCGCTGAGATGATCGGCCGCACCATCTCTCCGGCGAAATTCCAGCGGCTGAAAGACTACAGCACCGCCTTCCTCGAAAAACACCGTCCGCTGTTCGAACGTCGGGCGGCTGACGGGCACATCCGCGATTGCCATGGAGACCTCCACAATGCTCAGGTGTTCCTCGCCCCGGAGGGTGTGCGCATCATCGACTGCATCGAGTTTACGAAGCGTTTCCGGTACACCGACGTGGCGTCCGACATGGCATTCATGGCCATGGACCTCGATCACGCCGGCCGCCATGACCTGTCGAAGCTGTTCGTGGAGCACTGGCTGGCCGTCACCGGTGATCATGAGGCCATGGAATTGCTCGACTTCTACAAGGTCTACCGTGCCTATGTACGTGGCAAAGTGGAGGGGTTCCGCCTGGGCGACCCCCACATCCCGCGCGAGGAGAAGGATGCCGCAGCCCAACGGGCGCGGGGCTACTTCAATCTGGCGTACCGCTACATCCAACGGTCCGATAAACCCCGCTTGATCATCAGCGCAGGGCTCATCGGGTCCGGAAAAAGCACCATCGCCCGCCATCTTGCGGCCGATTGTGGGATGGCACTGATCGCTTCCGACCTGGTGCGCAAGCGTCTGGCGGGGGTGGCGCCCACCGCGCATCATTACGATGACTTCGGCCAGGGACTGTACACGCCGGAGTTTTCCGATCGGACGTATCTAGAGGTGAACCGGTTGGCTCGCCAGTTTTTGGAGGAAGGCCGGTCTGTGGTCATGGACGCCACCTTCGGCAGCCGTGCCAGGCGAGAGGCAGCGGCAGCGGTGGCAGCCGAAACGGGCGCCGAGTTTTGGGCGGTGGAATGCGTCGCCAACGACGAGGCGGTCAAGCAGCGGTTAAAGCGCCGTCAGCAGCGGGCGAACTCCGTGTCGGACGGGCGTTGGGAGATCTACCAGCAGGAGAAAGGCCAGTTCCAGCCGTTGGAAGAGGTTCCTCAGGGCCGGCGTGTCGTGGTCCAGACCTCGGCGCGCCCTGTGGGAGAAAGCGTGCAATACGCCGTCGAACAGCTCGGGTTGGACCCCGCCTGACCCCTCCCGATGAGCGAATCCGCAACGTGGGGGGTGGGGGGCCTGGCCGGCAGCGGTTCGTTGGACGTCAGGGAATTGACCAACACCTCCGATATCATCGACGCCCTGGAACCCCAACGCATCTACGCCGCACCCCTCTATCTGCTGTTGGAGGAGAGGTTCCGGGCACTGACCCGCTGGGTCGCGGCCGAATCCCCCTCGGGCCCCGGCCTCGCTGTCGAATCCAAAGGGCCGGCGGGAGTGGCCGTGTATCTCTTGGGTGACCCCTCGGCCGTTGACGGGATACTGGAGCGATTCCGCCCCGCACGGCACAGTTACCTCACCTACGAAGACCGCCACACCGGCATCGTTCCCCGCTATTTTGCGCTGCGGGGCCGTCAGATACTGGTTCGCATGCGGGTCGACGCGGCCAGTTTCCGGCCGGTCGATTCCCGGGGAAAACAATTGCTGCCGCAGCACCTCCGGCTGGCGAACGACCTCTACTCCAGCGATTCGGGAGCCTGGCTAAACCGCCGCCATCTGGCGGAGGAAGTGTACTACGGGATATGGGATAATGAGAGAGTAGTCTCTATAGCAGGCACCCAATCCGTCGCCAGCACCTTCGGCATCGCCATGGTGGCCAACGTCCTTACGCACCCTCGTTACCGGGACTTGGGCTATGCAACCGAGTGCGTCAGCGGCCTGACCGCTGCCCTGCTCAAACAGGTCCGGGATGTGGTGCTGAATGTCGATCCCAAGAACACGGCCGCCATCCGGGTGTACGAACGGCTGGGATTCCAGCAGGAAAACCGGCTGGAAGAGGCTTGGGGTATGTTGAGGGGCCGGACATGGTACGAACGATTGCTGGCGGCCCTCTATGGGTTGATGAGCCGGTGACCAACCCAACGCAACCGAATTAGGCAAGGAGTACCCATGACGCAAGCAGCAACGCCGAGGGCCGACGTGAAGGACTTGGCACTGGCGACCGAAGGCCAGCAACGGATAGAATGGTCGGCCCAGGATATGCCGGTCCTCCGCCTGATTAGGGACCGCTTTCAGAAGGAGCAGCCACTCAAGGGCAAGAGGCTGGCCGCGTGCCTGCACGTGACCAGCGAAACGGCCAACCTCATGCTGACCCTCAAGGCCGGAGGCGCCGATATCACGCTGTGTGCCAGCAATCCGCTGAGCACCCAGGACGACGTGGCAGCAGCCCTGGTGGCGAACCACGGGATCCCTACCTACGCCATCAAGGGTGAGGACGGCGAGACCTATTACCGCCACATCAACGCAGTGCTCGATACGGCGCCCCACATCACCATGGACGATGGGGCTGACCTGGTCGCCACCCTTCACAAGACCCGGACGGACCTCATCGCCAACATCATCGGCGGGAGCGAGGAGACGACCACCGGCGTCATCCGGCTCCGCAGCATGGCGGCAGACGGCGCCCTGCGCTACCCCATCATCGCGGTGAACGACGCCGATACCAAGCACCTGTTCGACAACCGGTTCGGCACCGGCCAGAGCACCCTGGACGGCATCACCCGCGCCACCAATATCCTCTGGGCCGGCAAACGGGTGGTGGTGTGCGGCTACGGCTGGTGCGGCCGCGGCATTGCGTCGCGGGCCAGGGGGATGGGCTCCCAGGTGGTGGTGGTCGAGGTCGACCCCATCGCGGCGCTGGAAGCCGCCATGGAGGGCTTCCAGGTGCTGCCGCTGTCCCAGGCGGCGGGGATCGGCGACGTGTTCATCACGGTCACCGGGTGCATAAATGTCCTCGACCGTCATCACTTCAAGGCTATGAAGAACGGGGCCATCCTGGCCAACAGCGGCCACTTCAATGTGGAGATCAACCTCGACGGCCTGGCCGAAGACGCCATTTCCCGGCGCCAAGTGAAGCCCTTTGTTGAGGAGTTCACGATGCCCAGCGGCAAGCGGATCTTCGCCCTTGGCGAGGGCCGCCTGATCAACCTGGCGGCAGCGGAAGGGCATCCGGCCAGCGTGATGGACATGAGCTTCGCCGACCAGGCCCTGGCGGCCGAATACCTGGTCCAACAGGCGGCGAACCTCACTCCCGGCGTGTATATGCTGCCGCGAGACCTCGATCGCGAGGTCGGGCGGCTCAAACTCGCCAGCATGGGCATCAACATCGACACCCTGACCGCGGAGCAGAAACACTACCTCGAGAGCTGGGAAAGCGGCACCTAACGACCACCCGGCCGCGTGCCGGAATCCACTCCGGCGGCACGGCAGGCACTGAACACATCAAGGAGCACCATTCGTGAGCACGAGTTTCATGACCTCACCCTCCCTGTTGCTGACCTCGGAGTCGGTAACCGAGGGCCATCCCGACAAGATGTGCGACCAGATCTCCGATGCGATCTTGGACGCCATCCTCGCCCAGGACCCCAACGGGCGGGTCGCCTGCGAAACCGCCGCCACCACGGGGTTGATCATGGTGATGGGCGAGATCTCCACCACCTCCTATGTGGACATCCCCACCGTGGTGCGGGAGACGATCCGGGAGATTGGCTACACCCGGGCCAAGTACGGGTTCGACTGCGACACCTGCGGCGTCATCGTCAGCATCAAAGAGCAGTCGGGCGACATCGCGATGGGCGTCGATCAATCGCTGGAAACCCGCGGCGCCGGCCTGTCCCACGACGAGATGGAGCGATTGGGCGCGGGCGACCAGGGCATGATGGTCGGCTTCGCCTGCGATGAGACGCCTGAACTCATGCCGCTGACCATCAGCCTGGCCCACCGGCTGACCCGCCGCCTGGCCGAGGTCCGGAAAAACGGCGCCCTGTCGTACCTGCGGCCGGACGGCAAGTCGCAGGTGACGGTCGAATACGCCTACGGAAAGCCCAAACGCGTCGACGCAGTGGTCATCGCCACTCAACACGACGAAGTGGTGAGCAACGAGGTCCTGCGGCGGGACGTTACCGAGCAGGTCATCAAGCACGTCATCCCCGCGGAGTTGCTGGACGACCGCACCCGCTTCTTCATCAATGCCACCGGCCGGTTCGTGGTCGGGGGCCCCATGGGCGACGCAGGGCTCACGGGACGCAAGATCATCGTGGACACCTACGGCGGCATCGCCCGGCATGGCGGCGGCGCCTTCTCCGGCAAGGACCCGACAAAAGTCGACCGTTCCGGCGCTTATGCGGCACGTTATGTCGCCAAGAACCTGGTGGCTGCAGGACTGGCCGACCGCGTGGAACTGCAGCTCTCCTACGCCATTGGCGTGTCTCGTCCCATTTCCATCTCCTTGGAAACCTTCGGAACGGCCCGCACCGACGAGGAGACGATCCGCCGCCTGATCAACAAGCACTTCGACCTCCGGCCCGCCGCGATCATTCAGCACCTGGGGCTGCGCCGCCCTATCTACAAACAGACGGCCGCCTACGGCCATTTTGGCCGGGACGACATTGGGGCGCCTTGGGAGCACACCGACAAAGCGGCTGTGCTGCGCGCCGAGGCCGGGATCAAGAACTAACGGGGCGGGGGTGTACCACTGCGGGCACTGATCACGGGCGTCGGAGGGTTTGCTGGACAGCACCTGGCTCGCCACCTGCTTTCCGAGGGGTTCGATGTCCACGGGCTGATCCGAGCCGGATCTCTGGAGCCGGCGCCCGACAGCCTTCCAGAGGAGGTCACTCCACATTGGGGAGACCTCCTCCGTGCGGAGGGCATTGATCTGGTGGTCCGGGAGGTCAGACCCGATCTCGTCTTCCACCTAGCGGCTCAGGCATCGGTCCCGGATTCATGGCGTGATCCGGCCACGACGTACACCACCAACGTCCTGGGTCAACTCGGCCTGATCGAAGCCATCCTGCGCCTTGATGACCCGAAGCCACGCTTGTTGGTGGTCAGCTCCAGCGAGATCTACGGCGCGCCCACCGGCCCCGAGGAACTCCCCGTCCTGGAGTCGAACCCCCTGCGCCCCGACAGCCCCTACGCGGTCAGCAAGGCGGCGCAGGACCTGATGGCGTACCAATACGTCCGGAGCCACCGCCTCCCCATCGTGCGGGTCCGGCCCTTCAACCACATCGGCCCCGGCCAGAACGACGCCTATGTCGCGGGCGCGTTTGCCCGACAGGTGGCAGAGGTGGAGGCCGGGGTGCGGAAACCGGTTATCCGGGTGGGCAACCTGACAGCGCAACGCGATTTCACGGACGTGCGCGATATTGTCCGCGGCTACCTGTTGGCGGTCCAGCATGGGGCGCCGGGAGAGGTGTACAACCTGGCCTCGGGCCGGGCGATACCGGTCCAGCACATCCTGGACTTCTATGTCAGCCGAAGCCGGGCGCCGCTACGAGTGGAAACGGACCCGGCGCGCTTCAGGCCCGTCGATGTGGCATCGGTGTATGGCGACAGCACCAAGCTGCGATCGTTGTGTGGCTGGACGCCTTCCATCCCTCTGGAGACCACGCTTTCTGACGTGCTAGAATACTGGCGTGCCCGAGTAGGCTCGCAAACGCATCCTTCCTGACCCCAAACGCCACCGGCCGGCAGACGACTCGACCCTAAATAAAGGCCAGCCCAGCTTTGTATGCCCTGATTGTCGCCGGCGGAGAAGGCCAGCGGCTCCGCCCCTATACCGAAGACCGTCCCAAGGGAATGGTCCCCGTTAACGGCAAACCCCTACTCGAGTACAGCCTGGACTGGCTTCGCACCAACGGCGTCGACCACGTTGTCATCTTGTGCGGCTATCGGGCCGATGTCGTGATGGACTATTTCAAGGACGGCTGCGCCAGGGAGCAGCACATCGAATATTTTGTCGAGGAGACGCCGCTAGGCCGGGGCGGCGCCTTCAAGAAGGGCTTCAGCTTCGTGCCACCCTCCGAAGAACTCGTGATAGGCATGAACGGAGACAACCTCAACGCCCAGGACCTGGGGCCGATGATCCAGGGACACCGGGCGAACGCCGCTCTGGTGACTGTGCTCCTCACCCAACTGCGGAGCCCCTACGGCATCGCCGACCTCACCGCCGAGGGGAGGATCAGCGGGTTCGCCGAGAAGCCGCTGCTTCCCCACTGGCTCAATGCGGGGGTTTACGTGATCTCCTCGGAAGTGTTCTCCACATTCCCCGACCTGGGCGACCATGAGGATTCGACCTTCCCGGAACTCGCACGCGCGGGCCGGTTGTTCGGGTTCAAGAGCAGCGCCTACTGGCGGGCCGTGGATACGGTAAAGGACCTGTTGGAAGCCGGCAAAGAACTCAAGGAGCTTGGTTAGTGCGTGTCTTTATCACCGGTGTCACCGGTTTCGTGGGCAGCCACATGGCGGAGTTCCTGCTTCCCATGCCCGGCGTCGAGACCTTCGGCCTGTTCCGGCCCCGTAGCCGGATGGACAACTTGGACGACCTGCGCCGGGCCGGAAAGCTGAACTTTCTGGGGGAGAATGGCTCCTTCACCTCGGTGGCCCAAATGGAGAAGGTGGTCGACGCGCAGTTCAAAGCCGGGTTCGTCAACATGGTGGAGGGCGACATGATGGACCCCTACTCCATGGAGCGGGTGATTGGAGCCGTCCGGCCCGAACGCATCTTTCACCTGGCCGCTCAGAGCTACGTGCCGGGTTCCCAGAGCGCTCCGGCTGCCACGCTGCAGACCAACATCCTCGGCCAACTTCACATCTTCGAAGCGGTGCGTCACGCCCAGATCGCCCCGATGATCCATATCGCGGGATCCTCGGAAGAGTACGGCTTGGTCCATCCGGAAGAGACCCCCATCAAGGAGAGCAACCCGCTGCGCCCACTGAGTCCCTACGGTGTGAGCAAAGTGACCCAGGAGATGCTGGCCTATCAATACCACCGGAGCTTCGGCTTGAAAACCGTGACCACCCGCGGCTTCAACCACACCGGGCCACGCCGCGGCCAATGGTTCGTCACTTCCAGCCGCGCCAAGCAGATCGCCGAAATCGAACGGGGGCTGCGGCCGCCGGTCGTCTATGTGGGCGACATGAGCAGCCGGCGTGATTGGACCGACGTGCGGGATATGGTGCGGGCCTACTGGGCAGCGTTGGACCATGCCACGCCCGGAGAGGCCTACAACGTCGGTAGTGGCGTCGACATCTCGGTGGGTGAGATGCAGGACATGCTGCTGTCCATGTCTAGCACAAAAATCAGCATCGAGGTCGACCCCACCCGCCTCAGGCCGTCGGATGTGACGTTGCTGCTGGCGGATACCCATAAATTCCACGGCGCCACCGGATGGAAGCCCACAATCCCTTTCGATAAGACCCTCAGCGACCTGCTCGACTGGTGGCGGCAGCGGGTGCAGCAGTGACCGCCACACCACCGGTGATTCCCATCAAGTTCGGCACCGATGGCTGGCGGGCCATCATCGCCGAAGACTTCACCTTCGACAATGTTCGCCTGTGTGCCCAGGCCCTCTGCCAGCACCTCCAGGCCAACGCCAAGGGCGGCGGCGGGCTGGTGATCGGCTACGACACCCGCTTCGCTTCCGAGCACTTCGCCGCGGCGGCGGCCGAGGTGGTGGCCGGCAACGGCATCAAGGTGTTCCTCTGCCGCCGCGCCGCGCCCACGCCGGTGGTGAGCCACACCATCCAACACCTGAAGGCCGACGGCGGTATCGTCATCACCGCCAGCCACAACCCCGGCGAGTACAACGGCTTTAAGATCAAGGACGAGCATTCCAGCAGCGCCCCCCAGTCTATGGTCGATCAAGTGGAAGCACTCTTGCCCGCCCTGTGGTCGAACCGGGCCGCGGTACGCCCGCTGCCCATCGTCCAGGCGGCGTCCCAAGGCTTGGTGGAGTATGTCGACCCCGAACCCGCTTACGACGCCACCATCAGAAAGCTGCTCACCGAGGCACGGCTGCAGCGCCTGAAGGACGCAGGCCTCGAAGTGGTGGTCGATTCCATGTATGGCGCCGGCCGCGGCTACTTCCGGCGCCTGCTGTCCGGCGGCAAGACTCGGGTCTACGAACTCAACGGGACCCGCAACCCGGCGTTCCCCGGTATCCAGCCGGAACCGATCACCCGGAACCTCAGCAAACTCCGCACCCGGATGCGCCGCGGCGCGGCGGTGGGCCTCGCCACCGACGGCGACGCCGACCGCTTGGGGGTGGTGGATGAGCATGGCGAGTTTGTCACCCAACTCCAAGTCTATGCGCTGCTGGCCCTCTATCTGCTGCAGGTCCGAGAGCTGCGCGGCCCCCTGATCAAGACCATCACCACCACCAGCATGATCTACCGCTTGGGCGAGCGCTTCGACGTACCGGTCGTTGAAACAGACGTGGGGTTCAAGTACGTCGGCCCTGAAATGATGGCACGAGACGCCCTGATGGGTGGCGAGGAGAGCGGTGGTTACGGCTTCCGCGGTCACATCCCCGAGCGGGATGCCACCCTGGCCGGTCTCTATTTCCTCGATCTCATGGTTTCCACCGGCAAGAGCGCAGCCCAGCTCATCGAGCACCTCTATAGCTTGGTTGGGCCGCATTACTACGAACGGACCGACTACCACTACCCGCAGCAGGAGCGGGAGGCGATCATCGCTCGGGTCGCCCAGCCCCGCACCGGCCTCGCCGGCGCGCCGCTGAAACAACAGGAGGTGTTCGGAGGTCAGGGAGCCCCGGTCAACGGGGTCCGTTTCCACTTCAATGACGGCGGCTGGCTCTTGGTGCGGTTTTCGGGCACCGAACCATTGCTGCGCGTCTATTCCGAGTCGTCTACCATCGAGCGAGTACGCGAGTTGCTGGCGGCTGGGCGCACTCTGGCTGGCCTGTGACGGAAAGGAACCGGCGATGATCGAGGCTTTCGCACCCGTCCGCACCGATAAGCCGTGGGGCTACGAGTTGCTGCTGGCGCAAACCGGGCAATACGTCGGAAAGATCCTCCACGTCACGGCGGGCAACGCCCTCAGCCTCCAGTACCATAGGGAGAAGGACGAAACCATCTACCTTCACGCCGGGCGAGCCGTGATGCACTACCATGATGACGCCGGAGTTCCCGGCAACCGCCCGATGCTGCCCGGTCACAGCTTCCACGTCCCTCCGGGAAGCGTCCACCGCATCGAAGCCCTCGCCGACTGCGACTTCTTTGAGGTGTCGACGCCTCAACTCGACGACGTGGTCCGTCTGGAGGACTGCTATGGACGGAGCGGGACCATCGCGCCCTGAACCGCTTTCGTGTTCGGCATAACCAGCGCCCCTGCCGAATCGGCAGGGGCGCTGGTTATGCCTCATTCGCATTCCGGCCGTCCCGCACCGGAAGACAAGTGCGAGACGGGTAATTACCGTTTGGTGTACTGAGGAGCCTTGCGGGCCCGTTTCAGGCCGTACTTTTTGCGCTCCTTGACCCGTGGATCACGGGTGAGCAGCCCAGCCTTCCGCAACGGACCCTTGAGGTTTTCGTCGATGGTCAGGAGTGCCCGGGCCACCCCCAGGCTGACCGCACCGGCCCATCCGGAAATCCCGCCTCCGGCCACGTGCACCGATGCGTTGAACTTCCCAAGGGTGCCTGTCGCGTAAAACGGCTCCAGCACCTGGCGTTGTACGAAAGCCCGGCTGAAGTACACCTCCATCGGCTTGCCGTTCACAACGATGGCGCCATTGCCGTTGGGGTACAACCGCACCTGGGCGATTGCCGATTTCCGGCGACCCAACCCGTAAAAATAATGACTGCTGACCAATGGATGCCTCCCGCGCTCTTTAGGACGTGGTGATTATTCTTGAGCTGCTTCTTTGATCTGGGCAGCATGGGGGTGGGTGGGACCCGCGTACACCTTCAGCCGGCGCAGCATATCACGGCCCAACGAATTATGGGGCAACATGCCCTTCACCGCATGCTCGAACACCCGCGTCGGGAATTTCACAAGAGAGTCCTCAAGGTTGATGCTCTTCAGGCCTCCCGGATAACCGGAATGGCGGTAGTAGCGTTTCTGCTTGAGCTTGTTGCCGGTGACCGCGACCTTCGCCGCATTGACCACGATCACAAAGTCGCCCGTGTTCAGATGCGGCACATAGAGCGGGTTATGCTTACCCTTGAGTATCTGGGCCACCTGAGACGCCAGCCGCCCCAGCACCTGACCCTCGGCGTCAATAACCCGCCAAATGGGCTTCAGATCCGACGCCTTGGTGCTGTATGTGTTCATCACTCGTGTCCTAGGTTTTGAATGCCGGCCGCCCAGGGGCCGGACCGATCTAATGATCCTTCATGTTCAAACCGCACCGCACCGGGCGGGTACGTAATCCCCATCAAATATAACCCCTGTGGAGGGACCGGAGAGCCGGCCGCCCCCAGAACCGGCCTCGCCAACAACTGACCGATCCGCTCCACCGGCAGGTGGCCGGTTCCGACGGCCAGCAACTCACCCACCGTCCTCCTGACCTGCTGTGGGAGAAAGGCGTTCGCCTCGATATCGAAAAACAGCATGTCTCCCGCGCGCCGGACGCCCACTCTCGTTATCTCCCGCATCGTGGTCGTCTGGTTCGACAGCTTGGCACTAAAGCTGGCACAGTCATGATGGCCCACCAGTTCCTGCGCCGCTGCCGCCATGGCCTCCACGTCCAAACGCCGCCCAATCCGGTGACTACTGCTCCGCAAGAGCGGCGCCGGCGAGGACCGCTGGACTATCACGTACCGATACCAACGGCGCTCCGCCTGACGGCGGGCATCGAACCCAGGCGCCGTCTCCGCCGCATCCCGCACCGCCACATCTCCGGGAAGGTGCGCGTTGAGGGCTGCGACGAAAGTCTTGGGCTCATGCCGGCTCCGGGTGACAAATGTTGCCACCTGCCCAAGGGCGTGCACGCCGGTATCAGTCCTGCTGGCTCCTTTGAGTCTGTTTCCCTCACCCGTAATGTTGTCCAGCGCTCGCTCCAAGACCTCCTGGACCGTCAGCGCATTCTCCTGAATCTGGAACCCGCTGTAGCGAGTCCCATCATACTCGATCAGCAGCGCCAGTTTGCGGCTCACGGGCTCGGCACGGCCGTCCGCCTCCGGCACGATGTTGATTACTCCACGAACTCCAACTGGACCAGCGGAGCGGCATCACCCTTGCGAAAACCAATCTTGATGATACGGGTGTAGCCGCCAGGACGCTCGGCATAGCGCGGCGCCAACTCGTGGAACACCTTGTCCACCACTTCGGGATGCCCGACAAAGGCCAACGCTTGACGCCGGGCGTGCAGATCGCCACGCTTACCCAAAGTGATAATCCTTTCCGCCATCCCTTTGGTCTCTTTGGCCTTGGCTTCGGTGGTCCGAATCCTGCCATGCCGGATCAGATCTCCGACCAGCCCTCGGTAGAGGGCCATCCGGGGACCGGTATGTCTGCTAAGTTGCCGTCCGTCTACACCGTGTCGCATAAGGGTATCCCGTTCGCTTGATTGACGGAGGATTACGCGGGGACCGCGCCGTCTGGGCCGGGGGAGCCGTCGCCACCGGACGCGGCCTCGGCAAAGCCCAACTCCACCAACTTGTCCTTCAGTTCCGTCATGGACTTTTCGCCGAAATTCCGGATGTTCATCAAGTCACTATCCGTCAACCCCAGCACCTGCCCGACGGTGGTGACATTGTGCCGCTTCAGGGCGTTGTAGGCACGCACGCTGAGAGCCAATTCTGCGATGGCCATGTCGTACCTACCGCCGGTCGGAGCACCAATGATCCCCCCCCCAGCGGGCAGTTGAGCAGCGGGAATGCCCAGATGGGCGAAATGACTGAACTGTTCCATCAGGATCCGCGCGCTCTGGTTCACAGCCAGCACGGGTGAGAGGGTACCGTCGGTCCACACGTCCAGCACCATCCGGTCGTAGTTGATCGCCTGCCCGACCCGAGCCGATTCGACCCGGTAATTGACCCGGCGCACGGGGGTGAAGATGGCGTCAATCGGCAACACCCCAATGGGCAGCCCATTCTGGGCCCCTGCCTGTACGTACCCCATACCCTGTTCCACGTTGAACTCAACGGTCAGCTTTGCATCATCAGAGTCAAGCGTGGCGATATGCAGGTGGGGGTTGACTATCTCATAGTCTGCCGAAGGTTTGATGTCGGCCGCAGTGACTTCGCCTGCCCCCGACGCATCCAGAAACAAGCGCCCCGGCCGGTCCGACAGCGCCTTCAACCGCAACTCCTTGACGTTGAGGAGCAGCTCAATGGTGTCTTCTTTGATGCACGGGACGGTTGAGAACTCATGTTGCACGCCGTCGATACGCACCCACGTCACGGCGGCGCCCGGCAGGGAACTCAGCAGCACCCGCCGGAGAGAGTTCCCCAGGGTATTGCCGAATCCGCCTTCCAGCGGCTCCGCCACAAAGCGGCCGTACTCAGAAGTCAGTTCCACGATTTCAATTTCAGGGGTCACAAGTTGTGACAACGATGGCCTCCTCTCACGCTTGGGTTAATTGGGCCCACCTGTATTTTCAGGTTAGCGTGAGTAGTACTCAACAATGGCCTGTTCGTTAACCTTGGTGTCGACCTGGCCTCGGGCCGGCACCGAAAGGACCCTTCCGGTCATCTGAGCGATACTCAGATCGAGCCAATCTGGGATCGATTTGCTGCTGATACCCTTCGCCGTGATCTTGAACAACTCGGTATTGACCGACCCGGGCGCCCAAGCAATCACATCGCCGATCCGCACCCGAGCCGAAGGGATATCCGTTTTCCGGCCGTTCAGCGCAACGTGCCCGTGAAGCACTATTTGCCGGGCCTGATTGCGCGAGTCGGCGAAACCGAGGCGGAACACCACATTATCCAGCCTCAATTCCAGCTCCTGCAACAGGTTTTCACCCGTCATGCCGGGCCGCCGGGAGGCTTCTTGGTAGTGGCGCCGGAATTGCCGTTCCAAAACGCCATAGATGAACCGGGCCTTCTGCTTTTCCCTCAACTGCAGTCCATGCTCCGACATTTTCCGGCGCCGCGCATTCCCATGTTGCCCAGGAGGAAAATTGCGATCCTCGATGGCACATTTCGGCGAGAAGCACCGCTCTCCCTTTAGGAAAAGCTTCTCGCCTTGGCGGCGGCACAACCGGCACACTGCTTCTGCATAACGAGCCATATTCCTCTTCCTTACACGCGGCGGCGCTTGCGCGGCCGGCATCCGTTATGAGGTACCGGGGTCACGTCCCGGATACTGGTGATGACGAGTCCCGCGGCCTGCAGGGAACGGATGGCCGCTTCCCGGCCGCTGCCCGTGCCCCGGACAAATACGTCGACCTGGCGCAGCCCCTGCTCCGAACCCCGACGGACCGCGTTCTCGGCGGCCATCTGGGCGGCGTAGGGGGTGCTTTTTCGTGATCCCTTGAACCCGGTCCCACCGGCGCTGGCCCAAGCGATAGCATTGCCGTTGGGATCGGTCAAAGTCACGATCGTGTTATTGAAGGTGGATTGGATGTAGGCCCTCCCCACCGGAACCACCTTGCGCTCGCGGCGCCGGACCTGTCTGCGGCGATCTGCCATGTTGACCCCTCGTTATTTCTTGGCGCTGGCCCGGCGGCGTCCGGCCACGGTTTTCCGGGCACCCCGCTTGGTCCGAGCATTGGTCTTGGTGCGCTGTCCATGCACCGGCAGGCCTCGCCGATGCCGTATGCCCCGGTAGGATCCTATCTCCACCAGCCGGCGGATGTTCCCGTTCACCTCACGGCGCAGGTCACCTTCCACGATGTAGGAGTGATCGATGATCTCCCTGAGCCGGCCCAACTCTTCCTCCGTAAGATCCTTCACCTTAGTCTCGGTGTCGATCCGGGTATCACGGCAGATCTTAATGGCATTGGAGGGTCCAATACCGTAGATATACCGCAACGATACGTCCACCTTCTTGTTGTTCGGGATGTCCACACCTGCAATCCGCGCCATGTTTCCCCCGGTACCCTGTGACTAGCCCTGCCGTTGCTTGTGCTTGGGATTCTTACAAATAATCATGACCACCCGGTTGCGCCGGATGACCTTGCAATTATCACACCGCACTTTGACCGACGCCGATACTTTCATGATTGCAACCCGCTGTTCCTGCTGCCCTTTTTACTTGAACCGGTAGGTGATGCGCCCCCGGGTCAGATCGTACTGCGACAACTCCACTAACACCCGGTCTCCAGGAAGGATCCGAATAAAATTCAGCCTGATCTTTCCTGAAACATGGGCCAACACCCTGTGCCCGTTCGCCAACTCCACCCGGAACATTGCGTTGGGCAACGGCTCTTTAACCACGCCCTCCACTTCAATCGACTCTTTTTTCGCCATACCACCTCTTACGGGAATTAGGCCTCACGGCCTCGTGAGGACTTCGGCTTCCCCATCGGTGATGGTAAGCGTGTGCTCGAAATGCGCCGACCATTTACCGTCAATAGTCAGAACGGTCCAATGGTCGGGTGCCACACGGGTCTTCCATTCACCCACATTAACCATCGGCTCCAGGGCGATTGCCATCCCCGGGCGCAACACCGGACCCCGGCCCGGCGGCCCAAAGTTGGGGATCTGCGGCTCCTCATGCATGGCCCGCCCGATGCCGTGCCCCACGTACTCGCGGACCACCGAAAAACCATGCGGTTCGATGGCCTGCTGGATGGCGTGCGAAATATCACTCAGCCGGGCGCCGCTTCGAGCGGCGCCGATTCCCGCCTCCAACGAGGCGCGGGTCACCTCAATCAGCCGCTTGGCCTCATCGCTGACAACGCCGACGCCAACCGTAACCGCAGAGTCGGCCTGCCAGCCCCTGTAGATAACCCCACAGTCGATTCCGATGATGTCGCCTTCCTTCAGCACCCGCTTGCCGGGGATTCCATGGACGATCTCGTCGTTCACCGAAGCACAGATGTGCGCCGGGTAGCCATGATACCCCAAAAAAGACGGTTCCACGCCGCGCTGTTTCATTTCCTCGGCTGCCAGAGCATCCAGTTCACCAGTCGTGATTTCGGGCCGCACCGCCATTTGAAGCACCTGCAGTATCTCCCACAGGTACCGCCCCGCCTGCCGCATGAGATCCAACTCCTGCGGTGACTTCAACGTTGCTCCCTGACTCACAGTCGCCATTCCCGCTCCGTTACCTCAACGCCGCCACGACAGCCGCCTGGACCGATTCAACCTGACCCTGTCCGTTCACCTCGGCCAGCACGTCACGGGTGCGATAGTAATCGACAAGCGGCGCCGTCTGCCGGTCGTACACGTCCAAACGGTTCTTCGCGGTTTCTTCGGTATCATCCGCCCGCTGGTAGAGTTCGCCTCCGCAGCGATCACAGGTTCCCCCAACCTTGGGAGGCGCACTCACGGTGTGATAGGACGCCCCGCACCGCTGGCAGAGCCATCGCCCCCCAAGACGCCGCAACAACTCAGCCCGCTCTACCGCGATCGAAACGACACGTTCGATCCGCTTGCCCTGCGCATGGAAGGCGTCGTCCAGCGCCAGCGCCTGCTGGAGCGTGCGCGGAAAGCCGTCCAGCAGACAACCGGACTGGCAATCGGGTTGGGAAAGGCGTTCAAGGATCATGCGTATGGTCACATCGTCCGGCACCAGTTCGCCCTTGTCGTAATAGGATTTCACCAACCGGCCAATCTCGGTGTCCTGCTGCCGCACCTCGCGAAACAGATCACCCGAAGCGAGGTGAACCAGCCGAGCTTGCTGGCTGAGCAAGACCGCCTGCGTCCCCTTCCCCGCTCCTGGAGCCCCCAACAAAATGACGTACAGAGTGTTATCCCTCGCATTCAAATTACTACTTAATGAAACCTTCGTAATTGCGCATCATCAACTGCGCCTCAAGCTGTCGCATGGTGTCCAACACTACTCCCACCACGATCAACAGCCCGGTGCTGCTCAGTTGCAGGGCACGAACACCGGTTATCACTTCGCCAAGGTAGGGCATGATGGCGATCAGCCCCAGGAACAACGCCCCTGCCCAGGTGATCCTGAACAACACCGAATTGAAGTATTCCGCCGTGGGCCGCCCAGGCCGGATCCCCGGAACAAACCCGCCGTTCTTCTGCAGGTTCTCCGCCAGGTTCTGCTGCTGAAAGATCACAATGGTATAGAAAAAGGTGAAGGCCACCACCAATAGGCCATACAGCGTCCAGTACAGCGGGCTCGCGGTGTCGAAGATACGTTGAATGGTCTGCGCCACATCTTTGACCCAGTCGACGGTGGACAGTGTGAAATAGCTGGCGACCGTCCCGGGGAAAATCATGATGGACGCGGCAAAGATCAGCGGGATCATGCCGGCCGAGTTCACGCGCAGCGGGATGTGGCTGGCGCCTCCCTGCCGGTACATCCGACCACCTCTGAACAGGCTTCTGGTGTACTGCACCGGTATCCGCCGTTGCGCCTCTTGGAAGAATACAATGGCCGCCACCAACCCGACACCGAGCACCACAAACGCGACAATCCCCATGAAGTTTCCCCCACCAGACGCCCCCACAAACCCCTGCAACACCATTTCAGGCAACGAAGCAACAATTCCACCGAAAATAATGACCGAAACGCCGTTTCCGATCCCGTTCTCCGTGATCAACTCTCCGACCCACACCAGGAACACCGTTCCCGCCATCATCGAGATCACCATCGCCAGCGTCGGCAACAAATCCGCACCCGTGACGCCCACATTCGATACCACCCCCTGGCTCTGGAACAGCGCAAGTTGCCCGAACGCTTGGAGACCGGCCAACGGCACCGTGATCCAGTGGGTGTAGCGGTTGATACGGTGCCGCCCCACCTCCCCCTCTTTCGAGAGCGCATCCAGCGCCGGGATGACCGGGACCATAAGCTGCATGATGATCGATGCGGTGATATAGGGGTACACCCCCATCGACGCCACGCTGAGGTTGCGCATGGCGCCGCCACTGAACATGTCTAGCATCCCCAGCAATTGGTTGCTCTGGAACAACCGATTCAAACTCACCGGGTCCACGCCCGGGATTGGGATATGCGCCACAAACCGAAAGATCACCAACATGCCGAGGGTGAACAGCAGTTTGCGCCGCAGGTCCGGGGTGCGCCAGGCGTTGATCAGTGCTTCTAGCACTGGCTATTTCTCCTCGACCGAGCCGCCAGCCGCTGCAATCTTGGCTTTGGCAGAGGCAGAAAACTTCTTTGCCTTAACAGTCAGATTCTTGGTCAATTCCCCATGGCCCAGCACCTTCACCAGTCGCCGGGCGTTGGGTATGAGCCCGGCTGCCGCCAGCACCGGCGCGTCAACCACGCCGTCGAACCCGTTCAGGTCCCCGACGTTGACGACAGCATACTCAATTTTGAAGATATTTTTGAATCCACGGATACGGGGCAAGCGTTTGATGATCGGCAGCTGCCCACCTTCGAACCCGGGCCGCACCCCGCCCCCGGTCCGGGCATTCTGGCCCTTCGTCCCCTTCCCGGCGGTGGTGCCATGACCGCTCCCATAACCCCGGCCCACCCGCTTGCGCACGTGGGTCGACCCCGGCGGCGGAACCAGTTGATGCTGTCTCATTCGCCCACCACCTCCTCAACCTGAACCAGGTGGCGCACCTTCACCACCATACCCCGTACCGATTGATTGTCAGGACGCTCGACGGTCTGGGCCAACCGGCGAAACCCGAGCGCGCGAATGGTCCGTTTCTGGTCCTCTTTTTGGCCGATCGCGCTTCTCGTCCAAGTGATTCGAAGAGTTCCCATGACTACTCCGCCTCCGCAGGCGCACGTCCCGCGGCACGCAGGCGCCGCAGCCGCGCGCTCCGCGGATCCTTGAGACTCCTCAACGCCTCCAACGTGGCGCTGACCACATTAATGGGGTTCGAACTCCCAAGGGATTTCGTTAGCACATCATGAATCCCAACTGCTTCCACCACCGCCCGGATCCCACCGCCGGCGATGACACCAGTTCCGGGCGATGCCGGCTTCAACAGTACTTCGGCAGCACCGAACTTCGTCACCACCATGTGGGGAATCGTCACACCCTGCAGCTTGACTTCAAAGAGGTTCTTTCGGGCCACCTGACCACCCTTCCGGATGGCCTCCGGCACCTCGTTTGCCTTCCCCAATCCAGCACCGACCTTACCAGCGCCATCACCCACCACCACCAGGGCGGTGAAACTGAAGCGGCGGCCGCCTTTCACCACCTTCGCAACCCGGTTGATCTTAACCACCCGGTCAGTGAGATTCGAATCACGGGAGTCCCGGTCATTATTATTTGCACGAGTTGTCACGCTATCACCTGTGCTGATCCGTCAAAATTCCAGCCCCCCCGCCCGAGCTGCATCGGCGAGGGCTTTGATCCGGCCGTGATAAAGAAAACCGCCCCGGTCAAACACCACGGTCCCCACACCTGCCGCCTTGGCTCGTTCCGCCACGACACTCCCCACCCGTTCGGCCAGGGCAGTCTTATTGCCTTCACCGCCGTCCTTTTTAATGACCGCATCCAGAGTCGAAGCAGCGGCCAGGGTATGCCCCCGCACGTCATCTATCACCTGGGCATAAATATGAGTGGAGCTTCGAAACACCGCGAGACGGGGCCGGGCTGCGGTCCCGAATACCTTTTTCCGTACCCGCAGATGGCGCCTCCGCCGTGCCTGCTGGCTTGTCTTAATGCGAGGCATGCCTTACCGCCCTCCCTTGCCTTTACCGCCACCCTTACCTGCTTTGCGGAAGACCACTTCGCCAACGTACCGAAGTCCCTTCCCTTTATACGGTTCGGGCTTCCGCCATTTCCGAAGGTTGGCCGCCGTTTGGCCAACCAATTCCTTGTCGATCCCCACAACCGAAACCCGGTTGTTCCCTGCCACTTCGAAGCTGATGCCTCCGGGCGGCGGGACATCGATCGGATGGGAGTAGCCCAACAGCATATTGAGCGTGGATCCCTGCATTTGGGCCCGGTAGCCCACCCCAATGATCTCGATCTCCTTGCGGAATCCGTTGGTCACGCCCTCCACCATGTTGGATACCAGGGTCCTGGTCAATCCGTGCAGTGCCCGGTGATGGTCCTGCTCGGAGGGGCGCTCGACCACCAACGTTCCGTCCCGCTGCTCAATCCTCATATCGCCATGGATGGTTCGATTCAACTCACCCTTGGGACCCTTCACAGAGACCTCAGAGCCCGCAATCGTCACCACCACGCCGGTTGGGACCGGAATCGGTTTCTTTCCCACACGAGACAATGAATTACCTCCCACTTGCTACCAAACGTAGCAGAGCAGTTCTCCACCCAAGCGGTTCCGCCACGCCTGCTGCCCCGTCATCACCCCCTGAGGCGTTGACAAGATAGCGATCCCCAACCCGCCAAACACCCGCGGGATCTCCTGGCGGTTGACGTAAACTCGGAGCCCCGGCTTGCTCACTCGCTTCAACCCGTTGATCGCGGCGGTCTTCCGGTCCAAGTAATTCAGGTAGATCTTAATGTTCCCCTGGGTGCTATCGGCCAGCAGTTCGAATTCCCGGATGAACCCCTCCTCACGGAGGATACGCGCGATGTTCGCCTTCATCTTGGAGGCGGGCACCAACACGAAGTCATGCCGTGCTCCCGAAGCGTTCCGCAACCTGGTGAGCATGTCTGCGATGGGGTCAGTCATGTTCATAAGAGTGATCCTGCCTTTGAAACGACCCTGTTACCTTGTAACGTACAGCCCCCGGTTACCAACTGGACTTCCGTACGCCCGGGAGCTGCCCTTGAAGCGCCAACTCTCTGAAACAAATCCGGCACAACGCAAACATCCGGATGAACGCACGAGGACGCCCGCACCGCTTGCACCGGTTCCGGTGTTGCACGGGATACTTCGGCGCCCGCTGCGACTTGATTATCATCGAAATCTTAGCCACAGTGACTCCTTACTTCTGGGTCCCGGGTTTCTCGAAGGGCATGCCCATCAGTTCCAATAACCGGCGGCCCTCCTCGTCCGTCCGCGCGGTGGTGACCACCGTCACCTGTAGACCCCGGATCCGGTCCACCTTGTCGTACTCGATTTCAGGAAAATTGATCTGCTCCCGCAACCCAAGGTTGTAGTTGCCGCGCCCGTCGAAGCCCTCTCCCGACACGCCACGAAAGTCCCTGATGCGCGGGAGGGCAGCATTCATCAAGCGGTCCAAGAAATCCCACATGCGGACTTGGCGCAAGGTGACCATCATGCCGATAGCCATCCCCTCCCGCACCCGGAATTGCGCAATGGAGCGTTTCGCTCTGGTGATGACAGGGTGCTGGCCCACAATCGCCGTCAGATCCGTTGCCGCCCCTTCCAACGCTTTAGCATTCGTCAGCGCCTCGCCCAACCCGATGTTTACCGCCACTTTTTTAATACGCGGCACCTGCATGACGTTACGGTAGTTAAACTCCTGCATCATCACAGGCGTGATCTCGTTTTGGTAGCGTTCCTTCAGCCGCGGTACCCGCATTGGTTAACCCCTAATCCACAACTTCGCCGCACCGCTTGCACGTCCGGACCTTCGTGCCGTCATCCAACAGCCGAAAACCCACACGGGCGGGATGGTCGCACCGGCTGCACACCAACATAACATTGGAAAGGTTCAGCGATGCTTCTTTTTGGATGATCCCACCGGGTTGACCCATCGTCCGGGGCCGGGTGTGCCGCTTTACCAGGTTCACTCCCTCGATCACCAACCGGCCTTCGCTGGGCAGAATCCGCGCCACTTTGCCCCGTTTTCCGCGTTCCCGCCCCGCGATAACGAGCACCGTATCATTCTTGCGAACTTTTGCCGCCATTACAACACCTCTGGCGCCAGCGAGACGATGCGCATGAAATTCCTCTCGCGCAGCTCGCGGGCAATGGGCCCAAACACGCGGGTTCCGCGAGGATTGTTCTGGTCGTTGATGAGCACCGCGGCATTCTCGTCGAACCGGATGTATGAACCGTCGGGCCGCCGGTACTGCTTCACCACCCGAACCACCACCGCTTTGACCACTTCTCCCTTTTTCACACCGCCGCCAGGCGCAGCCTGCTTTACGGACGCAACGATCACATCGCCCACACGGGCGTACCGGCGTCCCGTCCCGCCCAGTACGCTGATGCACATAATGCGGCGGGCACCTGAATTATCAGCGACCTTGAGCCGCGTATATTGCTGTATCATTCTGCGACCATCTTTATCCTAAGATTCGGCGAGCAGCACGGTTAACTGGTGACTTCGGCCGGCTGAATATCGGCGACATCGCCCCGCTCCACGATCTCGATAACCGCCCACCGCTTTTCCCGAGAAATCGGCTTTGATTCGATCAGGCGGACCAAGTCGCCTATATGGCAAACATTGCCCTCGTCATGAGCCTTGAACCGCTTGGTACTCCGCACGATGCGGTGGTACAGCCGATGCGGTTTACGGGTGTCGATCTTGACCACTACCGTCTTGTCCATCTTGTCGCTCACCACCCGGCCGACAAGAATTTTTCGCTTTTCACGCATAGTCGAGTCCTCGTTACTCTGCAGCGCCCAACAATTCGCGTTCGCGCAGAATCGTCTTGATGCGAGCGATCTTCTTCCTGGCTATAACCATCTGCCAGCTATTGGCCAACTGCCGCGTCGCCAGCCGGAAGCGCGTGATGAACAACTCCTTGTGAGTCGCTTCCAGTTCCGCCTTGAGGTCCACATCCGACAGGACCCGCAATTCTTCCGCCTTCTGGTTCATCTCGTTAGATCCTTGGACCGGCTACTCTGTCTCGTCGCCGTCGTCAGCAGCTTCTTTCACCACCGCCTCTTCACGGGTGACAAAGGTGGTCGCGATGGGGAATTTGTGGCCCGCCAATCGCAACGCTTCCTTGGCCACTTCCTCCCGCACGCCGGACATCTCAAAGATAATGCGTCCTGGTTTCACCACGGCAACCCAGTGATCGGGGGCGCCCTTACCACTACCCATACGAGTCTCGGCAGGTTTTGCCGTCACCGGCTTATCCGGAAAGATCCGGATCCACATCTTTCCGCCGCGGCGGATATGGCGCACCACTGCCCGCCGGGCCGCCTCGATCTGGCGTGAGGTTATCCAGGCCGTTTCCAGCGCTTTGAGACCGTAATCCCCGAAGGCCATTGCCGACCCTCGAAGCGCTATCCCTGAACGCCGTCCACGGTGTACCTTGCGGTATTTAACTCTGCTCGGCTGTAGCATCTCTTATGGCCGCCGTTTCAGGATTTTCCGCCGCTGGTTCAGACTCAGCCGCCGGGATAGCGGCGACCCGCGGCTGCTGTGCTGGCAAGATATCACCCTTATAAATCCACACCTTCACGCCGATACGGCCCAGGGTGGTATGGGCTTCTGCCAGCGCGTAGTCGATATCAGCTCTCAGCGTATGCAGCGGCACCCGCCCGTGCCGTTCCTTCTCTTTGCGAGACATCTCGGCTCCGCCCAAGCGCCCGGCGCAAGCAATGCGAACTCCCAGGGCGCCCCGTTGCAGCACGCGGGTTGCCGCCTGCTTGATCGCCCGGCGATACGCCACCCGCCGTTGGATTTGATCCGCTATGCTGCGGGCCACCAGGTAAGCATCCAAGTCCGGCGTCCGGATCTCCTGAATGTTGATCCGCACCCGCTTGCCCGTACTCTTCTCCAACTCGTGCCGCAACTCGTCGACTTTCTGCCCGCCCCTGCCGATGACAATGCCAGGACGAGCCGTGTGGATCGTAGCCGTCACTTGGTTGGCGCCACGCTCAATTTCCACCTTCGACACACCTGCATCGGGATACCGCTCCAGAATGCTTTTGCGGATGCTCAGGTCCTCGTGCAGCAGCACGGTGTAGAGCGCCTTCCGTGGAGCGCACCACCGCGCCTGCCACGTTTTGATCACGCCAAGTCGGAACCCGATCGGATGCGTTTTTTGACCCATAGCTGCTCCTAGACGTTGTCCACTGCAACGGTGATATGGCAACTCCGCCGCAGAATTGGGCTTACGCGCCCCCTCGATCGTGGTTTGAATCGCTTCAACATTGGTCCGCCGTCGACCTGGATTGCGACGATCTTCAACGTCGATGCGAACATCTGGAAGTTGTTCTCCGCGTTGGCGATAGCCGATTTAACTACCTTCGCCACGTCACGCGCCGCAGGTGTCGGCATGAACGCCAATATGTTCAGCGCGTCCGCCGCCTGCTTCCCGCGGACCACATCCAAGATCGGAGCGATCTTCGATGCCGACCGCCGCAATCCCTTCACTCTCGCAATCACCCGCATGTCTAGAACCTCGTTCGCGCTTAGCTTCGCGCCCGGCTTGTTGCCTCGGAACCCCGATGGCCTCGAAACAGCCTCGTCAACGCGAACTCCCCCAACTTGTGCCCGACCATGTTTTCGGTCAGGAACACCGGAATATGCCGCCGGCCATCATGCACCGCAATGGTTAGACCAACCATGTTTGGCATCACCGTCGATGCTCGCGACCACGTCTTAATGACGGTCTTCTGCCCGCTGCGCTGCACGGCCTCGACCTTCTTGGCCAGGTGGGCCGCGATATAGGGACCCTTTTTTGTAGAACGTGACATGCCAGTTCCTAACTCTCAGCGGCCGCTAACTCCGCCGCTTAACAATCATCTTGTCGGTGCTCTTATTCCGCCGGGTCCGGAAGCCCATCGCCGGTTTGCCCCAGGGCGTCTTCGGACCTGGCATACCCACAGGGGCCTTTCCTTCACCACCACCATGTGGATGGTCCCGCGGGTTCATCACGCTGCCGCGCACCGTCGGGCGCTTTCCGATATGGCGGCTTCTTCCCGCCTTCCCCAGCTTCAAATTTGAGTGGTCCGAATTCCCCACCTGACCAATGGTTGCGGCGCATTCGCTGGGCACAAGCCGCATTTCGCCCGAGGGCAACCGCAACAACGCGTTGGTCCCCTCTTTCGCCATCAACTGGATCCCCGTTCCGGCGCTCCGGCCCAATTGGCCTCCGCGCCCGGGCTTCATCTCGACGTTGTGAATCATCGTGCCGGTCGGTATCAGCCGCAGCGGCATCGAGTTGCCGATCCGCACCTCGGCACCGGCCCCGGCCGCGATCGTCGCTCCCACGCCCAATCCATCGGGCGCCAAGATATACCGCTTCTCGCCGTCGGCGTAGTAAATCAATGCGATCCGAGACGACCGGTTCGGGTCGTACTCGATCGCCGCAACCTTTCCGGGAACGCCCTCTTTATTCCGTTTGAAGTCGATGATCCGCAGGAGTCGCTTGTGCCCACCACCCTGATGGCGGACCGTCACCTTGCCCCGGAAGTTCCGGCCTGCGGCCTTCTTCCTGAGCGATATCACCAGCGACCGTTCCGGATGGTCCTTGGTCACCTCGTCGAAGGTGGCTGCGGTCATGCCTCGCCGGCCGGGGGATGTTGGCTTATAAATTCTGATAGCCACGTGAAGCCTCACCAACCGGGCGTTAGACGCCCTCGAAATACTCGATGCTGTCACCGGGGCGCAGCGTCACGATTGCCTTCTTCCAGGTCTGGGTCAGGGTGATGTTGCGCCCAAACCGCCGCATCCTCCCCTTCACCCGGGCGACATTGACGCTCAAAACCTTAACCTCGAAGGCCTTTTCGACGGCCTCCCTGATCTGGGCCTTGTTCGCTGCATCGGCAACTTCAAACACATACTTATGCTCACCCTGGAGCAGGGTGCTCTTTTCGGTTACCACCGGCCGCCGTAAGACCTCGTAGGGATGCATTATTCCTGGCCTTCCTCTGCCGTCGCCTGCTGCTGACCCCACAGAGCCTCAGCCCGGCGGGCCGCATCCAACGTCATCACGAGATACCTGTACGACAGCATCGAACCCACGTTGAGCTGGTTGGCTGGCAGTGTGAACACTCCGGGGGCGTTGCGGCCTGACAACACGAGGTTCCGGCTCGGGTTATCGCAGACCACCAGAACCCGCCCTTCAACCCCAAGCCGGGCCAGTGTCTGCACCATATCCTTTGTCTTGGGTGTCTCGAAGACCAGGGCGTCCAGCAGAATAAGTTCGCGGTCCTTCGCCTTGGCCGAGAGCACCGACCGGATAGCCAGTCTCCGCATCTTTTTCGGCATCGCCTTCCGGTAACTGCGGGGCTTGGGACCGAAGACAATGCCGCCTCCCCGCCGGTGCGGCGCCCGAATCGACCCCTGCCTGGCGCGCCCTGTTCCCTTCTGCTTGAAGAGTTTTCTCGTACTGCCTTCTACCTCACCCCGGGTCTTGGTCGAATGCGTGCCCTGACGTGCGTTGGACAACTGGCGGACGAGCGCCTGATGCACCACGGCTTCGTGCGGCAGGACGCCGAACACATCGTCCCGCAATTCGACGGTCCCGACGCTCGCCCCCTGCTGGTTCAAGAGTGGAAATTCCATGAGGTCTTCCTATCCCCTGGACTGCTTCACGACGACCAGGCCGTTCGCTGGACCAGGCACAGAACCTTTGATGAACAGGAGGTTCCGCTCCGGTTCCACATGGAGCACTTCCAGGTTTTTCGCGGTCACTTTATCGTGTCCCATATGCGCCGCCATTCGGAGCCCCTTCAGCACCCGCCCAGGGGTCGTGCCAGAGCCGATCGATCCCGGCGCACGGTGCCGGTCGGACTGCCCGTGGCTCTTGGGACCTCCGTGGAAATGGTGGAGTTTGATGCCCCCGGCGAAACCCTTTCCTTTGGACAACCCTTCGATGTCCACCTTCTGGCCTTCGCTGAACACCTGCACCGTCAGCACCTCACCCACTGCGGGAGTTTCTTCCTCCGCGAGGGCGAACTCCTTCAGGTGCTTCAGCAGTCCCAGGGGAGAACTCTTGGAGCCGCCCTGGGCGTTTTCCCGTTTACGGGTTCGTTTCAGCCCGCCGAAACCCAGGTGTCCTTTTTCGGCATTACTCAATTTCTTGGCGATGGCAAAACCGACCTGAACGGCACGGTACCCGTCTTTTTCCTCTGTCTTCACCTGCGTCACGATGCATGGGCCAGCCTCAACCACCGTCACCGCATACATGCGGCCGTCGGCGGCGAAGTATTGGGACATGCCCAGTTTCTTCCCCAAGAGTCCATTCATGGTTACAACGCTATTTCAATATCCACACCCGCCGGCAACGAGAGGCGCATCAGCGCATCGACCGTCCGCGAGGTGGGTTCGACAACGTCTATCAGCCGCTTGTGGGTCCGGATCTCAAATTGCTCGCGCGAGTCCTTGTCGATGTGAGGTCCGCGGATAACACAGAACTTCCTGATGTGGGTCGGAAGAGGGATAGGCCCGGTTACGGCCGCCCCCGTCCGCTCCGCCGTTTCCACGATCTGTTGGGCCGATTGGTCCAGCAAACGGTGGTCGTACGCTTTCAATTTAATCCGAATCTTCTGGCGAGAAGCCATAGTCTTTTACTCGATTATCTTCGTGATAACGCCGGCGCCCACCGTCCGTCCGCCCTCACGAATGGCGAACCGCAGACCTTCCTCGATGGCCACTTCCGTAATCAACTCGATGGTCATCTGCACGTTGTCCCCGGGCATCACCATCTCCACCCCTT
>SHYD01000084.1 GCA_009692945.1 Dehalococcoidia bacterium | reverse complement strand
AGGATGGCTTCGCCCCCTGCACCCCCCGTTTCCGAACCTCCACCCTGAACTCGTACCCCTTCGGGCGCTACAGCCCCATCCCGACCGCCACCACTTCACGATGGTAATCGGCGTCTCCAAACAACAGTTCGGCGGCCTTGGCGCGCCGGAAATAGAGTTGGATGTCGTGCTCCATCATGTAGCCCACCCCGCCGTGGACCTGCTCGGCCAGCGCCGTGACCCGGCGGTAGGCATCGGCCGACCACGCCTTGGCGATGGCGATCTCCTGGCCTGCGGCAAGTCCCTCAGCGAGGCGCCATGCCGCGTGATAGACGCCGTAGCGCATGGTGTCACAGTCTATGGCCATATCCGCACACTTGTGGGATATGGCCTGGAAGCTGCCGATGGGGCGGCCGAACTGCACCCGGGTCTTGGCGTACTCGACGGTCATCTCCAGCGCAAACTCGGCGCCACCGACGGACCAGGCGGCCAGCAGCACCCGCGCCTTGCCCAGCATCGACTTCAGGGCCGGCCAAGCGCCGTCCACCGGCCCCACCACATTTACCGCAGGCACTTTCACGTTCTCGAAGACCACTTCGCACTGGCGGTCCGAGGCCAGCGTCTGCAGCAGGGTGATGCTCACGCCGGGAGCGTGCGGGTCGACCAGGAACACCGTGAGACCGTCCTCGGGGTTGGCCGATTCCTTGGTGCGGGCCACCACCAGCATACGGTCGGCGATATGGGCGTTCGAAATGAACAGCTTGACCCCGTTCAACACGTAGTCCGGGCCTTGGCTGGAGGCGGTGAGGTGAATGGAATCGGCATCGTACGAAGCCGCCGGTTCCACCAGGGCCACGGTCGCGATCAGGTTGCCGCTGGCGAGTTGCGGGAGCCACTCGCGCTTCTGCTGTTCAGAACCCAACTCCTGGAGCAGGAACGCCGACAACGCCACATCGAGGTAGGGGACCGGCGCCAGCGCCCGTCCCACCTCCTCGTAGAACAGCGCGAGGTCGAGGAAACTGGCCCCGCCGCCACCGTACTCCGCGGGCAACGTCATGCCGGTCCAGCCCTGCGCCGCAATCTTGCGCCACAACTCGGGAGAGTATCCCCGCTCGTCCTGCTCCGCCTGGCGCACCACGCTTTTGGGGCACTCGTTCTCAAAGAACGCGCGCGCGGTGCGGCGCAGCATCTCCTGCATCTCATTCAGTCCCAGGTCCATCGGTCATTCCTCCAGTGTTGTGAATCCGGTTCCGGAAGTCCTGCCGACAGGCCGCTCAGCGCGGCAGGCCAAGCCCCCGGGTCGCGATGATGTTCCGCTGGATCTCGGACGACCCGGCGGCGACGGTGTAGAACACCGTCTCTTTGTACATCTGCTCCAGTCGGCCCCGCAGCAGCGCATGTTTCGAATCGCGCTGCAACGTCCCGTAGAGGCCGAGCATGCTGACCCCGAAGTTGGCCAGACGCTGGTTGGTTTCGCTGCTGAATGCCTTGGCGGCAGACGCCTCCTTATTGGGAATATCGCCGTGCTCAAGCATCCACACCGTTCGATAGGCCAGGAAACGGCCGACCTCCAGCGCGACTGCCAGATCGGCCAGCCGGAAGCGCACTTCGGGCCGCTTGCCCAGGACTCGTCCGCCCTGCGACGCGGTGCGGGCGAAGCCCACCATATCGTCCAGCATCCGCCGGGCTCCGGCGAACCAGCCGATCCTGGCCCGTTCGAAATCCAGGGTCGACGCCATCTGATACCAGCCGCGGTTCTCCTCGCCCACCAGGTTTTCGGAGGGTATCCGCACCTCATCGAAGAACACTTCGTTTTGGATGTGCTGGCCGGTCATGTTGATCAAAGGCCGCACCGTGACCCCCGGGCTCTTCATATCGATGAGAAAGGTGCTGATGCCGCGGTGCTTGGGCGCCTCCTGATTGGTCCGGGCGCCCAGCCAACCCCAATCGGCGTGGTGCCCGCCGGAGGTGAAGATCTTCTGTCCGGTCACCACGTAGTCATCGCCGTCGCGCACCGCCCGGGTCTGCAGCGAACCGAGGTCCGAGCCCGCGCCGGGTTCGGTGAAGAGTTGACAGAATTGGACAGTGGCGTCCGCGATCGCGGGCAGGAAACGCTGCTTCTGGCGCTCGTCACCGAACAGCATGAGGGTGGGTCCTACAAACCCGGTGCCCATGTCCGAGGCGCCGGGAAAGCGGTGGTAGGCCGCCTCTTCGGAGAAGATCAGGTGCCGCCAGTGGTTGTAGCCGAGGCCGCCGAACTCCACCGGCCAGTGCATCACCCGCCACTTGCGTCCAGCCAGCGCCACAGCGTAGCGGCGGCCGTGCTGGTACGACTCCTCTTCGGTGAGCGCGAGTTCGTCCCAGTCAGCTGGCAATTGCTCGCGAATGAACGCCCGCACCTGCAACCGGAACCCGTTCTCTTCCGGAGACCAGCCAAAGTCCATGAAATGCTCCTGGGGCCGCCTGTGATGTAGCGCTATTATACGGACCGGGCCGCCGTTGTCCAATCGCGATCCACAATGTAACTACTCAGTCTCCGGAGAACGAGTTGTCATTGAAGAACGGCTCCTGGTCTTCCGGAGCCCCACCCCGAGCGAAAAAAAGAAAAGGCTGTTCGTGGGGGGCACCCCCACAACCCCCGGGAAAGGGCTGCCGCCCTCTCCACACCTGCTCCGAGGGACTCCGGCCCCGCAACTCTGAGCAACTACTCCGCAATTGGTTGAACCCCCGGACACCGTTCCCGCCCTCCCCCGCTGCTCTATAATGGGCGGTGGACAGCCAGCAGTTGCGAGGGGACCCGATGATCAACGAGACCCGCATCAAGGAACACTTCCTGGACCTGGTCCAGATCGATAGCGAAGCGGGCAACGAGGCCGCCATCGCAGAGGTGCTCAAGCGACAGCTTGCTGAACTGGGCGCCTCGGTGGCTCAGGACCAGGCAGGACCCTCCATCAACAGCAACAGCGGCAACATCATCGCCACGCTGCCGGGCACAATGCCCGGCGCGGCTCCCCTGCTGCTGTGCGCCCACATGGACACCGTGGTGCCCGGCAACGGCATCACACCGGTGATCGAGGGGCCGATCATCCACTCCGATGGGACCACCATCCTGGGCAGCGATGATAAGTCGGGCATCGCCATCATCTTCGAGGCGATCCGCGCCGCCCGCGAGCAGCGCGTCCCCATCGGCGACCTCGAAATCGTTTTCACGATCTGCGAAGAGAAGGGGCTGCAGGGCGCCCGGGCCATGGACACAGCGGCGCTGCGGTCCAAATTCGGACTCGTGTTCGACTCGGATGAACCGGGCGTCCTGTTCACCAAAGCGCCCGCGGCGAACCACCTGGAGTGGCGCATCACGGGCCGGGCGGCCCACGCGGGAGTCGCCCCGGAACGGGGGCTCAGCGCCATCAAAGTAGCCAGCGAAGCCATCGCCCAGATGCGGCTGGGGCGCATCGACTTCGAAACGACCGCCAACATCGGCATCATCCGTGGCGGCGCCGCCACCAACATCATCCCGGCAGAGGTGGTGGTCCACGGCGAATGCCGCAGTCGCGACGCCGGCAAACTGGCGGCGCAGACCCAGCACATGTTGCAATGCTTCCAGGACGCCGCGGCGCGTCATGCGGTTGCGCTGGACGACCTGACCGTCACCGCCACCATCGACCCGACCATCATCGAGGCCTACGGGGCTATGAACGTCGCTGACGATGCGCCCATTGTCCAACTCGTGCTGGCCGCCGGCCGGGAACTGGGTTCGCCGGTGCCGATCAAGGCAATGGGCGGGGGCTGCGACGCCAACATCTTCAACGGCCGCGGGATATCGGTGGCGAACCTGGGGACGGGCATGCGGGATATCCACACCACCAAAGAATGGCTGGACGTACGGGACATGGTGAAAACCACCCGCATCGTCGTCGAGATGCTGCGGCTCCATGCGGCGGGCGCGTAGATGGGGGAGGTGCTTCAGGCCATCGTCCTCGGCATCACCCAGGGCATCACCGAATTCGCACCCATCAGCAGCACGGCCCACCTCACCCTGCTCCCCTGGCTATTGGGATGGACCGACCCTGTGCTCAACAGCCTCACCTTCGATGTTGCGCTACACATGGGAACACTCATCGCGACGCTGGCCTACTTCGCCCGCGATTGGGCGCAACTGGTCCGGGCCGGAGCTGCGAGCCTGGTCGAACGAAGCATCGGCGATGACCCCATGCGGCGTCTGGCCTGGCTGCTGGCTATCGGCACCATCCCTGGGGCCGTGGCCGGCGCAGCATTGGAGCATCAGGCCGAGACTGCGTTCCGCAGTCCGCTCCTGATCGCGGGGGCGCTGGCGGTGTGGGGCATCATCCTCGCCGCCGCAGAGCGCCTAGGATCACAGCACCGGGCCATGGGCGACATCGGGAGGGGAACGGCGCTGGCCATCGGGGTCGGCCAGGCGCTGGCGATCATCCCCGGCGTCTCCCGCAGCGGCGGCACCATGACGGTGGCCATGCTGCTGGGAGTCCAACGGGGTGCGGCCGCCCGCTTCTCGTTCCTGCTGGCCACGCCGATCATGGCAGGGGCGGGCCTTAAAAAGGCGGCCGACATCGCCAAGCTGGGCAACGCCGAACCAGGAACGATGTTGATGGTGGCCGCCGGTTTCCTGAGCGCCGCGGTGGCCGGTTACCTGTGCATCGCCTTCCTGATGCGGTACCTGCAACGCGGCAACCTATACGTCTTCGCGGGGTACCGGGTGCTGCTGGCACTGGTCGTGGTGGCGGTGGCGGTCGCCCGCGGGTAGCCGGGCCCCGATCTTCGCCATGCGATCCTCTCTTGTCCGCCGCTGTGCGCTTTCCGTCATCCTGGCGGCGGTGCTGGCGCTGGGGACCTTCCACCGTGGGTCCGCCCACGCCGAGTTGGTCCGGTCCGACCCCGCCCCCAACGCGGTGGTTGCATCCTCCCCGGACCAGGTCCGTCTCTGATTCAGCGAACCTCTGGATAGCCAATTCAACGCCATTGTGGTGTCCGACGCGAGCGGGAAGCGGCGCGATACCGGAGTGACGCTGCCAGACCCGGCCGACTGGCGGCAACTGTTCACCAGCCTCCAGCAATTGGAACCGGGCGCCTATTCGGTCCGCTGGCGGAGCGTGTCCACCGATGGCCATGTGATCGCAGGCACCTTCACCTTTGGCGTGGGCGCCGGTACTCGACTCGACGCGAGCCTCGCTCCTTCGGAGACGGGGGGCGCAGCCCGCAACGAGCTCGACATCCCACGCCGATGGCTGACGCTCCTCGCGTCGGCCCTGGTGGCGGGGGGATTCTAGTTTCGGCAATTCGTGCTGCGCCCCGCCGGGAGCGCCGGCGCGCCAAACCCTGACTTGACGCCGGTGCTAGAAGCCATCGAGCGGCGGACCTTCGCCATCGTTCGCATCGCAACCGTCGGCCTGCTGGTGCTCGGGGTGGTGACCCTGTTCAATCAGGCAGCGCAGGTGGGAGGCGCCGGACTGTTGCGGGTCATGGAAGGCGAGGTTGTCACCCGCCTGATCATGAAGACCCGCTACGGTCTGGTCTGGCTCGCCCGCATGATGATCATCGTGGGGTTCTTGGGCGTCATCGAGCAGTTGGCGGCATCCCAGGCAAGAACGGCAATCTCCCCGACCGCCGAGGCGGTTTCGGCCCCACGTCTCTCGCCGCGGTCCAGCGAAGGCTGGTGGTGGTGGCTGGGGAGCAGCATGGGTCTGGCGCTGTTGCTCACCGCAGCGTTGGTCAGCCACGCCGCAGGACGAGAACCTGCGTTGCTGAGCCTGGGGGCCGATTTCGCCCACCAGGCCGGGGCTGCCGCCTGGTTGGGCGGCCTGCTCTGCTTGACCGCCGCGATTCCGATAATCTGGTCCGCGCCGGAGGGCGTTCGGGCTGCCGCCGTTGCCACGCTAATACCACGGTTCGAACGCCTCGGAGTCGTCGCCGTGGTGTTGGTGGTGTCCTCGGGCTGGCTCAACGCCTGGCAGTTGGTGGTCGCCCCAGCCCACCTGGTGGACACCCCCTAACGGCCTCACCCTGTTGGCAAAACTGGCCTTGGTGGCGCCTCTGCTGGGGCTGGCGGCGTTCCGTCACCTGGTTGTTGCTCCAGGCATTCACAGCCCCAAAGGGCAGGGCCGGGCGTGGAGAGTCCTCCCGCCTACCCTGAAGGGCGAGGCGGCGATCGGCCTCGGCATCATGGTTGCTGCCGCCGTGCTGGCGGGAACGCCACCGGTGGCCACGGTAACGCCAGCCTCGGCGGTGAGCCCTGCCGCCAAGCCGGAAACCGGGGTCGCATTGGCACAGCAGGCCGGCGAGCTGCTGGTTGAATTCCGGCTGACGCCGGCCCGCCCCGGCGCCAACGACCTCCGCCTCCGCTTGCTCGACGAGACCGGCGCGGCGGTGCTGGGTGCGACGGTCCGCATCGACGCCAGCCCTGCCGGCGGTTCTGTAACGGCGGTCCATGTGACGCCTGGAAGCGACGGATACTCGACGAGGGTCAACGTCGATGCATCGGGGGAATGGAACATCACCGCCCACATTCAGCGGCCGGGACAGGCCGAGGTGGCGGCATCCGTCGCGTTGCCGGTCCCGCCGGTCACCGCGGCCGGGCTGGCGGGTCTGGCAGGTGATGCGATGAACCGGCTGACGGCGATGAAGGAGCGGCAGCAACTCCGGGGCAGTGGGGGCCAGACGTCGGTGACCGAGTTCCGCTATTCGACGCCCAACGCTGCTGCCGCGAGCGGCAGCAGCGGCGAGGAAACCGTCACAATCGGCGCTTCCAGGTTCTCCAAAGGAGCCGGCGGATCGTGGACCAGAGGCGAATCGCCGCCCGAGTTTGCCTTTCGCTTCCCCCAGTTCCCTTACATCGACCCGGAGGACACAGATTTTGTGTTGTTGCGCACGGAAGATATCGGTGGGGCCGTCACCCACGTGGTAAGCTATCGGTTGCCCCGCATCGACGCCAACTTCGTCGCCTGGATCGGGGCGTCGGACCACCTCATCCGCCGTCTCACGATGCTGGCTCCGGGCCACTTCATGGACGCCGAGTTTTATGATTTCAACGTCCCCAACGACATCCGGGCCCCTCAGTAGCGCCCTGTCGCCGGGGACGCTGCCGGGCGATGGGTGGCCCGCCCACGGCGTCACCGGCATGGCCGATGAGGCGCTGCTGATGGTGCTGGTGTTTGGTGGGTTCGGCGCCTACCTCTGGTGGGTCCGGCGAGCGTACAAGCGCCGCAGGGGTCAATCGGATGACGCAGCGGAGAAGCCCGCCGCCAACGGTGGTGAGGCGGGCTCCCAGGGCAGCTATACTACTGGTAGCCGGTCCGGCCATTCCGAGCGACCGGACAAGGAGGAACGATGACCGAAATACCATCCCGCGACGACATGCGTCAACAGCGCAAAGACCAGATCGATCAACGCCAGCGGGTGGCGGAGGATTCGGGGCGCCGCCGTCAACGGAACCGGAGACTCAGGACCGGAGGCATCATCGGGGTTGCCGTCGCGCTGCTGGTGGGTGTGCTCTCCTTCGCAGTCCTGGAGGCGACCGCTCCCATGCCCGGCGATACGCTGCCAGATGAGGGCCGGAGCCACGTGGAACTGGGGTCGGCCATCACCTACAGCACCAACCCACCGGCATCCGGCCCGCATTACCCCGTCACCGCCCGGTGGTCGTTTAACGACAGCCCGTTGCAGCCGGGGTTCTGGGTACACAACCTCGAACACGGGGGGATAACGATCCTGTACCGTTGTCCCGCCGACTGCACAGAGTTGAAGCAGCAACTCAAGGGCCTGATGGAAAGCCTCCCCAAATCGGCACGCTATGGTTATGTCAAATTGGTGATCGCTCCCGACGACACGCTGCCGGGAGCCATTGCGGCGATGGCGTGGAACCACCGGATCATGCTCGACAAGTTCGACTCCGGGACGCTGACCCGCTTCTACCAGGCGTACGTCGACAAGGGCCCCGAGGACGCGCCATAAGCGCCAGCGCACTAATGGTGTGTGACGCTTAATGTGGGTTAACGCAGTCCCGCTCACCCTGAGCTTGTCGAAGGGCGAGCCCGTGGTTCGACAGGCTCACCACGAGCGGTATCGACCACCCAAATCAAGAATCTTTGACTACTATCACGCCAGATGGGGCAACACGCCCTCGGCGAGCAGCCGCATTGACCTGAGAATAAGCTCCTGGGGCATGCCTGGGTACTGGAC
>SHYD01000019.1 GCA_009692945.1 Dehalococcoidia bacterium | reverse complement strand
CGATCCGGGATGCGGCACGTTGACCTGGCCGAATGGGGCGGATTTCGACCCCGAGACCCTGCACGATTGGCCTACCTATCGCGGCGGACTGTGTTAGCCCGCACTCCGCTGAGGGGCGAACTCAAGCGCCCCTCAGCGGAGTGCGGGCTAACACAGTCCGCCGCGATAGGTAGGCCAATCGTGCAGGGTCTCGGGGTCGAAATCCGCCCCATTCGGCCAGGTCAACGTGCCGCATCCCGGATCGAGTTCGACGGCGTTGAACACGTTCAAGTCTTGGAGCGGGGCAAACACCTCGCCCTCCAAGACCGAGCGGAAGTCGATTCGCTGTTGGCTGCCGTCCTCAAAACGAAGCGTCAGGGTGTACGGTCCGACGATCTCGAAACGTTCGACTCGATGAATTTGGTGACTCATTCTTTTTTTCCGCAGCACCAAAGTGCGCGCTTCCTCCTCTGCAAGTTTAGGTCGAGACAGGCGGCCGCTGCAAACTGCTGAGAGACCCGTGTCTATTCAGGCATCAGGGGCTGCGTCCCGGCCGGTGGCCCCACCCCCCAGAAAAAGAGAAGATTTTGTTCTTGGGGGAACACCACCAGGCCCCCGGCAGGATGGCTCCGCCCCCTGCACCCCCGTGTCCGGCACCCGAACACCGAGCAGTTGCAGAGGCCCGTCTTCAAAAGGCCCGCAAGAGGCCCTCGCCGCGGGCGATTTGACGTTCGTCCTCCGCCGTCCTAGACTCGGTAGCCGGAATCAGCCTGCTCCCGAGGAGCCTAGCTATTTGGTGAAGCACGAGATGTTTTCAATACCACCGCTTGAACCCCCTCGGACCGGTACGGTACAATAGTCTGGTTTTGCCGCAGTACGAGTCCGCGGAATAGTGTTGAGAGGAAACTTCATGGAGTACAACTCAGACCTGACGTGGATGCTGGGGGGACCTCAGGGCGGCGGTATCAACACCGCGGCCGAGGCCTTTGCCAAAGCCCTCACCCGCGGCGGCTACCGCATCCACATGAATATCGAGTATCACTCGAACATCATGGGCGAGCACAGCTACTACACGGTGCGCATCAGTGACCAGGACAAGGGCAACCTTTCGGAAAAGGTCCATGTGCTAGTCTCGCTGGATGAGGAGACCCTGCTGGGGAACCACCACAACGAGTGGCCCAGCCATCACGGGCATCTCCACAAAATGGTCGCTGAGGGCGTCGTCATTTACGACGGCGCGTTGAAGATGGACCTCTCGGGTCAGCGCCAGGATATCAACTACATCCCCGTCCCCTTCGACGACCTGCTGCGCAAGGTGCTGACCGAAGCCGAGCGCGGCAACGAGTTCAACGCCCTGCGCGTCATGACCAACAGCGTCGCGGGCGGGGCTTCCGCCGCCGCGCTGGGAGTGGACCTCGTCCTGTACCAGCAGAGCTTCCGCGGCGGCACCGGCCGGCGGGCTGCCCTCGCCGAACTGAACGCCGCGGCTGCCGCCGCGGGTTACAACTTCGTCATGGACGCCCTGGGCGGACGCCAACACTTCCGGCTGGTCCAGGCGACACCCCCAGCGCAGGCGCCGCTGCTCATGCGCGGGGTGCAGGCCGTGGCCCTGGCGAAGCTCAAGGCGGGACTCCAGTTCCAGACCTACTACCCCATCAGCCCCGCTACCGATGAAAACGTCTACCTGGAGGCCAACCAGCGCACCCAGGACCTTACCGTGGTGCAGGTGGAGGACGAAATTTCGGCCATCAACATGGCGGTGGGCGCGGCCCACGCCGGCGTCCGCTCCTCGACCTCAACCTCCGGTCCGGGCCTGTCGCTGATGTGCGAGGGGTTCGGTTTCGCCAGCATCACCGAATCGGCCGGTCCTGTCGTCTACCTCTGGCAGCGCGGCGGTCCCAGCACGGGTCTCCCCACCCGTAGCGAGCAGGCCGACCTGCTGTTTGCCCTGCAGCCCGGACATGGCGACTTTGCCCACATGGTGGTGGCCCCCGGCGATATCCCCCAGACGGTGGAGGATAGCTACGAAGCCTTCAACTGGGCTGACCGCTACCAGCTCCCCGTGATCGTGATGGTCGATAAGCGCCTCCAATCGAGCCACTTCACGGTCGACGACCTGGGGTTGGACCGGCTCCCGCCCATCGATCGCGGGCCCCGCTTCTCCCCCAATGGCGACTACCTTCGCTACAAGTTCACCGACAGCGGCGTCAGCCCCCGCGCCGTGCCCGGGCAGGAGGGCGGCATCTTCTGGGTGACCACCGACGAGCACGACGAACGCGGCCATATCACCGAGAGCTCGGATAACCGCGTGAAGATGATGAACAAGCGGATGGGCAAGCTGGACCTCGCCGCCCGTGAGATTCCCTCCAGCCGCAAGATCGCCTTCCACGGGCCGCAAGATGCGGACGTCACCATCGTGGGTTGGGGCAGCACCCGGGGGTCGATTCTGGATGCGATGAGCCTCCTCAGAGAGCGAGAGGGCATCACTGCCAACTTTGTTCAGGTGCGGCTGCTCCGCCCATTTCCGGTAGAGGAGGTTTCCGAAATCCTCAAGCGAGCCAAGCGCACGCTGCTGGTGGAAGAGAACTACCAGGGCCAGTTGGGCGATGTCATCGCTGCTAAGACCGGCTTCACCGTCGGCCAGCGGTTGGTGAAGTTCGACGGACGCCCCTTCTCGGAAGAGGAATTGCAGGAAGCCCTGCTAACGGCCATCCGGGAGGGCCAGCCCCGGGTTGCCGTCACCCATTTGCTGCCATAACTCAAGCGAGGTGCTCTGATGGTAGTGCAGACCTTCACCGCCAAAGATTACAAGACCAGCGTCCACAACACGTGGTGCCCCGGCTGCGGTGATTTCGCGATTCTCAATTCCGTCCAGAACGCGCTGGTCGAACTCCAAGTGCCACCCCACATGGTGGCTGTGGTGTCGGGCATCGGTTGCTCCGGCAAGTCCCCGCATTACATCAATGCCTACGGCTTCCACACCCTGCACGGCCGGGCCTTGCCCTCAGCCACCGGTGTGAAACTGGCCAACCCCAAGCTGACCGTGGTGGCGGTCGGCGGCGACGGTGACGGCTTCGGCATCGGGGCCGGCTACTTCATCAACACCGGACGACGCAATGTCGATATGACCTATCTGGTGTTCGACAATCAGGTCTACGGTCTGACCAAAGGTCAGGCCTCCCCCACCATGAATAAGGGCGACAAGGCAAAGGGCATGGCCGAAGCGGCGGTCCAAGACAGCGTGAACCCCTTGGCCCTGGCCATCTCGGCCGGTTACACCTTTGTCGCCCGCGGCTATGCCCTCCAGCCCCGCTCGCTGGCGCAGATCATCGCCGAGGCCATCCGCCACCGAGGGACCTCCTTTGTCGACATCATGCAGACGTGTCCGGTGTACAACGACCTGCACGACAAGGACTGGTACGGCGAGAAGCTGGACGGACGCCCTCGCCTGTACCAGCTCGACGATACCGACTTCGACCCGGTGGTCCATGATCCGCGGGATCCCGAGGAGATCATCGCCAAGAAGGTGCAGGCCATTGCCAAGTCGTACGAGTGGGGCGCTCGCATCCCAACCGGGATCCTCTACAAGCTGGAAACGTCCACCTACGAAGATTCGATGGCGGCGGGGCGTCCCCGCGGCATGGAATCGGTGCTCGATCCCAACCTAACCGACCGCGATCTGACCCGGCTGATCGACGCGCTGCGCTAACCAGCAGCCCTCAAGCGAACCGCAGCGAAGCTGGCCCGGCATTGCCGGGCCAGCTTCGTTCATTGGCCGGGGAGCAGGCGCACCTCACGGTGAGTATCGGGGTTCATCGGATACATCGGCACCGGCAGCAGCGGAAGAAGGTTCTCCCCGGTGGGCGCGCTGCAGGCGAAGGGTATGGTGGGGGCGTAGGAGACGGGCAACCGTGCAAGGTGCAAAGCGCAAGGTTGGTGCGAGAGTCTGCGAACCGGTTAGGTGGAAGCCTCCAGCGCCCGGTTGGCAAAGTCGAGCAGATCCCTCAGGTGGTGCTCGATGATGTTCGCCATGACCGCCATATCCAGGGCCTGATACTGGTGCACCAGAGTGTTGCGAAACCCGACCATCGCCTGCAAACCGTTCGTCTGCTCGACGGTGATAAGCCCCGCTCGTTGCAACAGGGCAAAGCTGTCCCGGCTATCCTGGGGCAGGCCGAGCTTCTTGGTCTTGATGAGGTGGTTGGCGATGTCGATCGTCAACTCACAGGCGCGTTGCAGATTCATCGCAATGGCGTCCTGCTTCAGATAGTCTTCGGAAAAGGGCAAGCCGGTTTCCAGCTTGTAGTACCGTTCCACCTGCAGAACGCAGCGTTCAAGGCTGACCTTTTTAGTCAGGGTGACGTCGTTCATACGTCGTAGAACCTCCCGCTGCGCAACCCTTCGGCCAGCACTTCCGCACGCTCTTGGTTGAGTTTCTGGTAGAAGGAGAGCACCAGCATCTCGAACTCTTCCGCGGCGTAGGCGTCGGCGCAGTAGATCCGCCGGCCGGTCATGGTGATCTCTTTCTGAAAAACCGTGGTTACCCGGCGCAGATTGACCAAGTCGACGTCTTTCCGCAGCACCCGCTCCAGCTCCAATTGGGTGTCGACGAGGGCACTGGCCGCCGCCCGCTTCGCATCGAGCGGCGGCAACAACAGGGCAATATCCACATCACTGCCGGGCCGTGCATCATCGGTGCCGAAGGAACCGAACAGATAGACCGCCTGAACGGTGGGGTGGTGCTGCCGGATGATCGCGACGATCCGTTCGTATGGCTCCACGTATGGCCTCCGTGGACTACAGGGCTTTTGGGGCAGCTTCCCCGGTTTTGGTGCGGCGGATTTGCTGCTTTCTCGTGTATTGTAACCGCACCGGGATTCCGGCACGGACAGGGAGGCGGTCCACCAGAGCGGAGGCTCCCGACGCCCTCCCACCCGGCACCTCCCCGAATCTGTGCGAATCTGTGTAATCTGTGGATAGCTCCGATGAACCAAGGAGGCGGCACGCGTGGACTTGAAAGATAAGGTAGCGCTGGTGACCGGCGCCGGTCGCGGCATCGGCCGCGGCGTGGCGCTGTGCCTGGCACGGGAGGGCGCGGCGGTCGCCATCAACTACCGGGAGAACCGGCAAGCGGCCGAGGAGACGCTGTGGGAGGTGCGAGGTCTGGGGGTGCGGGCCGAGTTGTTTCAGGCTGATGTTGCGGAGGGCTATGCCCCGGTGCAGCAGATGGTGGACGCGGTGGCGGCGACCTTCGGGCAGTTGGACATCCTGGTGAACAACGCGGGGCAGCGTTCGCCTCAAGACAGCGTGTGCGACTCCAACCCGGAGGACATGCGGCGCCTGCTTGACACCCACTTTTTTGGCAGCTACCACTGCACCAAAGCCGCCATTCCCCACCTGCGCAAGCGGGAGCGGGGCGACATCTTGTTCATCTCGTCGATCGCCACCGCCCAGCGTCCCGCCAACCGGGCGCCGTACGTGGTGGCAAAGAGCGCGGTGGAGGCGTTCGCCGATGTGGTGGCCAAGGAGGAGCGGCCCAACGGAATCAGGGTCAACACGATCCTGGCGGGCATTGTTGAGACCGAGTGGGGCGAGACCATCTTCCGGGAGCGCGGCTATGACGACGTTGCCGCGGTCTACGAATACGCGCCCTTCGGCCGCCTGTGCCGTCCCGAAGACATCGGCAATGTCATCGCGTTCTTGTGCTCGGATCGCGGCGCGTACCTGACCGGGGCGGCCATCGCGGTGAGCGGCGGCCCCAACGACTGGATGCCGCCCCGGCGGTGAGTTTCCGCCAATCGAGAATGGCCGCCGGAGCGTTCACATCTCCCAGCGGACGCCTCCGCCGGGCGAGGGCATCGCGTGGTAGCCCATGGATCCGGGGGTCGCAGGCAGCGCCACGAAGTCCCTGAAGACCCGCCCATCCGCTCTGAGGAGATTGCGGCTACTCCCTCAAACAAGCGCTCGACATCCATCCCCACCGCCGCCGCACTGTGGTAGATGAGCCTCAGCGAGATAAGGTTGTCCCGCAGGTCGTGGCGGCCATCTTCGATGGATTGCATGAGTAGGGCCACTCGAATGCGCTCTTCAGTGGCAAGGCTACCGGTCGGCCCGCCGGCCAGGGTCCGATGTTCGGGTGACCGCCAGCGGCTTAGCTGGACGGCCTCCCGCATGAACTGGCGCTGGAAGGGTGTGGCCGCCTCATACAGCGAGCACAAGCGGGCCGCGGACTGCTCGGACCAGCGCGTGCTGCGCGGCTCTCTCTCCAGCGCCGCCAACCTATTGATTAGGTCATCGTCGTTCATGGAGCCCCTCCGAGGGCGGAATCCTAGTGTAGTGCGTCAAGCAGATCGTACGTTATCCTCGTTGCCTGACTTCCTTGGCTGCCAAACAGACGGGGAGTGCAAGGGAGCGACGCCCTCTTGGCGGGGGGTGTCCCCCGAGCGCAAAACCCTTCTCTGTTTCCGGGGATGGGGCAACAGACCGGGTGAGTCCGAATCGTTCCGGGTTCCCGGTGCGGCATTGACCGCGGCCGGAGCCCTATGATATAGGTCATCCGGCCGGGGGTGTTTTAACTTTGATCCCCTGCCCTGCCGCTGAGCCTCGAACTGACGTGAAAACATTGCGATGAGGAGAATATGACGCCGCCCCGGCGCCGGCCGCTGGACGGCATCCGGGTGTTAGATGCGACCCAGGCCGTGGCCGGACCGGTGTGCGCCGGGCACCTCGCCGCGTTGGGAGCCGAGGTCATCAAGATCGAACGGCCCGGCGATGGCGACTTTGCCCGCCGCTCGCCGCCCTACGGCGGAGCGGGCGGCGTCGCCATGGTGCGGCAGCAACCCGACGACATCTCGACGCCGGTCCTGAAGCGGAACCGGGATAAGCTGAGCCTGGCGTTGGACATGGGGCGGCCTGAGGGCCTCGAAGTTTTGCAGCGGCTCGTTTCGACCGCCGATGTCTTCCTTGAAAACCTGCGTCCCGGAGTGACTGAGAAGCTGCACATCGGTTACGAAAGCCTCAAGGCCCACAAACCCGATCTCATTTACTGTTCGATCTCCGGCTTCGGCCGGTCCGGCCCCTACAAGGACTGGGCAGCTTTCGACACCATGATCCAGGCGATGAGCGGGCTGATGGCCATGACCGGGTACGAGGATGGGCCGCCCACCCGAGCGGGGATTCTGGTGGCCGACAACTTTGCCCCGTTGTTCGCCGGGATCGCCGTCCTCGCGGCGCTGCGGCAGCGCGACGCGACGGGTGAGGGCCAGTTCATCGAGGTATCGCTGTTCGATTGCCTGGTGTCGCTGGTTTGGGATGAGCCTATCGAACTGCTCGCCACCCAGGGGAAACCGGCCCGTATGGGCAACCGCCTCTCCCGGTCGGCGCCCTGGAACACCTACCCAGCCACCGATGGCGATGTGATGATCTGCGCTCCGCAACAGGACCATTGGAAGCGGCTGACGCAACTGATGGGCCGGCCGGACCTGCTGGAGGACCCCCGTTTTACGACGTTGGAACTGCGGATTAAGAATGTCGTCCCGCTCGACGAGGCAGTGGCGGCGTGGACCCGGCAGCGTCCTAGAGCGACGATCGTGGACGCGTGCCAGGCCGCGCACATCGCCTGCGGCCCGGTCAACGACTTGGAGGACCTCGTCAACGACCCGCAGGTCCAAGCGCGGGGCCTGCTGCAACCGCTGCTGCACCCGGCGCATGGCCCGGTCCCGGGCGCCGGGGCCCCGGCCTACCCGGTCCGGTTCAGCGGTTTTCCGGCCGGATTCAGTAGGGCGGCGCCGGCGGTGGGGCAGGACACCGATGCGGTGCTGGCGAGAGCAGGGTTCTCGCTGGAGCAGATCGCCAACCTCAGGACGTTGGGCATCGTATGATGCCGATAGCCGAGGGATGGGCGCCGGCTAAGAGCGGGATGCGATGATTCTTTTTGGTCCATTGTGGTCCGTTATGGTCCGTTTCCCTCAGGGTCTTGCGGCAGGATGCATGATGCGGGGTTCGGGGTTCGGGCCCCTTCCCCACAGGAAAGAAGAGGAGAGTTCTCTGTGGGGGGCACCCCCACGCCCCCGGCCCTTCGACATGGCTCAGGACAAGCAGAGGGCGGCAGCCCTCGTGCACTCCCGCTCCTGAGCCCGAAAGTTGCGTTAGTTATGAACTCTTACCATGACGTATCGGACAAGACTCAATTCCCACCACATGATACTATCGGACAGGGGATCCGTTTCGGAAGATGACAAACCGCACGTTGATCGCGGGAGTTGAACATGAACGACGTTCAGATCCAGGATGACAGAACCGAGGAACAGGTCCGGGCAACCGTGCGCCGCGTCATCGAGCGGCTCCGTTCGATGCCCGAGACCGCCGAGGCGCTGAGCCCGAGTATGGGGTCCGCCGGTGCCACGGCTGCGGCGTTCCGGTGGCTGGCGCCCATCGTGAAGGAGATCGTTTTCGATTCGGTACGCTTTGGCGCTTCGCTCGCGGGCAGCCGGGCTGCGGGGCCGCCGGAGGGCGAAGGTCGCAGCGGTGATCCCGCCGCCCAGCGGGCGGGGAGCGGCGGAGGCGCCCGGTCAACCGCCCAGGCAACCGCCACCCGGTCACGGCGCAGGCGCGCCCAGGCCGATTCCGCCGCCGATAATCTTCGGGCCACCATGAGCGGCTACACTCCGCTCAACAACCCGGTAACACTCATGGTGGGCCTTTTCGATCGCTTTACCGAGGTCGAGGATTTCCAAATCGCGTTGAGACGCAACCCGCGGGTCGCCGGCGTTCAACCCAAGTCCTTCGCGGGGGGGGGCTCGAACTGCAGGTGGACAGTCAGTTCACCGACGCCCAGACCTTCCTGGATAGCCTGACGACCACCCTTGCCCCGTATCGTCCCAGTGTCGTTTCCGCTGGATCGGATGCCATCGAATTGGCCATTCGGGAGGTCCCCGAAGAGACTGCATAGGCAGGTTCACCGCCCGGCTGTTTGCGTATCTATTCGGTGCCAGGGGTTCCGGCGATATGATCCACTCCCCTCACCCCAGGGGAAAAAAGAGGAGAATGCTTGATGGGGACACCCCCACTCCGCCGGCAGAGGGCTGCCGCCCTCGTGTACTCCCGCTCCTGAGCCCGGGAGCCCCTCCACTCTTCCCAGTTTGCTACTGGAAGGGCGAAGGGGAGAGGATGGTGGCGCCGCCGTCCACCACCAGCGTCTGGCCGGTAATGTAACTCGCCAGGTCTGATGCCAGAAAAAGTGCCGCCTTGGCAATCTCGGTCTGGTCCCCCACCCGGCCGAGCGGCACCGTCTGAGCGGCCCGGGCCTCGATCTCGGGGGTCCACTGGTTACGGTCGGTGCGCGTCGTGCCAGGTGCAATGCTGTTGACCCGGATTCCCAGCGGCCCCCACTCCGCCGCCATGCTCTTGGTGAGGGAGATCAGCGCCGCCTTGCTCGCCCCGTAGGCGGCGTGGTTGGGCGCAGCCTGGACCCCTGACACGGAACTGACCATGACAATCTGACCGCCATGTCCCGATGCGCGAAGCGTCTTTGCGAAGGCCTGTCCCAGGTAGAAGTGGTGCTTTAGGTTGCGGGAGAGGACGGTCTCCAGGGTTTCGGGGTCCATGTCGAGCACCGGAACCCAGGTGTTGCGGCCAACGATGTTGACCAGGATGTCGAGCCCCGACAGCCCCTGCTCCGCCTCAGCCACCACCCGCGCCGCCTCGTGCGGTCGACTCACATCAGCGGTCAGCCCGATCGCGCGATGGCCCTTAGCCATGAGGTCCGCCGCTTCTGCGGCCGATCGGCCCGCATCAAGGTCGACCACCGCGATCGCCGCTCCCGCTTCTGCGAGGAGGCGCGCCGCTGCTCGGCCCATTCCGTAGCCGCCGCCGATCACGATGGCCTTTTTTCCGGTGAGTCCAAACAGATCATTCATACGGAAACCTCACAGCCCGTAGAAAGCTTTGGGGTTGTCATAGGTGATCTGTTGGTAGCGGTGGGGCGTGATCCGGCCTCCGCTGCGCAGGTTGCGCAAGGCCTCCAATTCACTGGACTGGTCGTTATGGCCGTAGTCGGTGCCGATCAGGAAGTTCCCTTCGCCAGCGTGATCCATAAGGTAAGCGATGTCGTCGTCGGTCTGACACGTCACGTAGATCCGGTTGGCCCGCAGCACATCGGCCGTCATGCCCCCACCCAAACCCGGCATGCGGCGCTGCAGATCGTTCAACGCATAGGGAATCCACTGGGCAGCGCCCTCGATGAACCCGAAACGGAGCTGCGGGAAACGGTCCGGAACCCCGTTGAGCACCAGCGAATGGAATGACCCGACCAGGGCGAGGCGCAGTCCCCAGAAGGTGCCGCTGCGGGAGTGTTGGGAGAGAAGCCCAGTCATGCCCTGGTTGGAGTTGGCGATGTGAACCGTGATGGGCATGTTGAGCCGCTGGGCTTCTTCGTACAACGGAAAGAAGTAGGGGTCATGGAGCAGTCTGGGGCCCTCCACGCATCGCATGAACACGCCGACTGCGCCGTGGTCCTTGGACCAGCGCAGTTCATCCAACGCATCGGGCATGCTGAGCAGCGGCGGCATGCAGACCCAGGGCAGGCGGTTGGCGCTCTGGGACCAGATGTGGTCCAGCCACCGGTTGTAACCACGGCATATCGCCACGTCCGCTTCCGGACGGGTGGCGCCGGCGGTGATGAAGATCGAGGGGTACAGCACCTGGACGTCCACTTCCAACTCATCCATGTGCTTGAGCCGCAGCTGGATGTCGTCCATCTCCCGCGCTTCCCGCGGCGCATCCATGTTGCGCCCCGCCAGGCGGGAGAGCTCCTTGTAGTCCCGGCCGCTGAAGCGCGCGGCGCCCCAGAGCGCACCATCGGCCATCCAGTATTCTTTTTCCGACTCCCCCCGCGGGGTGACGATCACCGGGCGATACTTCTGGTCGGCGGGCTCCATGAAGTCCCAAGTCCGCTCGGTTTCGATAACGTGGGTGTCAGCATCTATCGTGGGCACCGCGTGCTCCTCTCAATCCCGTTCGCCGCGTGCAAACGCTATCCAACTTCATTGGCAATGGCATACTATACCATCCGGCTGCCCACCAGCCACTTATCCGGTGACGCATGTATGAGTTCAGAATCAGGGGCCGCATGAACCACGCCCCCCACCCCGAAAAAAGAGGAGAATTCTCTGTGGGGGACACCCCCACGCCCCCGGCAGAGGGCTGCCGCCCTCGTGCACTCCCGCTCCTGAGCCCGATAGTACCCTCAATTGTGAAATCTTACTGACGCATGAGTTTGCAACTGGCCTTCGAGGGGATTTTGCCACTGCCACCAAAGGATGCCACAGGTCGCCCGGAGAAACCCGCGGGCACTGGCGTAATTGACTGGCGTGGGTGGACACGCCGCCCCCCGGACGCTGCGACGCAGCAAGCGCTGCTCGACGCTTTGCGGCTTGCCGCGGCGCCTGTTCTCAAACGTCTTGGCGTTTCCCGCGAGTTTCAGATCCGTGCGGGGCGGGCTAACACGGCGCGTTTTGGCTCCTGCCGGCAGAATCGAGACGGCTCGCCACCGGTCGTCACCGTCAGGTGCGTCCGCACCGAAGGCGGCTGGCGAGCGCCCGGCGCCATCGCCGCGACGTTGCTCCATGAGGCGGCCCACGTAAAATACATGAGCCACGGGCCCCGTTTTTGGGGGCTGCTCCGAAAGCTGTTGGCGGCGGCGGAGCGGCACGGCATCTACCTTCCGTCCGAGGACGATCCTTCCGAACCCCGCCGCGGCGATTCCAAACTGGCCGGCACGCCCGCTGCTGTCATGTCCGACGCCACCTCCGAACGGCGGCGGCAGCGGTACCAGACCAACCGGGCCGCCATGGATGCTTGGGAGGCCGGCCAACCCGTCACCGTCGCCAAAGGTCCAGCAGCGGGGACCAGGTTTATCATCGTGAAGAAAATGCGCAGCCGGGTGCTGGTCGACGGCCCTGATGGCCGCCGGTTCGTCATCGCCGCCGCGTTTCTCATCCCCGCCGCGGGCGGCGAGGCAGGGCAGGCAACAAAGGGGCCGGTGCTGCCAACGGGCCCGTCAGTCGCCAAACAATGAGCGTTTATCCGCCGCCCGCCGCGTGCGGATGTATCTATTCAGACGCCCATGACCACGGGGACACCACCGGTTCATGAAAAGGCTAGGACGGCGACCTCCCCCCAAGATGACTCATGGCGGACTGGGCGCGCCCCTTGACCCCTCCCCGCTGGAGGAGAAATTACGAGATGTTTGGTGAGGGTACACCCCTCACGCTCCCCGCCAGCGGGAGACCCGCTGGACACCCCTGCCGGAGATGCTGTTCCAGGTGAGCCACCGTCTGTTCACAGCAGTGTCAGGGGTTCGGGGACATGAGCCACTCCCCCACCCCAGGGAAAAAGTTGGGATTCTATGTGGGGGCACTCCCACGCCCCCGGCAGAGGGCTGCCGCCCTCGTGCACTCCCGCTCCTGAGCCCGATAGTACCCTCAATTGTGAACTCTTGCGACGGCTCCGGCCATCACAGGCAGCAGTGCCCGGCTGCTATACTGGAAGCAGTCTCAGACCGGATGTTCCTCATATGCAACGCAGGCACTCGGGCAACAATCACCCCAAAGGCGGGTTGACCCAACTCCAGACTCGCATCTACGCGATGAACCTGTTCCACGATGTCGTCGACGGACCGGTGGGAGACGCGTTTGTTAGGGTGTTGGATTCCCTCACCGATGAGCTGTTCTGGGAACACTCCGACGAAACCACCCTGATCGAACAATTTGCCATCCTGGTCGACCTGCTCCAGGCCGAGTCCCTGGGGGAAACCGGTTCCACCGCGGGCGACATGTGGCAGAACTATGTGCTCAACCGGACATTGCAGTCGATGAACCTGTTTACCGTAGCGGCCGAATCGCATCCTGTTGAGGACATCGACCGTGCGCTGCTCCATAAGGCACGAGCCGACCTGCGGACGCTTCAGGAAGTCCATTCGACAACCCTCACTGTGATCCAAAATGCGGTGATGGCGGCCTGTGACGACAGCCGCGCCGTTTTGGAAGAGTCCTGGTCCGATTGGGGTGAACTGCGGCTATCGCGCCGCCCTGAAACCCTTGATGCCTCAGCGCTTCACGGCATGAAGCTGCGGCTGGCCGGAGCAAAGGATTGGGGCGACCTGGCCAACGATATGGCCAGGTTTATCGCCACCACCGGCGCCGGGCATTTCGGACGCTACCGTGCGTTTCGGTGGGAACCGTTCGGCGACGTCCGCCTCGCTGGAATCGCGGAACCGGACCCCATCCGGATGGCCAACCTCATCGGCTACGAGCGCGAACAGGAGGCGGTGCTGCGCAACACCCGGCATTTCGTCCATGGGGCGCCCGGCAACAACGTGTTGTTGTACGGCGATGGCGGCACCGGCAAATCCTCCTTCATCAAGTCGCTGCTCAACGAATTTGGAGGCCAGGGGCTCCGGCTCATCGAAGTCGCCAAAGACGATCTGGCGGAGTTCCCCAGCATTGTGCGTGCTGTGCGTGGGCGCAAGGAGCGGTTCATCGTCTTCGTTGACGACCTCTCCTTCGAGGAGCAGGAGACCGAGTATAAAGCCTTGAAGGCGATGCTGGAGGGCAGCATCGAGGCACGTCCTGAAAATGTGCTGATCTACGCCACCTCCAACCGCCGTCACCTGGTGCGCGAGAGCTTCGCCGACCGCTCCGCTCCGGGGTCGGACGACGTTCACCCCTTCGAGACCATGCAGGAGAAAATTTCACTGTCCGAGCGGTTCGGCCTCCGGGTGGCGTTTCTTTCGCCCGACCAGGACCGGTTTCTGGCCATCGTCCGGGGGCTGGCGGAACAGGAGCACATCGGAATGGCGCCCGACGACCTGCGCCGGCGGGCGCTCCAGTGGGCCCAGTGGCAGAACGGCTTCTCCGGCCGCACGGCGCGCCAGTTCATCAATGACCTCATCGGTGTCCTGGCCGAAGAGCGGGCACGGGTCTAGCCGCCAATGCCCGATCTGCGGGAAATACGCCGGGCGTCGTGCAGGTCTTTGTGCTCGGGGTCGCCGTGACCGTGGTGCGGGACGGCGACCAGGCGGCGCTGATCGACGGCGGCATGCGGTCGTCGGTCCCGGACGTCATCGGAGTGCTGGACCGGATACCCGGAAAGCGGCCGGTCTCGCACATTCTGGTCACCCATGCTCATCCCGATCATGCGTGGGGGCTGGCCGAACTGCAGGCCGCAACCAACGCACTGGTGGCGGCGCATCAAGCCGAGGTCGCGATCCTGGAAGGGACTCAGGCGTGGCCGTCTCCCTTCGCCTTCCCCGTGTTACGCCCGATCCCCGTCCCGCGGGGGTGGTCCCCCCAGCCGGTCGGCATCGATATCGTGCTGGAGCACGGCTCGTTGGTCGATGTGAGTGGCGGTGTCGATGTGCTGCACACCCCCGGGCATACCCCCGGCAGCGTGTGCTACTTCTTCCGTCGCACCGGGCTGCTGTATGTCGGCGACGCGTTACAGTATCCCAACGGCCGGTTGGCCCACCCGAGCAGGGTGTTCACGCGTGATATGGCCGGAGCCACCCAGTCCATCGTGCGGCTCGCCGCCATGGGACCCGAGACCATTGCCTTCAGCCACTACCCGCCCATCACGCGGCAGGCGTCCGCCACCCTGAAGGGCTTCGCTGCCTCTGTGGCCTGATCGCAACCCGACACCGAAGAACAATCCGCAGATTTCGCAGATGCACGCAGATTTGTTGGGGTAAGCATCTGGATGCGTCCGACATGGGGTTGTAACGGGGTCAAGCCAGATGATCGTCGACTTCCACACCCACGTCTTCCCTCCGGCGATCAAAGAAGACCGCACCGGCTACCTTGAGCGGGACGCCGGCTTCAACCTGCTCTACCAGGACACCAGGTCGCGCATCGCCACCGCTGACGACCTGCTGGCCGGCATGAACGCCGCCGGGGTCGACCTGGCCGTAATGCTCGGGTTCGGGTGGGCCGATCAGGCCCTCTGCCTCGAACACAGCGACTACCTGATGGCCGCCGCCTCCCGGCATCCGGACCGGCTCATCAACTTCGGTATCGTTCAGCCGCTGGCAGCGGGTGCGGCGGCATCCGTTCGACGGCTGGCGACGGAGCGGCCGCCGGTGCGGGGACTGGGTGAACTGCGGCCGGAAGAGCAGGGATACGGGCTCGACGACCAAGGCTGGGCATCCCTGGGACCTGTCGCCGAGGTCGCCAAGGAACTCGATTTTCCGATGGTGTTCCACGCCTCGGAACCGGTGGGCCACCCCTACCCGGGGAAGGGCCGGCTGGTCCCGGAGCGGCTGCTGGAGCTGGTTCAGGCGTTCCCGGACCAGAAGTTGGTCCTGGCCCACCTCGGCGGGTTGCTGCCTTTCTACGCGGCGATGCCCGAGGTGCGGACGGCCATGGCGCACACCTGGGTCGATACGGCAGCGTGGCCACTCTTGTACGGGCGGGAGGTGCTTCCTGCTCTCGCCTCGGTGTTTGGTGTTGAAAAAGTGCTGTTCGGGTCGGACTTTCCACTGCTTTCCCAGCACCGGGTCTTGGAGCAGACGCGTGCCTCAGGGCTGACGCCCCCCCAGTTGGACCGTATTCTCGGTGACAACGCCGTTGAACTGCTCGGGTTGGGAGCGGCCCGGCATGAGTGAACCAGCGGTGCGGGCCTTCATTGCGCTCCCGCTGACTGACGCCGTGAAGCGCCGCCTGCGCGAGTCGGAGGATCATGTGCGGCGGCACACGGGCGAAGGGACCATTCGCTGGGTGGGCAATGGTGCGATGCACCTCACGCTGAAGTTCTTGGGCGCCACGCCCGCTTCGAAGATCGAACCGATCGGAGCCCTGTTGAAACGCCTGGCGGGCGAGGCCGCGCCGCTCTGCCTGCTCCTCGGGCCGTTGGGCCTATTCCCAGACGCCCAACGGCCTCGGGTGGTCTGGGCCGGGCTCACCGGAGATGTGGGAGCCCTGAGCGCGTTGGCCACTGCGGTGGACCGTGCGATGGCTGCCCTGGGGTTTCCACCCGAAAAGCGGCGGTTCTCGCCCCACATCACGCTGGGCCGGGTGCGGGAGGGTGCGCCGCCATTTATCGCAGCGGACCTGACTCGGGCGTTGGCGGAGGTCACCGGGCAAAAGAGGGCGGTCGCCGTTCCGGTGGACCGCTTGGTCCTGTTCCGCAGCATGCTGACACCCAGTGGCGCCGTTCATGACGAACTGGGGAGTTGGCGGCTCAGAGGGCGGTCCCGCTCAGAACCCCACGATGTTGCCGGCGGCATCGACGTCGATATCCACCGCAGCCGGGCGGCGCCCCAACCCCGGCATGAGGGAGATGTCGCCGCACAGCGCGGTGACGAACCCCGCCCCCGCGAATAGCCGTACCCCGTTGATGGGAAGAATGAAGCCGGCGGGATGGCCGAGCAGCCGGGGGTCATGGGAGATGGATTGGGGGGTCTTGGCCATGCACACCGGCAGCGCTCCGAACCCCTGGCGCTCCAAAGCGGTGAGTTGACGCGAGACGTTCTGGTCGTAGGCCACACCTTCGGCGCCGTAGACCTGCGTCGCCACCAACTGGATCTTCTCCCGGAGCGGAGCATCTAGCTCGTAGAGCGGTGCGAAGTTCGACGGGGCCGCCGCCGCCCGTTCCACGGCTTCGGCCAGCGCCTCGGCCCCTGCCCCTCCCGCGGCGTGATGCTCCGCCACCGCCGCTTCGGCTGCCCCCGCCTCCCGCGCGAGTTGCAACGCCAGCTCGATTTCGGCCTCCGAATCCGAGGCGAAGCGGTTGAGCGCCACCACCGCCGGCACGCCGAAACGCCGGATAATGCCCACGTGATGGGCCAGGTTGGCGGCGCCCGCCCGCAGCGCATCCAGGTCAGGTTCAGAGAGCCGGCGGGAGAGTTCGGCTGCCGGCACTCCGCGATAGCGCCCGCTGTGGAACTTGATCGCGCGCACCGTGGCCACCAGCACGGCGCAGTCCGGGATCATGCCCGAGACGCGGGTCTTGATATTGCAGAACTTTTCGAATCCGAGGTCGGCGCCGAACCCGCTTTCGGTCACGACGAAATCCGACAGACCCGCCGCCATTTGGTCCGCGATCACCGACGACGCGCCGATGCTGATGTTGGCGAAGGGGCCGCAGTGGACCAGGGCCGGCGTTCCTTCGAGCGTTTGCACCAGGTTGGGCCGGATGGCGTCCGACAGCAGCGCCGTCATGGCGCCCACCGCCTGGAGCGATGCGGCCGTGATGCGCACCCCCTCGGCGCCTGCTCCGACCACCATCCGCCCAAGGCGTTCCCGGAGGTCGGCCATTCCGGTGGAGAGGGTCAGTACCGACATCACTTCCGATGCGGCGGTGATGTCGAACCCGGTCTCTCGGGGCACCCCGTGCGCCCTGCCGCCCAGCCCGACCATCGTGGTGCGCAGCGCGCGGTCGTTCATATCCATCACCCGCCGCCAGACGATGGAGCGAGGGTCGAGCCACGGGTCGTTGCCGAAGTGGATATGGTTGTCCACCATCGCGGCGAGCAGGTTGTGGGCGCGTTCGACGGCGTAGAAGTCGCCGGTGAAATGCAGGTTGATCTCGGCTCGAGGCGCCACCTGCGCCCTTCCACCACCGGTGGCCGGGCCCTTGGCGCCGAACACCGGCCCCATGGAGGGCTCGCGCAGCGTGATGACGGTGCGGCGGCCCCGCCGGTTCAGGGCGTCTCCCAGGCCGATGACCGTGGTGGTCTTTCCCTCTCCCGCCGGGGTTGGCGACATCCCGGTCACACAAACGTACCTGGGCCGGGGGTCCCGCACGGGGCGCATCAACAGGTCGAGCGAAAGTTTCGCCTTGGTGCGGCCGTAGGGAATCACCGCTTCACTGGGCAACCCGAGCCCCGCCGCAACCTCCTGGATGGGGCGCAGCGTCACAGTGCGGGCGATTTCGGCATCGGTCGAGGACGGGGTCATGGCAGGGCTCCGCAGGCGAGTTGGCCGCATTGTATCAGAGGCCGCCCCCCGGATGTCCACGGCACCGGACCCACCCGATCGGGGGTCGCTCCGGCGAGGAGGCATGATAGGCCGGGGACCGGTCAGTTCCCGGGCCTGCCGGGGGCGGGCCTAAGCCAATCGTGTTACCTATCCATTTCTCATATAATAGGTTGGCTATGCATGATAGGTGGGCGTAACTAGGAAATAGACCACAAATTATGGATGGTAAATAACTCAAAACATTGGTGTTCGTTATGTATCTAATAATTCTAACTGGAGTGAGTTCAACAGGCACGCGGCTATAGGTATGGGCGCTACCCACCTGTTGAGCAAAGGTATGAAGATTTGCCTCAGTCTTGAAGAGCTTTGGTTTGTGCAACAGCTTGTTTGCCGGACCGATCATCTGGGTGAGCCCTGGGATCGTGACGATATGAGGAAGATTCACAACGGGATCCTGGCGGTGTCCGCCCAGCAGCAGGAGGCTGAGCACGAGGTGGACGTGTCCGAAGGGTTCTTGTGGCAGATGGAGAACCAAGTTCCCCAAACGCTGGACCTGGGCCGGAGCAACATCGGGCGGCGCATCCTGCTCAAGGTGTTCGCCGCGCTCAACCTGGAGGTGGTCTGTGAAGAACCAATCCCCGGTATTTTCCGGGACTACGACCCCGGTGCGGACGATGCCGGGCCCAACGGTCATTCCGGACCGGAGGGCGGCGCCTGGGGAGATCTGCCCTCAACAACAAAAGGAGTTGCCTGACCGTATCAGAAGGGCGCTCTAACGCGGAACGGAGGCGAACGCATGGGCCTCGAATACCTGGAATCGTCTCTCACCGACTTCGAGCGGGCCATCCACGTCGTGCTCGATGATTGGTTCAGGGCCATAGAATCGGGCGATGCGGATCAGCGCATCCCGGACCCGCGCTACCGGCGGCCAGCCGGACGGGGGCCGTGGACCGACGAACAGTTGGAACGCCTCGTGGCCTTGGCCATTGATGACTACGTCGACCGGCAGCGGAATTGGATGAGAAACAACCGCAACATCGCCACCGATGCCCACTGCGGGTTCGGACGGCTCGGCTCGCTGCAGCGCCTGGCGCTGGCGCAAGGCCTGGAGTCGGTCTGCGTGCGCTATGGAGTCGAGACCGGAGAGGCCGCGCCGATTTCTGCGCACGCCCCTTCATACGTGGGATAACCCCCCCCTCCCGTTTTCGCGGTGTCGAATTAGCACTCAATGTCATTGAGTGCTAATTTTCTATTGACACCGGCCGCCAAGGCTGGGTACCATGTTCAGCGTAGACAGCGCGTTCAGTGGGGGTTATGGTGCCAGACGCCAAAGCGGGAATCTACCTGAACACCCAGGCCAACGTGGTACGGCGCGTGGGCGCCGGCGTGAACGCTCCCGGCTCTGCTGAATGGGTGAAAGTGACCGACGACCCCAACATGGGGCTGCTGGCCGTCCGGCAGGTTGCCCAGACCCAGGGCATCGGCACGGATCCGGCGGCGATCAAATGGGAGTTCTGAGGTCTTTTTTTATGGCCACGGCATTAGCACTCAGGGTCTGAGAGTGCTAATTCCGGAAGTCTCAACGCAACGAAAGGAGGAGGAAGAAAGCGGCAGCCAACAGCGTCAAACTTTCGCTTTCTTGCCCGGTCGAGCTGGCCGGCCTGTCACGGTAACGCGGCAAATTCGATCATTCACTACTCAGGAGGAGTCCGATATGGCAACTGCAACCGCAACGTCCATCGTCCCCATGGGAGACCGGCTGGTGGTGCGCCCGCTGGAGCGGGAAGAGGTGACCAAGAGCGGCTTGGTGCTGCCCGACACCGCCAAGGAGAAGCCCCAGGAGGGCGAAGTCATCGCCGTTGGTCCGGGCCGCATGACCGATGAGGGTAAGCGGATCCCCACGGAACTGAAGAAAGGCGACCACGTCATTTACGCGAAATACGCCGGCACCGAGGTCAAGCTCGAGGAAGAGGACTACCTCATCCTGCGAGAGGCCGATGTCCTGGCCAAGATCAGCTAGGCTTAACCCCAACCACCGAGAGGAGCAACATGGCCAAGCAACTGATATTCGATGAAGAAGCACGGCGTGCGCTGAAGCGCGGCATCGATGCGCTGGCAGACACGGTGAAGATCACCCTCGGCCCCAAGGGTCGCAACGTAGTGCTCGACAAGAAGTGGGGCTCGCCCACCATCACCAATGACGGCGTGACCATCGCCAAAGAGATCGAGCTGGAGAACCCCTTCGAGAATATGGGCGCCCAGCTCGTCAAGGAAGTCGCTACCAAGACCAACGACATCGCCGGCGATGGCACCACCACCGCCACCGTGCTGGCCCAGGCCATCATTGGCGAAGGCCTGCGCAACGTGGCGGCGGGCGCCAACGGCATCGCCCTGAAGCGGGGCATCGAGAAGGGCGTGGCGGCCATCGTGACTGAGATCCGCTCACTCTCCACCCCGGTCACCGGCAAGGAGCAGGTGGCGCAGGTGGCCTCCATCTCCGCCGCCGACCCCGAGATCGGCAACCTCATCGCCGAGGTGATGGACAAGGTCGGCAAGGACGGCGTTATCACCGTCGAGGAGTCCAAGGGCCTGAAGTACGAAACCGAGTATGTCGAGGGCATGAACTTCGACCGCGGCTACATCAGCCCCTACTTCGTCAGCAACCCCGACCGGATGGAAGCGGTCATCGACGATCCCTACATCCTGATCTACGATAAGAAGATCTCGGCCGTGGCCGACGTGCTGCCCGTGCTCGAGAAGATCCTCAAGGTCACCAAGAACATCGTGATCATCGCCGAAGAGGTCGAGGGCGAGGCCCTGGCCACGCTGGTGGTGAACAAGCTGCGGGGCACCATCAACTGCCTTGCGGTGAAGGCTCCCGGCTACGGCGACCGCCGCAAGGCCATGCTGGAAGACATCGCCATCCTCACCGGTGGCCAGGTCATCAGCGAGGAAACCGGCCGCAAGCTGGACAGCGTGCAGGTCGAGGAACTCGGCCGGGCCCGCAAGATCGTGGCTGACAAGGACGAGACCACCATCGTGGAGGGTCACGGCACCGCCGAGGCCATCCAGGCCCGCATCAAGGCCATCAAGACCCAGATCGACGAGACCACTTCGGATTACGACAAAGAGAAGCTCCAGGAGCGCCTGGGCAAGCTCTCCGGTGGCGTCGCCGTCATCCGGGTTGGAGCAGCCACCGAAGTGGAGCTGAAAGAGAAGAAGCACCGCGTCGAGGACGCCCTCTCCGCCACCCGTGCTGCGGTTGAGGAAGGCATCGTCGCCGGCGGCGGCGTGACCTACATCAACGCCATGCGGGCGCTGGACAAGGTCAGCCTCACCGGTGATGAGGGCACCGGCGTGTCGCTGCTGCGCCGGGCCTTGGAAGAGCCCCTGCGCCGCATTGCCATCAACGCCGGCAAAGAGGGCTCGGTGGTGGTGGAGGAAGTCCGCCGCCAGCAGGCGAGCGCCAAGAACACCAACGTCGGCTACGACGCCGCCAAGGATGATTACGCCGACCTGGTCAAGCGGGGCGTCATCGACCCGGCCAAGGTCACCCGTGCCGCCTTGGAGAACGCCGCCAGCATCTCCGCGCTGGTGCTGACCACCGATTCTCTGGTGACGGATATCCCCGAGAAGAAGGGTGGCGCGCCGCCCATGCCGGGCGGCGACATGGGCGACTTCTAGCCAAATTCGCTCCGGAACAGCAAAGGGCCCTCGCCATTGGCGAGGGCCCTTTGCTTGATGGTTGATGGTGGGGGAACATCCCCCACACCCCTTGGCAACGGGCTGCGCCCTCTGCACTCCCGCTCTGCATTCCCGCTTTTGAGGGGGCAGCGGGGGAACATCCCCTGGACGCCTTGGCAACGGGCTACGCCCTGCACTCCCCGATACCCGGAAAGGTACCTGTTGAAGAATTGAGGGGCAGGGACCTTGGGAGCAGGTGTGCAGAGGGCGGCCGCCCTCTGCCGGGGGGCGTTGGGGGCACCCCCAACCATAAAAACCTTCTCTTTTTTCTGGGCGTGGAGTGGAGAGCGGGGGAGAGCAGGTTCTCAACGTCGTCTCATGCCCCCAGACCTGAACAGTTACCCGAAAAGCTCACCGCCACCGATCGATTCACTCGATTCAGGAATTACGCCGTCGCGGCGGCCTGCTGCAGCAGTGCAGCACCGTCGAACCCGTAGAGCCGGATGCAGTTGTCCCAAAGGATCTTGCGTTTGGATTCCAGCGACACGCCGGGGAGATCGAGGAAGCCGGCGACGCCGTTGGGGAAGGGGCCGTCCGCATGGGGGTAATCGGTTGAAATCACGATATTTTCGTCGCCGATCTCATCGATGACCACCCGCAGCAGCTCTTCGTCGGTGTCGGTGCCGATGAAGCACTGGCGTTTGAAATAGTCGCTGGGGAGCGCGCTCAGCCGGGTCGCCTCGCCGCCGCCGTATTTGTGCCACTGGTCGTCCAGGCGGTGCAGCCACCAGGGCAGCCAACTGCAGTTCCCCTCCAGGAAACCCACCCGCAATTGCGGGAACCGCTCCAGCACCCCGCCCACCAGCATGGCGCCCATGGCCAGCATGAGTTCCTGGGGGAACGCGGAGGCGTGGTTCAGCGTCCGGAAGTTCGGGTGGCCCACAAACCGGTTGGAAACGTAGTCCCGGGATGCGCCGCCGCTGGTGCCGTGGAAGGTGAGGGGTATCCCGAGCCGCTGGATGGTCGACCACAGCACATCGCATTCGGGGGCATGCACATAGCGGCCGTTCACCGGCATCGGGAGCACCACCGCGCATACGTGGCCTTTCTCCCGGACCGCCCGCTCCACCTCGGCCGCCGCCAACTCGGGATCGTGCAGCGAGACGATGGCCGCGGGCTTGAGGCGCCGGGAGTTGGTGTTGCAGTAATCGCTCGCCCAATTGTTGTAGGCGCGGCACAGCGCGATGGCGAAGTCGGGCGCCAGGTCGTCGATGGAGACCACCATGTGGGCAAAGGTGCGGAATACGATCCCGATATCGATCCCTTCCTGGTCCATCGCCCACAGCGCCGAGTTGGCGTCGAACCCCCGCTCCCGTATCGACCCGTAGATCGCCTCCGTGGGTGCGTCCAGGAACTGCTGAGCTGCCACCACGGCCGGGGTGTTGGCCCAGGGCGGAATCGACTGCCCGTTCACGGTCCACCAGGGAAAATTGGTGCGGGCTAGCCCCATGTATTTGGGCGACTGCGCCCGATAGCGATCTTCGAGGTACGGTTGATAGTCGAAGCCGACCTCGATGACGTGGAGGTCGCTATCCATCACGGGAAAACCCTGCTTCATTGGTTCGCTCCTACGCAACCGTTCTGCTACCCCACCCCACAAAAAAGGGGTTTTGTTCTTGAGGGCCACCCCATGCCCCTGCAAGGGGCTGCCACCCTCTGCACACCGGCTCGCCGGAGATCAGACCCCACAGTAGTCGAAGACTCGTGATTTGGGTGATTGATACCGCTCGTGGTGAGCCTGTCGAACCACGGGCTCGCCCTTCGACAAGCTCAGGGTGAGCGGTCTGTGATGACCCCGTATCACGTGTCTCGGACCAATAGTGTGAATTCTTACCCCGGCAGCGTCAGCTGACCAGGAAGTCCCGCACGTAATCGTCCGCGGGTGTGTTGCGGATCTGATCGCCGTTCCCCACCTGCACCAGGCGGCCCTCCCGCAAAAAGGCGATGCGGTCGCCCAGGGCGAAGGCATCGGCCATGACGTGGGTGACAAAGATAGTCGTGGCGCCCGCTTCCTGGTGCACCCGCTTCAACTCGCCCCGCACCTTCACCCGAGTCGGCGGGTCGAGATTGGCCAGGGGTTCGTCCATTAGAAACACCGTCGGCGACGTCGTCAGCGCTCGCGCAATCGCCACCCGCTGGCGCTGGCCAGAGGAGAGTTCGTCGGGCCTGCGGTCGAACAGCACCTCGTCCAACCGGGCGCGGCGGGCGATCTCCCGCGCCCATGGGCCGATAGCCTCCGCCGTCCAGTGTCTTATCTTCAGGGGAAAACTGACGTTGGTGTGCTCCTTTTCGTCGAACACCTTCATGTGGGGCCACAGGGCGTAGTTCTGGAAGATCATCTGGACGTTGCGTTTTCCGACCGGTACCTCGTTCACCAGAGTGTCGCCGATATAGATGTGGCCGCTGTCCTGCCGTTCGAGTCCTGCCACGATCCGCAACAGCGTCGTCTTGCCGCTTCCGGATGCGCCCACCAGCGCCAGAAACTCACCCGATCGCACCTCAAGGGTCAGGTGATCGACCGCTGCCACGCTGCCAAAATGCTTTGAGACGCCGATGAGCCTCACTTCCATGGGGGTATCCCTTGTGCCCGGCGCGCCGGGGTGTGGAGCAGCACGGTCGAGGCGCGGTTACCGCTTCCCAAAGTGCGGCATCACTTCCTTGGCGAACACCGCCAGTTGGCGCTTGAACTCCGTGGCGGGGACCCCCTCGGGCCAGTGGATCATCACCTGATCCAGTCCGGGGAACTCCGCCTCGTAGGCCTTGAGTTCCTTCACCAACAGATCGGGCGGCCCGCACAGCCATGCCCGCTGCTGCACGCCGTCTTCGATGCGAGGAACGCCCGCCGGCGCGCCCGGTGTGCCCCAAGGGCGCCCGTTTTCGTCGGCGTAGCGGACGAAGCCGAAGGGGGCGAACCACTTATACCGCTCGTCATGGTAGGGCCGGACCAGCTCGATGGCTTCCTGCTGAGTCGGCGCGATATACATGCCGAGGCCCAGGCACATGTCCTCGCCGAGTTCGAGTTTGCGCCCGGCCTTGGCCGCCTCGTCCTGGTAGGCGTGGAACACCTCACGGGTGATCTTTTCCCCGTTGAGGGTGACCATCCCCTTAATGCCCCGCTGGGCGATGTAGGGCAGCGTCTTGCCGCTGGCGATAGGCTGCCAGATCTCCACCGGCCGGTGGATTGGACGGGGCACCAGCGTCACCTCGGTGGGCTGGTAGCCGCGGAAGGGCACCGGCGCCGGGATCGTGTAGTACTTGCCCTGGTGGCTGAAGGAGTCCTGGTTGAAGGCCTTAAAGATGATCTCCATCTGCTCTTCGTACAGTTCCAAGTTGGCGGTGGTGTCCAGCAGCGGGGCCCCCAGCGTCTCGATCTCCCGGGTCTGGTAGCCTCGTCCCACCCCGAAGATGATCCGTCCGCCGGTCATGATGTCCGCCATCGCGTAGTCCTCGGCGAGCCGGATGGGATGCCATACGGGAATGACGTTGAAGGCGCACCCGAGTTTGAGTTGCTTGGTGCGGGCGGCGAGGTAGGTCCCCCACAGGATGAGGTTCGGAATGACCTCGTACCCTTCGCGTTGGAAGTGGTGCTCGGCGCCCCATAGCGCGTAGTAGCCCAGTTCGTCCATGTGCTGGGCCACTTCCAACGACATCCGGTAGGCATCGACGATCTGTTCGTTGGAGTAGCGGCGCTCGTCGGACGGGGTGCCGTTGATTCCGACGTTGTCCAGTTCGATGAATCCGACGTATAGCACCGAAAATTTGTTGATCATGTTCCCCCTTGAACCTTGAGGTCGTGTCAATATGTTCGCATGTCCCGCCGATCATATGCGCCGCCCGCCGGGTTTTCAAGGCACCGGTTAACCCGTAGGGATTCACTGATGAAGGGTGGCCGGGCTCAGCAGCGGGAGTGCATGAGGGCGGCAGCCCTCTGCCGGGGGCGTGGGGGTGCCCCACACGGAGAATTCCCATCTTTTTTCGGGGTGGGGGCATGGTTCACCTGGCCGGCACGGGCCGGGTCATGTGCCTTTGCAATGTTGCCCCGATTTGTTGTTGTTGGAGCCATGGTTTTTGGAACAACTGGCCGATAATTAGATTATCGACTGGAAACATGAACACGGCCGGTCCGGGGTGTCCGATTGGCAGCAATGGAGCAAACAAGCGATGTTAGGACTACGGAGTGTTCAGTCAAATCAACTGGTCAGCGCGACATGTCACCGTTGCATGAAGGCCTTCTGGACACGGCATTCCACCGAAGCCCACTACTGCTACGGCTGCCGGGCGAAGAGAGGGCGAGAGTTGGAGGCGGTACGCCTGGGCTATCAGATGAGCGGCGATCCCCTGGTCAACATCCTCATTGACGGCTCGCGCAAGGACCTGAGCGTCGAGGAATTGATGGCTGCCCTCGCGAGTGTCCAGTCCATCCAGAAAAGCAAAGGCGAAGAGTCGGCCTCCGGCGGTGATTCGATACCAGCTGCCCCCCATGCCAAGGCGGCCATCAGAGACCTGGCCTTGGATAACCCGAACTGGACCGACGCTCGGATTGCGTCGGCGGCCAAGGAACTTGGGCTCGGTGTTGCGGCCAAATTGATCCCTCAGGTGCTGGCCGAAGCCAGCCTTGCCACGGCCCCGCAGCGTTGGATCAAATTGGAGAAGATGGCCAAAGACGGGGCACAGCTCACAGGCGAGCAGATCGCCTTTGTCGAAAAGTCGAATCCAGCTTTTGTGGAACGGGATACCGCGGTCTCCCGGCCGGGGGAACTGCTGCTGCAGGATGTCATTTATTTGGGGAATAGGGGCGGCTTGGGTCCCGCCTTCCTCCATTTGGCGGTGGATGCCTTTTCCGGGCTGACGTTCGCCTTGCTGCATACCACCCGCCGTTCCGAAGCTGGCGTCGCGTTGTTGTGCAACAAGGCGTTGCCGTTTTTCAAGAACCGTGGTATCCGCGTGTCCCAGATCGAGTGCTCGACCGAACTCATTGGATCAGGTGTCCTTGATCCCATGGGGGTCTACCTGGGGATAATGGGCATCGACCATCGTCGCCAGCCCCGAACCAAGAACCGCAACGGATTCGTTGAACGAGCCTACTTGAACATTTCAACCAAGTGGCGCAACAACCCCGCGTTCCTCCTGACTTCCATGGAACTCAACGACATGGAGTCGAGTCTGGATGCGTGGTTGGCCACCGAGAATAGGAATGGCCAGGCCGAGGGGTATCCCAACTATGGGGTGCCGCCGCTCCAAATGCTGGAACGGCGGCACCTGACGCCGCCCCGGATCGCTCCCGCTTGGGCGATCCGGGGCGGCGGGGCTGCGAGCAGCGGATTCTCCCAGCAACCTACGGCGCGCGGGCGTTGCCGGCGTCCTGGGGGGTGGCCGGCAGGAAGACCGGGGCGGGGCGGGCCCGCCGTGGGGTGAAGGGCAGCGCCACCCGGTAGCTGCGGCCGCCGTCGTTGGCCGAGATGTACCACTTGTCCGATTTCGGCCGCCCACCATCCTTCTGAGTCTCAGGGTCGATGAAGGGGACGTCCCGCGACTCCCAGGTCTTGCTGTCGATGAGCGTGAAGTGGAGGTGGGCGGGTCCGCACACGAACCCGGTGTGGGCGGTCATCGCCAGCGGGTCGCCCTGCCGGACCTGCGCGCCAGCCGTGGGGATCACGCTGTTGCGGGCCAGATGCAGGTAAAGGGCGCTGGTGCCGTCGCCGTGGTCCACTACCACCAGGTTGGTCTGGTTGTTGAAGGCTGGGTTGCAATCCGGGCTCTCCCCGAACTCTTGGATCACCTTCAAGACGCGCCCCTCCCGGGCAGCCCGGACCTGGAACGGCGTCGATTTGAAGGGATCGGGGGTGAAGTCGTAGGCGAACTTGGACGTGAAGCTCAGGTGGGTGCCCTGGTTCTGCCCCTGCAGCGTGAACATCCGGAGACCGCCCTGCCAGGGCAGGTAGACGGCAGGGGCGGCCTGCACCTGCGGCTCACCCCCCGGCAGGGCCGGCAGTCCGGCCTGGACCGCCACGGCCAGCAGCAGCACGGCGATCCGCAGGTCCTGAGGCCGGACACGGCGCAGCAGCCCCGCGCGGGCGCGGGCGGAGTGGGCGAGCCTGTTCACATATCGGATAACGGGGGAACGGGGCAGAAGTTTCCACGCTCAGTTAGGGAGGGCACAAATCAGCACCGGCCCGGCCCGTGTGACCGTCGAGACGCATGTATAGCCTCTCGCAGTTGAGGCTTCATCCGTTGCACGGGGGCAGGTCGGGCGAGAATGCGATGACGCTCTTGGGTAGAGGGCGGGTCATCATTACCCTGGAAGAACCGGGCGTCGTTGTTGAGGAGGTAACTAACCATTATCGTGACTGAGTTTCGTGATGACTGGGAGACCAATGCGGCGATCTCGCCGGGAGAGATCCTTGATGCTGAGTTGAGGGCACGAGACATCAGTCAAAAGGCGCTGGCCGGTATGATCGGCCGGCCGCCGCAGGTCATCAGTGAAATCGTTCGCGCGAAAAAGCAGAAGACCGCTCAACCGGCGCTCGAATTAGAAAAGGCCTTGGGAATCAAAGCTAGCCATTGGATGCGGCTCGAAGCTAAGTATCGATTGGACCTTGTCCGGCGAGCGCGGCGAGCGACCGCCTGAGCGACGCCCACTACAGCAGTCGCGGCTGCTCCACGGCGGGCGGGTAGCCGAGATGGACGCGTGACAGTTCGGTTGCCTTGCGCCCAGTGGGGGTGCGGCTGACGAAGCCGATCTTCAGCAGGAACGGCTCGACCACATCTGCCAGCAGCCCGGTCTCCTCGTTGATGGTGGCCGCCAGCGCCTCCAATCCCACCGGCCCGCCCTGGTAGCCCTCGATGATGGTGGTCAGGTAGGCGCGGTCGAGGCGGTCGAGTCCCCGTTCGTCCACCCCTTCCCGCGTCAACGCGTCGGCGGCGATGGCGGGGGTGATGCTGCCGGTCCCGTGCACCTCTGCGTAGTCGCGCACCCGCCGCAGCAGCCGGTTCGCCACGCGGGGCGTTCCCCTCGCCCGCTTGGCGATCTCCAGGGCGGCCACGTCGTCGATGGGGGTGTCCAGCAGGCGGGCCGAACGGGTGACCACTGCGGCGAGTTCGACGTCGCTGTAGAAATCGAGGTGGCACACGATGCCGAAGCGGTCGCGCAGCGGCGCCGAGATCAGCCCCGCCCGAGTGGTGGCGCCGATCAGGGTGAAATGCTCCAGTCGGTACCGCAGCGAGCGGGCCTTTGGGCCCTGGCCGGTGACAATGTCGACGCTGAAGTCCTCCATGGCGGAGTAGAGGTACTCTTCCACGGTGTGGGACAGCCGGTGGACCTCGTCGATGAAGATGACCTCGCCTTGGTCCAGGTTCGAGAGCAAGCCGACGATGTCACCCGGCTTCTCCAGTGCTGGGCCCGAGGTGTGGGTGATGGTTGCGCCCATCTCGGTGGCGATGATGTGGGCCAGCGTTGTCTTGCCCAGACCGGGCGGTCCGTGGAACAACACATGATCCAGCGGCTCGCCCCGGCGGCGGGCCGCGGTGATCGCCACCCGCAGGTTGTCCACCACGGGCTGCTGTCCGATGTACTCGTCCAGGGTGCGGGGACGGAGGCTCCACAGCACCTCCCGTTCCGAGGGCGGGGCGGAGGCAGCGTCGAGTTCATCGCCGGGGCCGGGGTCGAACACATCTCCGGTGATCAGCGGTTCACGGGCCATGGGATTCAACGTCCCCGTTTGTCAGGTGTCAAGAAGCGAGCAACAGTGCTTCGAACAGGGGCGGCTGCACGATCCGGATGCCGTGGTGGCTCTCCAACGCCAGAAGTGGCTTATCGCCGGTGACGATGTAGCCGGCGTTGCCCACCACCGCCGTGGCAAGCACCACATTATCGCCTGGGTCACGTACGATGTCCGGGATCGTTGCCAGAGAGACTGGTTCCGCGAACCCCTTCAAAAACGTAACGAACAGGTCGATGGTAGATTGCCCGATTCCGTACTTCTGGGCGATGCGGGGGGAAGACAAGACCCGCAGGTATTCATCTAACAGTTGGGGTGAGGCGATCCCACTGAACACCGCTGTCTCCCAGCAGACCAGAATGCGCCCGGGGGGACCGAGGGGAGAGATGAAGGAACTGACCAGCACATTGGTATCGATGACCGCCCGGATCATCGCACAGCGGGGGAGCGGCGAACTTCTTCGGTCGCTTCCAACGCCACGCGTTCAGCCTCCTCGGCGGGGAGATTGATCATTTCGGCAACGGATTTCCAGTGGTCGAAGAAGGCCTGACGGCCGCGTTTCCACTGGTTCAGTAACTCGATCGGCACCACCGCCGCCACGGGTTGTCCGTGGCGCTCGACGACGTAGCAATCGTGGTTGGTAAGCACGTCCTGGATGATCTTCCCGAACTGCCGCCTGGCTTCGAATGCAGAGACCGTCTTTTCCATTGCTTCACCAGATGCCTAGGAGTTGCTCAATTATCACAGTTTACGCAAATTGCAGCAACTCCGGCGGGTCCGTGCACGCGTTCATCTCGCCGAGAAAATGCCCGGGCGCTTGGCGATGAATGCTGCGATTCCCTCGTTGGTGTCGTCGGTACGGCTGATGGCCGCGATGGAGCGGGCCTCCAGTTCCATCTGCGTCTCCAGGCTCTCGGTCCAAGACCGGTGCAGCAGCTCTTTGGTGGCCCCGAACGCCAGGGTGGGGCCTGCCGCCAGCTCACGGGCGAGCTTTTCGGTCTCGTCAGCGAGGGCGGCGTCGGGCACGATGCGGTTGATGATGCCCCACTGGAGCGCTTCCTGGGCGTTTAGCAGGCGGTTGGTGAGTGAGAGTTCCAGCGCTCGGCGCAGTCCCACCAGCCGCGGCAGGAAATAGGTGGACGACCCGTCGGGCGTGAGGCCAACTCTGGTGTAAGCCATCACGAACCGGGCGGACTCGCCCGCCACCGCCAGATCAGCGGCCATCATCAGTGCCATCCCCGCCCCCGCCGCGACGCCGTTCACCGAGGCGATGAGGGGCGCCCGCATCCGGACCAGCCGGGAGATGGCGGCGTGCAGGTAGGTGGTCACCTCTTTGAGGTGGGTCGGCAGTGCCGCCCCTTGCGCGGCGAAGCTCTTGAGGTCGCCCCCCGCACTGAACACGGACCCTGCCCCGGTCAAAACCGCCGCGCGCACGCTCGGGTTTTCGTCGCAGGCGAGCGCCACCTGCATCAACTCCTGAGCGGTGGTGTAGTCCATCGTGTTGGCGGCGCCGGGGCGATTGATGGTGATGTAAGCCACGCCGCTTTTGTTTTCAAAGATAACGTTCTTGAGGTTCATACTTCCCCCCGGTTCGGATTGTCCGCTCAGTGTACCGCGGCTGTCTGGATCGTCCGGCGCACATATGGCGCGGCAGCCCCGCAATGGTTGAGATTGGCCGTTCCCGAACCGGACCTCCGAATGAGGGTCATCGGCCGGAGGCGGCCTCTCTGAGTGATCGAAGGTGGGTCCGGTAGTGCAGTGTTGCTAACGAAGTTGCGTCTGCCATGCCTCAGATCGCCTTGACCGCTTCGAGTACCGCGTCCACGTGGCCGTCCACTTTGACGGCTTCGAACACGCGCTGAATCACGCCCTTGCCGTCGATGACGTACGTGGTGCGTTTGGCCGACCCCTTGCCGCTGTCGATGCCAAGCGCCGTGATGAGTGACTTGTCCTTGTCCGATAAGATCGGAAATCCTGCCGAACAGTGAACGGCATGCTTCTGCTGGGCGCTGGTGCCGTCGGTGCTGGCCCCCAGAATCTTGGCGCCGGCAGCCTCGAACAGCGGCTGCTTCAACCCGAACTCGATGGTCTCCCGGACACAGCCGGGAGTCATGGAGCGGGGGAAGAAGAAGACCACCAACTTCTGCCCCTGCTGGTAGCCGGCGATGCGGATTTCGCCGCCATCGCTGGACGGTTTCGTGACGTTGGGAAAGGCTTCACCTGCCTGCGCCATTGGTCCCTCCACGTGGGATGAATGTGACGCCATTATATTCCTGGAACGGACGCGAAGGACGGGACCCGGCTCGATCCACTGGGCCGAGGCCGGCTTCGTCCAGAGGGGTCATCTCGGCGCCGCCGGAGTGCGAAGCCCCACGGTATCTATTCAGACGCCCATGCCCAGGGGACACCACCGGGCTATGGAAATCGTATTTTCATAGCAGTGTCAGGGTTCGGGGGATATGAGCCACTCCCCCCACTCCAGGAAAAAAGAGGTGGATTCTACGTGGGGGGCACCCCCACTCCCCCGGCAGAGGGCTGCGGCCCTCATGCACTCCCACTCCTGAGCCCGGCCGCCCCCAACTCTGAACTCTTGCATCCCACGCTGGCGTAACCGGCCCTCTGCTCGAGGGTTATATAATCAGAGATGTTGAGCACAACCATTCACGAAAACAAGGCTGCGCTGCGTGGCAACCCCAGTTACGTCTGGCGCTTTGGCCAAGACCGGCGCTTGGCGCTGGTGGCCGCTCATGTCCCATTGGCGGAGAAGCGGATCCTCGACATCGGGTGCGGGCTCGGCATGTACGTCGGGAGGTTTCGCGAGTTCTCCGCCGACGTGTGGGGCGTCGATGTCGAATTCGACCGGGTCAAGATCGGCAGCCGGTCGTTGCCCAACCTCGCGGTGGCAAGGGGGGAGGACCTGCCCTTCGCCGATGACAGTTTCGATGTCGTGTTCCTGCATGAGGTCCTTGAGCACGTCGAAGATGATGCCCAGACCGTCCGGGAGGCTTGCCGGGTGGTGCGGCCGGGGGGTCATGTGGTGATGTACGTCCCCAACCGCCTGTATTTCTTCGAAACCCATGGGTTCTATCTCGGCAAGAAGTTCGTGTTCCGGCTGCTGCCGTTCATCAACTGGTTTCCCGACCCCATCCGCCGCATCCTGGTGCCGCATGTGCGGGCGTATCTCACGGCCGATCTCAGACGTCTATGGAGCGGCCTTCCTGCAAACTGGCAGCACCACGGCTACGTGTTCCCGGGATTCGACAACGTCGCCGCCCGTTCTCCCCAATTGGGGGGAGCGCTGCGGCGGGTCTGCTACCTGGCAGAACGGACGCCGCTGAAGGTGTTCGGGCTCTCTCATTTCTTGGTGGTCCAAAAGACAGGGGCTGTGTAACCCATGCGCTACGAAGCAGTGGTCCGGCGCAGGAAGAAGCAGCGCATCGCGCAAGCGGCAGGGGGTGCCGGCAGGCCGTTGGTCAAGGGCATCGTGGCGATGTTGGGTACGCTGGCGACCGCCGGCGTGCTGCTGTTCCTGGCGGTCGGCGGGCTTGCTGGGGGGTTCTACGTGTACGCCACCAAAGACCTCGCCCCGCCCGAGATGATTGCCACCAGGGACATCGCCCGCAACGCCAAGATCCTCGACCGCAAGGGCCGCTTGCTGTACGAAATCTTTGACCCCCAACTCGGACGCCGCAGCACGGTGCCCCTCAGTGAGATCTCTCCGTATCTGATTCAGGCGACCATCGCCACCGAGGATGCCAGCTTCTACGAAAACCAGGGCGTCAACATCCGGGGTATCGCCCGCGCCATGTGGAGCAACGTTTCCAAGCAGGAGGTCTCGCAGGGGGGAAGCTCCATCACCCAGCAGTTGGTGAAGAACGTCTTCATTCCGGAGGAGGAGCGGGCTGCCCCGAGCATTCTCCGGAAGGTCAAAGAAGTGGCGCTTTCGCTGGAGCTTACCCGGCGCTTCAGCAAGGACCAACTGCTGACGTACTACTTCAATGAATTGAACTATGGCAACCTCAGCTACGGCATCGAGACGGCTGCACAGAGCTACTTCGCCAAGCCGGCGAAGGACCTCGGCCTGGCTGAGGCGTCGATGTTGGCTGGCATCCCGCAGTTGCCTGCGGCCTACTCCCCTCTGCTCGACCCTGCCGCCGCCAAGCGGCGGCAGGGTCAGGTCCTCGACCTGATGGTCCGCCAGAACTTCATCACCAAAGCCGAGGCGGACGCCGCCAGGGAAGAAGAACTGGAGTACAGGTCGGCGAAGTTTGACATCAAGGCCCCCCATTTTGTGATGTATATCAGGGAGTTGCTCGCCGAGAAGTACGGCGTCCGCACCCTCTTCCGCAGCGGCCTCAAGGTGACCACCTCCCTTGATCTGGACCTTCAGCAACTGGGCGAGGAGATCATCGCGGAGCAGGTGGCCAAGACGGCGCGGTCGATCAACGCGCACAATGCAGCCCTCACGGCAATCGACCCTCGGACCGGCGAGGTCCTCGCGATGGTGGGCAGCGCCGACTATTTCGACCCATCCATCGACGGCCAGGTCAACATTGCCACGTCGGAAAAGCAGCCGGGTTCGTCGTTCAAACCTTTCAACTACGTCACCGCATTCATGAAGGGGTGGAACCCAGCCACCATGCTGCTGGATGTGCCGATCACCATCCGGGACGGGATCAACCCACCTTACTCTCCAAATAACTTCGATAAGAAGTTCGCCGGGCCGGTGTCGATCCGCCAGGCGCTCTCCAACTCGATGAACATTCCTGCCATCAAGACCATAGAGTTCGTGGGCGTCGAAAACCTGCTGGATACCGCTCACAAGATGGGCATCACCACCCTGAACCGGAAGGGTTGGTACGGGCTTTCCCTGACACTGGGCGGTGGTGAGGTCAAACTGCTCGACCTCACCTATGCCTACTCGGTGTTTGCGAACCTGGGTGAAATGAAGGGGCTGCCGGTCCAGCCGGATAAACGCCGCCCCGGGCTCAGGACCCTGGAGCCGGTGGTCATCCTCAAGGTGGAAGATGCCGACGGCCGCGTGTTGGAGGAGTTCAAGGAACCGCAGACCGAGCGGATCATTCCGGCGGATTACGCGTATCTGATAGCAAACATCCTTTCCGACAATGCGGCGCGCGCGCCTATATTCGGAAACAGCATGCAATTGCGGGGCAGCCGGCCGGCGGCCGTAAAAACGGGCACCACCGAAGACCTGAAGGATTTCTGGACCATGGGGTTCACTCCAGAACTGGCAGTGGGCGTTTGGATGGGGAATTCTGACGGCAAGAAACTCACCGGCGGGTTCAGTGGGACCACCACCGGACCCATTTGGGAGCGGTTCATGAACGGTGCGCTGGAGGGTGTGCCGGTAAGCGAGTTCAAGCGCCCGGCGAACATTGTGAGCCTCGAAGTCTGCGCTCCGTCTGGGCTGCTGCCCACGCCGGAATGTCAGCGCAAGCGCTCAGAAATCTTCGTGCAGGGACAGGAGCCGAAGGACAAGGACACCCTGTGGCGTTTGCTGAAGCTGGACAGGGCCAATGGCTTGCTGGCAGGGCCGAACACTCCTCCGGGCGACATCGAAGAGAAGGCGTTCCTGGTGCTCCCCGCGGAAGCGAGGGAATGGGCTGAAAAGCAGGAGATCGAGCAGCCGCCCACCCAGATCAGCAACCGGTTGGCCCCTGTGACCGTTCCGATCATCGTTGACCCGGCTCCCGGCGGCCTCGTTCGGGCATTGGTGAGCATTCGAGGGAACGCCGCCGGAGACGATTTCGAAAGCTATGTCATAGAGGCGGGTAAAGGGACTGCTCCCGCCACCTGGTTGGCCGTTGCCGCACCCCGGACGACGCCCATCTCGAATGGCGTTCTCGGGGCGTTCGACAGCAGTGGCCTCTCGGGGCCTTATCTGCTGCGCCTGACCGTGAAGCGGAAGAGCGGAAAGACCGAACAGTCCACCGTGAACATCACCATCGACAATACACTGCCGGCCGTCAACCTGGTGACGCCAACCAGAGATGCACGGTTCCTGTTGATGCCCGCCCAGGACGCGCTCACCCTGCAGGCGGATGCTTCGGACGACAACGGGGTCGAAAAGGTGGATTTCTATGTCGACGGGAATCCCGTAGCCACGGCTGTAAAGGCGCCCTACAACGCGCAGTGGAAGATGACGCCGGGTCCGCATATCGTGTTTGCCGCCGCGGTGGATAGGGCGGGCAATGCTGCGAGGACCGCTTCGGTGACCATCCAGGTGGATGGCACGGCCATCCCGACGCCCGCCGCATCGAACCGCGCCCCGTAATTCTGAAGATCAGCGGTCGCTCGAAACCCCTGGTTCGGGGACGGCGACCCGCCGGCGCCGCTCGTGCCGCTCGATCCATGAGCGGAGGCGCAGACAATGGACCCAATACCCTTGAAACCGGCCATATCGCGCTGCGATGCTCACCACATCCTCGGTGCGGCGGATCCGATCAGGGCCATAGACCTCGTAGGCGGCCCGCATCAGAGACTGGTCGATGAGGGGGGTCACCTCCATGCGGCCAAGGCCGCGGATGAGCACGAAGTTGGCTGACCACGGGCCGATGCCTGAGATAGAACGGAGCCACCGTTCGACGTCGGCTTGCGGAGCCTCGGCAAGGAACACGGTGTCGATGTCGGCGAAAGCCGCGGCGGCGGCCAGCAGCGAGGCGGTACGGCGTTCGTTCTTGATGAGCCAACCCACCGCATGTGGCCCGGCCGTCAGCAATTGGGCGGGGCCGGGGAAGGCTCGGTATTCCAGCCCCTCGACCACCAGAGTTGGTCCGAGTTCCCGAGTCAGGGTTTCTTTCATCTTCCGGGCGATGCTCCAATGGTTGTGCTGCGTCAGGACCGCCCAGCAGGCCGCCTCGAACGGGGTGGGGAAACGCAGTTGGTGGTAGCCGTAGAACTGCCGCACCAGGGGCGCCATGGCTTCGTCGTTTTCAGCGATCGAGTAGAAGCCGGCCACATCGTCCTCAATGCCAAGGAATGTTCGGATTTGTCTGGCGGCGGTGGCGCTCAGTGATGAGTTGATGGCAACGCCCGCCCATAGGACGCACCTAAGTCCAGGTGCGTCCGGCGTTCCGGTGCTGGTAACCCGCGCCACCATGGGGAGGCCTTCGACCATTATGGCGCGGGTCAGACAACCGGGGCCTATCGAGACGTCTCTCTGGAAGGGAGAGGTGGACCCCAGGTGCTCCAGTGCCTTCTCGAAATCAAAGGGAGCGCTCGGCTGCAACGCGAACCAGGCGGTGTGAAGGTCCATGGCCAGATTATACCGGGGCATGAGTTATATAATGGGGTGCATGTGGACGGGCAGCGCGGTTCCCGCCCGCCGTGCCACCAGGATTCTCGAGGAGGAGACGACCTTTGGATAAGAAATGGTTAGCGGCGTGTGGCCTCGCCTTGACGCTGGTGATGACAGGTTGCGCATCCCGTGCGACGGAGCCCAGCGCACCGTCGGGCGCAGAGGGCGAGGCCCAACTCAAGAACCAGCAACAGCAGCAGGCCGGGTCCCTGTGCGAGCCGGGGAAGGAAGCGTGGCGCGCTCAGGGGGCTCCCAAACGGGGCGGGACCATAGTGCGTGATCAGCCGGACTGGTCCAGCCTAGACCCGACCACGGCGGGTGGGCGGGCGTACTTCGGGTTCGGCGTTTATGAGTACCTCGTCCGGTCCCGTGCCTGTTACTTCTCCGACACCACCATGATCGGCAACCTGGCGAAATCATGGCAGGTGTCGGCGGACGGCCTGACCTGGACGATAAAGCTCCAGGACAATGTGAAATACCAGAACAAGGCCCCGTTGAACGGACGTGCCTTCACCTCGGCCGACGTCGCCTGGACCTTCGAATACATGACCAAGGAAACGGACCTGAAATCCTATTGGGCGGCGGTCACGGTCGAAACACCCGATGCCCAGACCGTGGTGTTGAAGATGAAAGACCCGGACCCGGATTTCATCTATAAACTGGGCGACGAGCGCAACATCATGCTGCCCCGCGAGATCAAAGAGCAGTTCGGTGACTTCAAACGGAATGCAGTCGGAACCGGCGCATTTCAGTTGAAGAGCTACACCCCGGATCAGGAAGGCATCGTCGAGCGCAACCCCACCTATTGGAACAAGGGCTCTGATGGTCAGCCGCTGCCGTATCTCGACGAGGTCCGGGGCATCGTGTTTGCGGACGCCGCCGCCGAGATGGCCGCGCTGCGGGCCGGCCGGGGCGAACACACCCATGGTGAAAAGATCCGGAAGATAGATTCGGACGCCCTGAAACAGGGCAACCCCAAGAACCGCTACTACGCCGACGCTGCCGCGACTATCCACGGCCTGTGGTTCAACTCCAAAGTGGCGCCGTTCAACGATGTCAGAGTGCGACAGGCGCTCTCTTTGGCCATCGACCGCGACGACCTGATCGCTGCCGACGGTGGTGGCGGCGTGTACCAGGGCTACGTGCCGCAGTCGCTGGACACCTTCGCCTGGCCGTTGGAGAAGGTCAAGGAAAAGTTCAAAGTAGACCAAGCGAAGGCGAAGAGACTGCTGGAGGAAGCTAAGTTCACCCAGGATAAGCCCTTTGTCTTCAAGACCGGCACCATCTACGCGCAGCAGTTGGAGGTGGTAGCGAAGCAGTTGGAACTGATTGGCATCAAGACGAAGATCGAAATCGCTCCCGCCGGCGCCTCCGGTCCGGTGATCCGGAGCTTCGACTACGACCTCGCCTGGGGACCGCCCGGCGGCGGGCGTTTCGCCGACTATTGGGTGGGCGACCTGGTGCGCACCGGCGCCGGCCGCAACGTGAGCCGCTACAGCGACGCGAAACTGGACCAGATGATCGACACCCAGAAAAAGGAACTCGACCCGGTAAAGCGGAAGGTCGTCGTCGACCAGATCCAGGACTACCTGTACGACCTGGTGCCGTACGTGCCCTCGGTCGGCCGCGTGTACTACGGCGTGCTGGCGTGCCGCATCAAGAACATGACGCCTAACCATCAATCCACGAACTATTGGGGCTTTGAGCAGGCCTGGGTCGATCCAACGGGCTGCTGAGATGCGGTTCTGGGCACGAAGCAAAAGGGGCGCATCGTTCGATGCGCCCCTTTTCGACGGTCAACATTCTTAGCCACCTGTCAGGACCGGCGGCTCAATGCGGTCGAAAAGGCCTGTCTGGGCAGCACCTGTCCTGCCAGGTACCCTTCAGCGCTCGGAAGGGTCCTGGTTCCCTCGCAGGAACTCCTCGACGCTCCTCAGCACGTCATCCTTTTCCAGCGGGCCGGCGGCGCCGGGGGTCTGGGGCATCGGCGGGCCGGGCGCTGGGGCGTTCGCTTCCAACTGCGCCACATGTTCGCGCAACTGGGGGTTGTCCTTCAGCGATTCGGAGACCCGTTGGTTCAGTTCCTGGCCGCGGCGCATCAGCGGCATGGTGTCGACCGGCACATTGCAGAGGTGCCCCACCCGCCATAACACTTGGTGCCACACGTTGGGGTTCGCCACCTGGATGTAGTGGGGAGCCCGGCCCCAGATGCTCACGGCCGGGATCTTTCGCTGTTGGGCCTCCCACAGCAGGGCGGTGAGCATCCCAGTCGGCCCGAAGTAGGTCGAAAGGCCGACACCCATCTGTTCCAATTGCTGCCGGATCGCCTCGTCGGTAGCCGTCCCGGAACATAGGACGTCTCCGGTGTGGGCCACCGAGTCGTAATAGCCGCCCACGGCGCAGATCCGGCTCACTCCCAACTGCACCGCCAGGTCGAGCAGGGTCTTGGTAAAGGTCGGCCAGGCCAGGTCCGGTTCGGTCCCGATAAACAACACCAGGTCATGGGGCTTGTCGGGATTGCTCCAGTAGTAGAAATCGTTTTTTGGGTAGGCGAGGCTGCGGACCCGGCCGTTTTCGATGGCGGCGGTGGGTCGGGAACTGGTGTACTTGGTGAACGGTTCGTGGTCCATGTCCGCGAACTTGCGGGCTTTGAGTTGGTCCTTCAGGTAGGTGACGCTGCCGGTGGAGACATCGGCGGCGTTGGTCCAACCAGCCAGTCCGATAACCAAGTGGGGGTCGCGTAATTCAGGCAGTTCAGCGATGCGCAGCAGGTCGGTCATGGAGCCTCCGCCCCGATAGGGGTCATAGCACCAGTATAGGAGGTGCGGGAGAGCGGCGCAAAAACAAGGAGGCGATGGTTGGTTGCTGTCCGGCGTCCGGCCCAAGCCAGGAAATTAGAAAACATGTTTCAAAAACGCTTGACAGCGAGCCCAGGCGTTACTAGACTCTCTGGTAGAACGAGCGTTCTTTGAAAGGGGCGCCTGCCGCCGGCGGGCGCGTTTGAACTGAAGGAGGCATGGTTGAAGGCTCTCACGCTGCGGCAACGAGCGATCCTGGATTTTATCGATGGGTTCACGGAGGAGCACGGGTACGCTCCCAGCATCCGTGATATCGTCCGGGGCTGCGACATCAGCTCCACGTCGGTGGTCGATTACAACCTGCGGATACTCGCCCGCGGCGGGTTTCTCCGGCGGGACGCCGACGTTTCCCGCGGGATCGTGCTGATGGGAGGGCAAGCCCGCAGCGCCAAGACGATGGTCCCGGTGCTGGGTCAGATAGCCGCCGGGTTGCCGATCCCCGTCCCATCGGCGGACACCTGGCGTTCTGACGCCGACGGCGAACAGGTGGAAGTTACGCCCGAGTTGACCAAAGGCCGCGACGATGTCTTTGCGCTCCGAGTCAAGGGCACCTCCATGATCGATGCCCTCATCAGCGACGGCGACATGGTGCTGTTTCAGGCGGCCGGCACCGCTGAGAACGGCGAGATGGTGGCGGTCTGGCTGAAAGAGCAGCAGGAAGTGACCCTGAAGAAGATCTACTACGAAGGGGACCGGGTGCGGCTGC